>JAGHJJ010000098.1 GCA_017886705.1 Bacilli bacterium | reverse complement strand
TCCTATTACAGTATTGTTTCCGATACTTACTCCGGGAAGAATAGTGGTATTACCACCTATCCAGACATTATCTCCTATGGTAACTGGTACACCTTTTTCGAGATTTTTATTTCGTCTTTCTACATCTAAAGGATGGGTTGCTGGATAAAGATTGACATTAGGTCCTAAAAAGACATTATCTCCTATCGTTACTTTTGCAGTATCTAGTATAGTTAGATTGTAGTTTGCATAAAAGTTCTTTCCTATGGTTATGAAATACCCGTAGTCACAATGAAATGGTTGTTCGATGGTAAAATTTTCACCAATGTCTGCAAATAATTTTCTTATAATTTCCTGTCTTTTTTCGAATTCTTTAGGATCCAGCAAATTATGTTCATGACACAGTCTCTGAGCATATAAATGTTTCTTTTGCATTTCTACATCATCAGCTAAATTATAATATTCATCATTTTCCATATCATCTCTCCTATCTTCTTTTATTATAGCAGAAATATTAGGAATTGTCTTTGTTATTTACTTTTTTCTTTTTGGTTTTCTCCCTAAATATAGCAATAACTGAATTGTACGGAGAAACATTATAGTTGTTCGCTCATATCCATACTACTAATTACATCGATTGTAGTATTGTCATGTATAATTCTTGACATTTTTTAAAACTTTCTTTCCTAATTTTTTCATCTTTTTGATGTGCTGTTACGGGACCTGGTCCTAAAATAATGATATCTTTTTCTGGGAAGAAAGATGCTTCTGTTACATAATTTAGGCCAGTAGATTTCTGATTCGTCATTTCTTCTAATTTTTCTATTAAGTTAGCATTTGTAGTAACAGCAGCATTTAGATTATTTAGTATTTCTACTTTAGCGCTGTATTTCTTTGCTAATTGGTTTATAAATTTCACTATCTTATCATTATGCTCTTTTTTTATTGTTCTAAAATCGAAGGTAATCTCACAAGCATCAGGCACTTTATTAATTTCTTCTCCTCCTTTAATTTTAGATAAATTAAACGTGGTATATGGTACCTCATACAACGTTAGTTTTTCTTCTTGAATGGTCTTGGCAAATGTTCTTACTTCTTGAATAAAGTCCATTGCTTGATATAAGGCATTCGCACCAAGTTCCGGAGTAGATGAATGGGCACTTTTTCCTTCAAATTGTACTTTAAATTCCAAACATCCTTTATTAGCAATGACTGGTACTAAATCCGTTGGTTCTGGAAATAGTAAGGTATCTGGTAATGCTTGTTTACTTTCTACTAATTGGCTTACTCCTTTAAAATTGGTTTCTTCGTCATAAGTAAAACAAATCATACATGGAATATTTTCGTCTAATTTCAATACTACTTCTAGTAGGGCCGCAGTTCCACCCTTCATATCGGATACTCCTAAACCATAGTAATAAGTATCATCTTCTGTTAATTGCATAGGATTTTTAGTCCATAATGCTGATTTATCTACTGTATCGGTATGACAGCAGAATGCTATCGTAGGATTTCCTCTTTTAGCAATTAACACTTTTTCGTTTCTTTGACCAAGTTCCGTAAATTCAAAACCCTTATCTTTCAGTAATCCTTTAATATAGCCTCTTATCTTTTGGTTTTCTTTATCTGCGATTGTATTTGTTTCTACTAAGTCTTTTAAAATATTAGTCATTATCTTTGTCCTTTCCCGTTATAGTAAGTTTTACTATAGCCTGCTTTCTTTAAATTTAATACTGGAAATATTCTATCATTATTTTCACCTGTTGGATCTTTTTGCCAAGTATAATTATTGCCTATTTTACAAAATTCTACATTAAACCCTATTCCTCTAAATAATTTTGAAGAATCAGATACATCTAAGTCTGGTCTTTTCTCTAATAATTCAATATATTGATTAATAAATTCTTGTTTTTCTTCCTCTGATAAGGTTGGAATAATAATAGGTTCTCCCTCAATTCTTTTTGTCGCATCTTCTATTTGTGTTCTTTCTATTGCGGTTTCAAATGATTCCTCTGGCCTTTTTATTAACCATCTCATTGCGTTTGTACGATAACCAATATAGTTTTTATCTCTTTCTAAAGAGCTGATAATATCTCCTCTTACTAATTCACTTGCAATATTATTTCCGCGAGATTTACTTGATACTCCTATTTCTTCAATAAATCTTATCTCTTCTTGGTTATAAGGAATGTAAGGTTTTTGATCTTCTGGTATAACATCTGTTGCGACTAAAAAGCCAACAGCTTTTTCATCTATTTCTGCTACTCGAATTGTAGTACCAGTCTTAAGATAGTCTTCTATTACTGCTTCAGCACTCTCTTTTGTCCAGTTCTCATAAAATGGTTCTCCACTAAATACTTCTTGATAACATTCTGCAATTGTTCCTGTCATTTCTTTTTGTCCTAATTTTATTTGACAATTATTTTTTACCTGGTCTTTTAACCATGAACTATATAAATTTTTAAAATTAACTTTATTCATTTTTCTCTCCTCTTTCTTAAATTTAAAAAGTTATAGACCTTGTGCCTATAACCTTTACTTTATATTTATTTAGAATAGGTATCGACACAAGCATCACAAATAGCACTTGTCGATACCACATATTTAATGTCGTATTAGCAAGCGCATAATTTTATGATGATGATGTCTCATAATTCTATTCATCATAATATTCGTTCCTTTCCTTGATTGCCTATACAATACCTTATTTTTCTTTGTTTGTCAAGACATATGTTCGCATTTTGCTTGTTATCTTTAGTAAAATACTAGTTATTTATGATAATAAACCTTGTTTTTTTAGATACATTTTTCTGTTTTTACGATAAGATTTTCCATCTTTTTGATATACTGATTCTGGAAAAGATACTTCTTCTGCTACTAAATTTAGATACTTTTCTTCCTTGTTTAAAGTAAAATATGTTGCTGGTATATGAGATAAATCCAAAAGTTTTTTCGCAGCATTTAAACTACGTGTCATGGTATCATCAATACGATTGATATCATCTCCAGTAATTTGTAATAAATCTTTATCACCATAAGCATAATAAGATGGCATGATATCATATTTTTCTAATAGCTTTTCTATTTCTTTATTTTTTTCACTTTCTTCTGGTGTAGGATAACTAGTTGGATAATTTCCAATATATTCTACCATCCTACAACAGTCCAGTCCTGATCTTTTACATATTTCCAAGGCTTTTTTATAAATTTCGTGATTCCTTTTCGCTCCAGCAAGTGCAAACTGTAACATTGCTTTTTTATCACTAGTTGTTTGAAATTGATATAGATCGGTTGCTATTACCTCATTAGTTACTTCTTCTTTTACTATTTCCCATTCAGGTATTTGACAAGCTACAAATATTCCTCTTACCTCGTCATAATCAGGAATCTCTTCTAATATTTTAGTGTAGTCATAAATACTTTTCGGTTCTAATTTTTGCTTTTGTTCCATACTGTTACCTCCAACTTTATTCTATATTAAATATTATTGTGTGTAAAGTGTTTTTCGTACTTTTACTAGATAGTGATTGTCTTCTTTTTCTACAGAATCTGGTATTGCTATTTCGTCTTTTACTGTTTGTAATAGCATTCCACTAGCATCTTCAAAATACGATTTTGGTAAAGCAACATCTCTACATAGAGCATTCATTACATTATACGTATTAGAAAAAGCATAACATATTCTAATGATATCTTCTCCTTTGATTTGTGCTTCTTTGGAAGGATGTTTTTTTAACTTTATATTATTTTTCATTAATAACTGTTTAAAACTTTGTTCTTCTTCTTTATTTACTGCATTAGGATAGTAATTGATATAGCGAATTAAATTTCCATAAATAATACCTGTTTTTTTACATAAATCAAAAGCATCATTATAAATTAGATAAGTATTTACTATCCTATCACTTACCTGATCTATATCGCCTACAAATGAATGCTTGTTTTCTATTAATAACTTCCTAAGACGTAAATGTTCTGAATCAAAATATGGAAATTCCATCATATGATATAAATCTAATAACTCTTCATATTCTAGTATACCGTTCGTTATTTGTTCGTGATTATAATATTTGTCTAATTCATAGTTAAAATTGATATTATCCATGATTTCTGCCATATTTCATAATTTCCTTTCTTATTTATTCATGTAGAGAACTTTTAGGAAAGATGATAGTTACTGTTGTATATTCTTTTTCTTTACTTTCAATTGCTATATTTAGGTGTAGTCTATCACATAGTTTCTTACATAAATATAATCCCATGCCAGTAGAATGTTCTTTTTTTCTATTACTTCCTGTAAAACCTTTATCAAATACTCTAGAAATATCACTTTCTTTGATACCGCAACCGTTATCTTTCATTTCTAAAATCACTTTATTTTTATCTTCTATTACGTTCAATTTTATTCTTTTTTCATCCTTATCCATATATTTTATAGAATTATTTAGGATTTGGTTTAAAATAAATATTACCCATTTTTCATCGGTTGCGACAAAAACGTCTGAATTTTCTACTTCAATTATAATTTTATTTGCTAATAAGTAATCTTTATTTTGCAGCATTACCTGATGAATAATTTCTGATAATTTTATTTTCTTTACAAAATAATCTTTTTCGGTATTTTCACTTCTAGCATAGAATAATACTTGTTCTACTAGATTATCTATCTTTTTTACTTCTTGTTTTAATTCATGATCTTTTTTATTATCACTATATAGTGAGATGGCTGCTAGTGGAGTTTTTACTTCGTGTACGAATGTTTCAATATACTCCTCATAGTCTTGATATTTATGTTCTAATTCTGTAATCTTATCATTCATGGCTTTTGTTGCTTTCTTTAAAACATAATAATAGGCTTCATTTTCTAGATTTTTTGGTTTTTTAATTAGTTCTGATACTAAATACTTTTCATCTAACTCATCTACTAACCTTTTTATTTTTTTATTTTTCTTAGTTTTCCATAAATAACTAACGATAAGATAGATACTTAGTAAAATCAGATATAAAAATAGAGAAAAAATTAAAAAAGTAGCATCCATATCTAATACAAACATAATTACTAATTGTAATAAAATAAAAGTTAGATACCAGAGAATCAATCCAATTTTTTCTTCTAAATAATTGATCATCCTATTTTATATCCCTTCTTGCGAATTGTTGTTATGAAATCTTGTAGGCCTATTTCTTCTAGTTTTTTACGAAGTCTATTGATATTTACTGTTAAAATATTATCATCTAAATAATATTTTTCATTCCATAAATAGTCTAGTAATTCTTCTTTGGTAATAATTTTTTTAGGATTTATAAAAAAGTAGTATAAAAGTAAAAATTCATTTCTTGTTAGTTCTATGCTATTATTTTGATATTTTACTAAGGATAGGTGTAAATCTAGAGTAACACCATTTACATTTATTTCCTTATATTGAATAGGATTTTGCTTTTTAATTGTTCTTTTTATTTTTTCTAATAGAATATCTTTATTATATGGTTTGGTAATAAAGTCATCTCCACCAGATAAAATACTTTTTAATTCACTTTCTTCTCCAGTACAACTAGTAACAAATATAATAGGAACAGACTCTTTTTCTTTTATTTTTTTGCAGATATCAAAACCATTTTGGTTTGGTAGATTAATATCTAATAAAATTAAGTCTTTTGCTATTTTATTGATTTCTTCTGTGATATCCTTAGTAAAGTCTTCTATCATGGCTATTTCATATTGATTATTTTCTAATAGTACTTTTAATTCTTGTCTTATTTTAGGATCATCTTCTACAAGTAATATCTTCATAAGTCCTCCTACTATTTATACTTAGCTGCTTTTGTTAAAACTTTTTTCATGGTTTGATAGCGATAAGTGTCTTTTAACTCTTCTTTTGTCATTTGGTTAAATGTTTTCTCTTGCCCTTCTAGACAAAATACAGAATAAAAGTATGGTTTTTTTATAGGTTCTACGATTTCTTCTGCAATATATCCATAGCTTTCTCCTTCTTCTTGGAAATAGTCGCCATCTGTAGACATATAAGTAGCAATCGTTTTATATACTGCCTTACGATTTGTAACATTTTTCATTTTATCTAAGACTTTGATAATACATTGATATTTTGGTAAGCTAGTGTCATTTTTTAATTCTAAATCCGCATATCTTGCTGTATATATTCCTGGTTCTCCATGTAAAGCATCAATAAATAGTCCAGTATCATCTGCTATTACAGGATAAGGAATGCCTTGTTTCTTGCAATAGTCTGATACTGTTTTTGCTTTAATGAAAGAATTTTCTTGTAATGTAGTACCAGTTTCTTCTATTTCTTCTTGGAAAAGAATATCATCTAATGTTAATAAGGAAACATCTAGATTATTTTCTTTAATAATTTCTAAGACGTCTTCTATTTTTCTTTTATTTGTAGTAGCAAATACAATTTTCATAACATACCTTCTTTCTTTTTTATTATATCATTAGTTTTTTTAATAGTATATATGAAAGTATGCCTCCTACTACATTTAAAATAATATCATCTATATTAAACATTCCTACGTTAAAAAGAAATTGGAATAATTCTTTGGTAAAAGAAAGAATGAAGCAAATCGGAATAAATCTTTTTAATGTCATTTTTTCAGGAAATAGTACTGGTAAGAAAATACCTAATGGTATGAATAAGAGTATATCTAATATTAAATAATTAAATAAATAAGGAATACCTTGTGATTTGGTTACTAAGAGAGTTATGGTTTCTATGATTGAAGAAAAAGGAATGATATTAGCTTCTATTTGTAATTTTGGATAAACTGTACCTGTTGTTAGCTTTGTATAAAATATGGTTGATAGTAAAAATATTAGGTATAGCAACAAAAGAAGAGATGTCACATTCTTTTTTAGAGATTGATTGGTTTCTTTTTTTAGAAATAGTATATAGGCTATTAATAAGAATATTGATCCTATAAAAATATACTCTGTTCTAAAACAGGATAGCATGAAAGAGTAAGAGATTATTATTCCAGGGAGTAATAGACATAAGCTAATTATTATTTTATCTATTCGAGTTAGTCCTTTGGTAGTTTGTTCTTCTCCGGATAATATATCTGATATACTAAGACCTAATATGTTGCTTAACTCTTGTAGTAGAGAAATATCTGGTGCTCTTAGTCCTCTTTCCCAGTTAGAGATTGCTCTATCTGTGATATGAAGCCTATCAGCTAGTTCTTGTTGCGTCATGTTCTTTTCTAATCTTTTCTGTTTTATTAGTAATCCTACTTTTTTACAATCCATACTATCACCTCTTATCCCTAGTATAACGTAACATTTTCGTTTTTGCACCAAACGATACGTTGAGTAAGAACAAAAGAATTAAGTAAACTTAATTCGCCTTGGTCGTCACCTTCCAAGTTTCCTGCTTCTCAGACTAGGTATCCCTACTTCTCCACAGGCTTAACATCCGATAGTCGCTACCGTAGTTTTCTTTTGTTTCTTTCTTTTCCTACTTTAACTCCATCATATACTTCTTTAACCCTTCAAACATAATATTATAACTGGCATTATAATCTCTATCATGATAACTTCCACATTCTGGACATATCCAACTTCTAACACTTAAGTCTTTTACTTTCTCATTCTTATATCCACACCTGCTACACTCCTGACT
>JAGHJJ010000097.1 GCA_017886705.1 Bacilli bacterium | reverse complement strand
TTCATTATTATAATAATTTATATAAAGATGAAATTAGTAGGTTAACGGTGAAGCATAGCTATATAAAAATAGAAACAGAACAATTAGCTTCTTCTTTCTTTTCTTATTTAAATCTTTTAAATCCTAGATTTTTTGTTTGTGAGTTTCGTTATCAGGATTATTTCTTTTTACAAGATTCTATAGAAAAAGAGACAAATTACTTGTAGAATAAGTTGTTTTTTAGTAAAATAAGATTAGTAAGGAGATGAAATTATGTTACAGGATATATTAATGGTATTATTAGGATTAGTTATCGGCTTAATTATTGGAGTCGTTGTTGCTAGAAAATTAATGAAAAAATATTTAAAAGATAATCCTCCAATCAATGAAGAAATGATTAAAGGATTAATGATGCAAATGGGTAGAAAACCTAATCAAAAACAAATTAATCAAATGATGAAAGCTATGCAAAAGTATCAATAAGGAAGAGAAATCTTCTTTTTATTTTTTTTAAAATACGATATAATAAATTAGAATTGTTGGTGATTTGATGAAAAACTTTAGAGAGAAGTTAGCGTTAGTTCCTACCAAACCTGGTAGTTATCAGATGAAAAATAAAGATGGAGTCATTATCTATGTAGGAAAAGCTAAGAATTTGAAGAATCGGTTAAAAAGTTATTTTACAGGCACGGTTACTGGTAAGACCAGAAGATTAGTAGAAGAAATTGATGATTTTGAATATATTGTTACTTCTTCAGAATTAGAGTCTTTAATACTAGAGATTACATTAATTAAAAAGTATGATCCTAAATATAATATTTTATTAAAAGATGATAAAACTTATCCTTATATTGAACTTACGAACGAAAAATATCCAAGACTTAAAATTGTTAGAAATGCCAAACGAAAGAAGTCGAAAGATCATTTATATGGTCCTTATCCTAATGTAGCAGCAGCAAGAAAGACAGTAGAGATGATTAACCGAATTTATCCGCTTAGAAAGTGTGATAGACTACAGAAAGAATTATGTCTTTATTATCATATTCATGAGTGCTTAGGATATTGTGTAAAAGAAGTTCCAGAAGAAGATATTAATCAGATGAAGAAGGAAATTACTGCTTTTTTAAAGGGTGACTCTAGAGAAATTGTTGAAAAAATTAAAGACTCTATGGAAAAAGCAAGTGAAGCTATGAATTATGAAAAAGCATTAGAATTAAAACAGATGTTAGAAGATATCGATATTACTTTACGTAAACAAAAAATTGATCTTAATAAGGGATACCAATTTGATTTGGTAAATTATTATCAAGATGAGAATTATTTATCGATAGAGATTTTCTTTATTAGGGATGGTTTGTTGTTTGGAAGGCATAACGAAATTATTCAGACGATGATTGATCCGGAAGAAGAAGTAGTGGAATATTTAATTAAGTTTTATGATAAGTCAGGAGTGTTACCTAAAGAGTTATATTTACCAGGTGAGTTAAACTCGGAACTTATTAGTGAGTATTTTCAACTAAAAACGTATAGTCCACAAAAAGGAAAGTTAAAAAAACTATTAGATTTAGCGAAGGAAAATGCCAAAGAACAGTTAGATTTACAAGAAGAGACATTAAAGAAAGATGATAGGCTTAGAATGGATGCTATCCGTGAGTTAAAAGAGTTGTTGCAGCTTGATTCAGTATCACGAATGGAGTCGTTTGATAACTCTCATTTATTCGGAACATTCTATGTAGGTGGCATGGTAGTTTTTGAAGATTTTTTACCGTTAAGAAATGAATATCGTAAATTTAAGATATCTACAGATGTAAAAGATGATTTATCGGCGATGAAGGAAGTTTTATATCGTAGGTATTATAAAGTACTGATGGAGAACTTAGAAAAACCAGATTTAATTGTGATGGATGGTGGTAAATTACAAATTAGTGTTGCGAAAGAAATTGTTGATTCCTTAGGATTACATATTCCTATTATTGGTCTTGTTAAAGATGACAATCACAGAACTAGTTATATTATGAATGATAAGTATGAAGTGCTAAATGTAGATAAGAATTCTAATTTATTCTTATTCTTTACTAGAATTCAAGATGAGGTACATCGTTATGCAATTACATATCACAGAAATATAAAATCGAAAGGTATGTTATCTAGTGTTTTAGATGTTGTCCCTGGAATCGGCGAAGTAAGAAAAAAAGAGTTATTAAAGAGATTTGGTTCTTTAAAGAAATTAAAAGAAGCAAGTGTAGATGAACTTTCAGAAGTAGTATCTAAAGAGGTTGCAAAAAATTTAGTTACTTACTTACAAGAGTTGTAGTATAATGGATATGAAAGGGTGATGAGTGTGAAAAAATTAAATAAAAAAGGATTTTCTTTAGTTGAATTATTAACAACTATTGCAATTTTAGGAATTTTAATCTCAGTGGCTGTGGGAGCAGTAACAATCTATTTAAACAGGACTCGAGAACAAGCGATGGATACTATTGCTTCAAGTTCTTATGATGGCATGGTAAACTATATGATGGAAAAAAATGTCCTACTAAATCCGAAAGGAGAACCTAATAGTTCCGCAACAATTGATATAGAAACATTATTTGAAGAACAATATATTGAAAAACCAATTGATCCTTATAATAAAGGAACAACATGTAAAGGTACAGTTACGGTTACGAATGAAACTAGTTCTGCTACCGTAGGACTTGCTGATTATCGTTATCAAGTAGAAGTAAGGTGTAGTGGTGGACATAAAATAGAAAAACAATATCCTTAAGATAAGGCGGTAAAAAAATATGAGCAAAATAAAAGTAATGGATGAGATTTTAGCTAATAAGATTGCTGCAGGTGAAGTAGTTGAAAAAACTATGAATGTAGTAAAGGAATTAGTTGAAAACTCTATTGATGCTGGTAGTGACGAAATAAAAATAACACTAATCGATTCAGGCGTAAAAGAAGTAAAAGTGGCTGATAATGGCATTGGTATGGATAGGAAAGATGCTACTTTGGCATTTTCTAGACACGCTACTTCTAAATTAAAAAATCTGGATGATTTATTTAATATTGAGTCATTAGGATTTCGTGGAGAAGCACTTCCATCCATTGCTTCTGTTTCTAATATTGAATTAAAGACTTCTAATGGTGTAGAAGGAACATACCTTACCTTATCTGGCGGAAAAGACATGCATGTTGAAGATAGTGACTTGCAAAAAGGAACTGTAATTACTGTCAAAGATTTATTTTATAATACCCCGGTACGTCTAAAGTACTTAAAAAATCTTTATGTAGAACTTGCTAATATTACAGAATATGTAAACAAAATGGCGTTATCATATCCAAATATTAAATTCACTTTAATTAATAACGAAAAAGTGTTACTAGATACGGATGGCAATGGTGACTTAAGAAAAGTAATCTATGAAATATATGGAGCAGATATTACCAAAAAGATGATTGAAGTATCAGGAGAAAATGACGATTATTATATTCATGGATATATGTCTTATCCTGAAATGACAAAGAGTAATCGTAATTCTATTACTACTTTAGTAAATGGAAGAGTTATTAAAAATAATGAATTAAACAAAGTCATCGTAGATGCTTATCATACCTATATACCGAAAGATAAATTTCCTATTATTGTCTTAAATATCGACGTAGATCCTATTTTAATTGATATTAATATTCATCCTACTAAGATGGATATTAAATTTTCTAAAATGGATACTTTAAAAGAATTGGTAAATGAAGAATTTACAAAGCAATTAAAGAAATTGACATTAATCCCTCAAATAAGTACCAGAACAGAAGAAGCAGTAAGAGAAACGACACTTCCACTTTACCGAGCATTTAAAAAAGAAGAGGTAGTTCAACCTAAATACGAGGAGATTGCCTTAGATTTTTCTGTTGCAGAAAAAAATAGTGCAACAACTACATCAAGCCTCGAAGAAAAAGATGAGACTAAAGAAGAAGTGCCACCTATGAGAGAGCCACGGATTAAACCAATGATTCCTAGAGGAATTGTTTATATGACTTATATTATTGCGGAAAACGAAGATGGTATGTATATTATTGACCAACATGCAGCCGCCGAAAGAATTAATTACGAAAAAGTATTAGCAGCTTTAAAAGAGAAAGTTATCCCTATTGATTTATTGATTCCAGTAAAAATAGAACTTGCATCTAATGAATTTTTAATCATTAAAAATCACTTAGATATTTTAAATAAATATGGTTTTTTTGCCGAAGAGTTTGGTATGAATACGATTATTGTTCGTAGTCATCCACAATGGATAGAAGATGATATTGCTGAAGAGTGTATTCGCAAAGTAATCGATATTATAATTACCAAAGAAGAATTTGATTTTGACCAATTTGTATGGCGCATGGCAGCTACTATGGCCTGTCGTATGTCGGTAAAAGCGAATGATTATCTATCCTATGACGATCAAGTGTGGTTATTAGATACTTTGAGATGTTGTGAAAATCCTTTTACTTGTCCCCATGGTCGACCTACGATTATTACTTATACTAAATATGATTTGGAAAAACTATTTAAAAGATCTTTAGATTAGAAGGTGAACTATGAAACCAATTATTGTAATTGTCGGACCAACAGGAGTTGGCAAAACTAAATTAAGTATTGAGCTTGCCAAAAAAATGAACGCCGAAATTATTAATGGAGACTCTGTTGCAATATATAAGAAATTAGATATTGGTAGTGCAAAACCAACCAGAGAAGAAAGAAAAGAAGCTCCTCATCATTTAGTGGATATAAAAGATCCTACGGAAGAATATAGTGTCTATGATTATCAAAGAGATGTTAGAGAAGTAATAAAGGATATTGATAGCCGTGGCAAAAGAGTAATCATAGTAGGGGGAACCGGTCTTTATATAAAAGCTGCACTATATAATTATATTTTTACACCAGAAAGCACCAAGCAAACGTATGAGGATTTAACGAATGAACAAATATTAGAAAAAATAAAAGAATATGATAGTCACATATCTATTCATCCTAATAATCGTAAAAGACTGATTCGAACTTTAAATAAATATGAAAACGGAGATAACATAACCAGCAAAAAAGATGAGTGCCTATATCCTATTTTTGTTATTGGTCTTACTTCTTTACGAAGTACAGTTTATGATAGAATTAATCAAAGAGTAGAAAAAATGATGGGTCAAGGTTTATTGCAAGAAGTATTATCCTTACAAGAAGATTATAAAAACTCTAGAGTATTAACTACAGCAATCGGATATAAAGAATTTATTCCTTATTTTTTAGGAGAAGACAATCTAGAGAAAGTAATTCAAAAAATACAACTTAATTCTAGACATTATGCAAAAAGACAATATACTTTTTTTAATCATCAATTTGATACTCATTGGTATAATGTTAATTTTGATGATTTTAATCAAACTATCGAAGAAATATATCAAGATATAAAAAAACAAGAAGCCAATTAGGCTTCTTTTAATTCGGAATAAACATCAATATTAAATTGGTGTTCTGTTTTTTCAAGGTTAAGCAAAGTTAAAGTATCTATTAAGAAAAACTTATGATCTAATATATTTTCTCCCGTAGATGTGACTGGATCATCCCAAGTTAAATCTAAATGTAGCCATCGATTATTAATAAATACAGCATTCCAAACATGTTCATCACTAGAAACTTTATAATTTTTAACACCTAACTTTTCTAAAAATAATTGCATAGCATCAGTATATCCTCCACAGATACCATACCCTTGAAAAAGAGGACCGTAAGCGATATCTGATTGATAAGTAGTATCTCCATAATCACTTCTTGCTGAATCATAGACAGTATGATTAATAATATAGTCATGAACTCTTAAAATGTTGTTAATATCAGTATCTCCAGGAATAATTAGTTGCTGTGATAATTGTTCTACTTTATTATTAATTTGCTCAATTTGTTCATCAGAATAACTTTTTTGAATATGAATTTGTACTTTTCCTAAAGAATCGTATTGAGTTTCTATATGATAAAAACCATTATAAGGATGAACAAAATTATTAATATCAGAAAGCATTTCTTGATTGTTAGCCAACGTTTCAACTTCAGTTAGGCAATCAGTATAAGTATCAGGACAATAAAATGTAAAATCTTCCATTCCAGAATTAATAGCGGTATAAAAAATATTCAAAATATCTTGACTAGACTCTGGTGAAAAATCATCCGTTGTCTGTACAAAATTAAAATCATAATCTCTATAATATTCATTCTTATTCTCTAATGTAGAAGTATCATCTCGAAAAGAACGAAGTATAGAATAGTATGCTTTTTGTAAATCTTGATGATAAAAATATAATACACCGATAATTATTACAGTAATGATAAATAAAATAAAGTTTTTCATAAATCCTCCAGTATATCAATTCATGCTACTTTCATTCTAACGTAAAAGAAAAAAAATGTAAATAAAAACCAATCGTTAGATTGGTTGTTTACATAGCGTTTTTCATCTTTGTTAATCTTGATTTTAAACGTGCAGCTTTATTTTTATGGATTTTTCCACTAGCCATTGCTTTGTCAACTCTTTGAATAGCAATATTGTAGTTGTTGTTTGCTGCTTCTTTGTTTTCTGCTTTTACTTCTTTTTCAAATTTTTTGATAGCAGTTCTCATGCTTGAGATTACTAACGTATTGACATTTGTTTTCTTAACGTTAGAACGTACTCTTTTTTTAGCACTAGCAATATTTGGCATTTTTTCACCTCACTTTTATAAACATATTAATTTTATCAAATATTCTTTAAATTTGCAAATATTTTTTTGGTGAATTGTCAATATTAAAAATAGGTGAAGAAAATGCATACAATTGATTTAAAAAATACAAATTTAAGAACAGACTTAGTAATCGATGAAATAACACGTACACAAGAAATTAGCGATTGTTCTAGGGTAGTAGTTAAAACTAAAAATACGACATTAGAAGAAATTGAAATAACTCATGAATTAGAAGAAAAACTTCATAAAAAGACAGGCTGGTATAGTACAGTTAGCTTCCAAGATGTGACGGATAAAAATAATTTTAAAGATGTAGAACAGGTTATGACTCAAGCTTTAAAATTAATGTATGATAAATTAGGTTTAAAAGAAGATGGCAAAGTATTAGTAGTTGGCCTTGGTAATGAAAAGTCTACCCCGGATTCCTTAGGCCCTAAAAGTATTGATCAAGTTTTAGTGACTAGACATCTGTTTTTATTAGGAGAAGTAGAGGAAGGGTATCGTAATACAGCAAGTTTTAAACCAAGTGTCACCGGTACAACAGGAATAGAGACGAAAGATTTAATTGAAGCTGTAAAAGAAAAAATAAATCCTGATTTAATTATTGTAATCGATGCCCTAGCAACAAATTCTATAGAACGACTTAATAAAACGATTCAAATTGCTACTTCTGGTATTTCTCCAGGAAGTGGCATTGGTAATAACCGTGCAGAAATTAGTGAAAAGACTCTTGGTGTTCCAGTCTTAGCAATCGGAATACCTACTGTGGTAGACGCTACTACAATCGTACAAAATACGTTACAGTTATTATTAAAACAAATTAGTTATAAATTAAACAATCAAGATAATGATAAATTAAAATTAGTTCCTCTAAATAAGCAAGATTACCAAAATCATCAAGGAGAACTAACAAATGAACAAAAAGAAGATGTATTAGGTATGGTTGGATTACTTAGTGAAGCTGAACAAAAAGAACTATTATTAGAAGTGCTATTACCAGTAAATTATAATTTAATGGTTACTCCAAAAGAAATAGATTATGTTATGGATAAATTAAGTTTACTTTTAGGAAATGCAATTAATAAAAGTCTTCACAATCACTTTAATCCGACAAATTAAATTATTTATATAAGTTATATTAATCTTGGTGATAGAATGAAGAAAAAATTTTATTCTAAAACAAGAAAGAAACATAAAGTAAGAAAATATCTTTTTTTACTTCTTTTTGTATTTGGTATGTATTTAACCTATCAATATTTAGATGATAGACCAACTAAAATAAATCAAAAGAAATTAGTTAAAATATTACTTTCTAAAAATCAAGAAAAAAGTTTAATGTCTTCTTTTTTAGCCATGATTTTTCCAACTAACGAAGACCAATTAGTAGCATTACTGGAGAATAATTATCAGAATTTGATTATCAAAGAAGAACCTAGAGTAGAGCCTATCACTTCTCAAAAAGAGATGAGCGAGCCCTATATTTATATTTACAACAGTCATCAAACAGAAGAATATACTCCCAATAGTTTTGTAGAATATAGCGTAAGACCTACAGTAATGATAAATGATTATATTTTAGAAGAAAAATTTGAAGAAAGAGGATTTCCTACGCTAGTAGAAGAAAGAAATATTAAGGAGGTATTAAATCAAAACGGATGGAACTACGCAAGAAGTTATCAAGCCAGCAGAGTTTTTTTAGAAGATGTTAGAAAAAATTATTCTAGTTTAAAATATTTTATTGACGTTCATAGAGATAGTTTAGGAAAAGATAGAACAACAGTGACTATTGATAATAAAAATTATGCCAGTATTTTATTTTTAATAGGACTAGAGAATCCTAATTATCAACAAAATTTAGAATTTACAGAAAAAATAAATCAAAAAATTAACGAAAAATATCCCAATTTATCAAAAGGAATTTATAAGAAAGAAGGACCAGGAGTAAATGGCGTTTATAATCAAGATTTTTCACCATTTACTATACTAGTAGAGATGGGAGGACCAGAAAATACTATTGATGAAATTTTGAATACTTCATTAGCGTTTGCAGATTGCTTTTTAGAGGTGATAAACGAATATGAAATACACTAGAATAATTCAACTTACTTTCGGGATATTAGTAATTTTATTTATTGGACTCTATATTAGTCAAATGACAGGTTATTATCAATATAATGAAAGCAGAAAAGCAACATTAACTCAAAATGCTATGGAACGATTCGAACAAGATA
Source organism: Bacilli bacterium (assembly GCA_017886705.1). GTDB lineage: Bacteria > Bacillota_I > Bacilli_A > RF39 > UBA660 > Faecimonas. The sequence continues at coordinate 8,163 of JAGHJJ010000097.1, read as the reverse complement.
TTAAAGAAGGAAAAAATATCAATCCTGCAAATTATTTAGAAAAAGAAACAGATTATAACAATAAACTTTCTAGTATAGGTATGAAAATTTCAGGACTAATCGAAAAGGGATTTAATAAAGCAATGAATACATTATTTGAAGAATTATCTCGTGCAATTAGCAATGAATAATATCAAAAAAACATTTTCTTTGCACTAAAAATATGCTATACTCAATTATAGAATATAGGATGGGGTGCTAGAATGAACGAAAGACAGATAATTCACAAATTAATACTAGATATTGAAGAAAAAGAACGTTCTTATCAAAAAGAATTACAAAAAATAAAAGCCGAAAAAGAGTTGCTTGCTTATATTAAAGGAATGTTAGATATTACAGAAAATAATGTAGTAAATTTTCCATACTACAACCCTAATGAGGAAGAAACCAAAGAAGCAGAAGAAGATTTCAATGTTATGTTAAAATACACTTTAAAAGATGATAATATTATTTCCTCATTCAAATCAGAAATTAAAAATTTATACTTTCTAGAAAAAATAGGTTATCGTCACGCTGAACAATATCAAGAAACTATAAATCATTTAGAAGAATATCGTAATAAAATAAAAAATGCTTATCAAGAATTAGTATCTAATGAAACATTAAAAAAAGTAACTGCTAAAAAAGAAGAAACATTACATAAATTAGAAGATTTAAAAGAAAGACTACAAAGTAAAGACATATTAGAAATAAGTGATATAGATTCTTTTTATGATGAGTTAAAAATAGCCAACTTATCAGAAAGTGAAAAAACAGCAATTTTACTACTAGCATTGGAAAAAAATCTAAAAGCCCAACAACAACAATTACAAGAAATGCAACAAGTAGAAAAAATAAAAAATAAAGCAGTAGAAAAAATAATAATTATATTATCTGAACAAGACTTAAATAAATTAAAAATGGCATTATTAAATTGTAATGAAAAATTAAAATCACTTCCAATTACAATTACTTATCCTAATAATTTTAAAACTATAAACATTAATAACTCCACAAAAAAAATAATAGACATTATAAAAGGAAAAAGCAATTAGATAGTAGGTGAAAATATGACAGAACAAAAAGAGTTAATTAATATATTAAAAAATGCCATTAACGATAAAAAAAATGATGTTAAAGATTATAATAATCGCCTAGATCAAAATTTATCTAGAAAAATGCAATTGATGGATACTTTAAAACAAGATGTAAATGAAATTACAAAATTAGACATGAATGAACTAAATGAAATTGTTACATTATTTCCAATTCCAGAAGAAGATAAAGCCTCATTAAAGAAAGAATTAGATATTATAAAAGCTTTGCTAACTTTGAATCAAACTGAGAAAACAAATTACACTTTACTTCCTAATCAACTAGAAGCAGTTACAAAATTTATAGAATATTTAGAAGAATATATTGAAAAAAAGAATATAGAAAAGCAATCTATTGATCCTGAATATAACCATATTATGGTACTAACAAATAAATATAAGGATTTACTTTCAAAATTAAAAAAACCAAATAACACAGAATTAATTTCTGATATTGATACCGTTTTACAATTATTTCAAGAAAACAATATAGGAGAAGATGAAAAACAAGCTATTTTACTTTCTTTAATTAAATATAACCAAGAAATTATAGAAAAAAAAGAAACAGAAATCAATAATCAGGGATTAGGAATTACAGATTCTGAATTAAAATTTATTTTCGCACGATATGGATATAATTTTTATAAGTTAGAAAAGAAATACCAATTGAAACTAAAAAAAGAAGGAAATCGGAAAAATATTGAAGAAGTATTTTATGCAATTCAAAAAGAAGGCTTCTCTAAATTGAATGAAGAATCATCTGGTTTAATACTTTCCACTTTGTTACTAGCAAGTACCAAAGAAAGTATTACAACTATTACCTCTTTAGCCCAAAAAAGAGGAATCAACATTACTACAATAGAAAAATTAGTTAGTGCTTATATTCCTAATGAATATATATATGACGGAAAGTATAGGATTGGTAGAAAAGAAGATTTCCAAAAGAATGTGTCATTATTAGTAGAACACGGAATAAGCATTCCATATGTTGCTGAAAAAGAAAAAGAAATATTAATTCTTACTAATAAAAGATTACAAGAAAACCTAGAATGGTTAGAACGTTACGGTCTATATAGTGAAGAGACAGAAACCTCACTTCTAGATGACTTCTTATCTGCATTAAAATCACCATATATACCAGAAATGATAGATATATGGATAGAAAGCCATCCCTTAGGATTAAGATATATAAAGAACAATCTAACAGCTTTATCTACCAATATAGAAACAAACAAATTATTATTTCACAAACTTCACTTATCAGCAACCATTGGAAACAATGAAGCATTTCGATTAATCATGTCTAATGGTGTAAAAAAATTATTATTGCGAAAAGAAATTACAAACGATGATATAGAATACCAAGGAATACATGATATGGAAAGTGCTAAAAGAGTAAATAATCAAAAAGAAATTCATCTTAAAATGGAAAAAAAATATCAAAGAATAGCAAAGGAATCACTTCATCATGCTATCTCAAGTACAATTTTTGATTATCCTGAAATCATAAGTCTAGACAGATTTAGCGATAGTAAAGAAAGCCTTTTATATGATATCAACGGTCTAAGAATATCTAAACTGAAAGTATTAAGAATATATAATGCATTATGTGAACAAAATTTGGGTAAAACAATAGATGCTTTGTTATTCGCTATTACTTACCATAAAATTTTAACAGAAGAAGAATATAATGACTTAGTAATTAATATCACACAAACAACAGGATTGGAGGAAATTATATGAAATTCTTACTAGAGTATGGCATTTCGAAAGAAACGATAGAAGAATTAAAAGCAACCCTAGAAGATAGCACAATATTTTACTTTCTATGCTCCAAAGAAAATGTCAAACAAGTAATTGAATATTTAAAATCAATTCATGTTGAAGTAATTGATAAATTATTAATTAATAGACTAGAACTATTCTTCTTACCAGTAGACAAAATAAAAGAATGCTTTGAAGCATATAATATTGAAGTTTTAGTACAATTAATGAACGATGATATCAACGTATTAAATAATATATAAAAGTTCTTAAGTAAATTTAAGAGCTTTTTAAGTTAATATGATAAAATGAGGAAAAGAAAAAACTTTATAAAATAAAAAATACACTCGCAAATGATAACGAGTGTATTTTTTATTGATATAGTTCTTGTTTAATTAAATCTAAGTTATTGTTCATAATATTGATATAATCCTTATTATTAGAACGATCACTATCTGTCAAATTAATTAATTTATGTAATTTTTGTTCTTTCAAATTTGGATAAGTCTTTAACAATTGTTTAGCAACAGAGTTAACACTATCTCCATCGAACATATATAAGTAAGAAATTTCTCCATCATTTATTAACGCTTCAGCATCACTAATTGTTTTATCAGTAGCTTCGTCATCAATACAAATAACATTTAATCCAAATTTTTCTAAATATTTTAAAGTAGAACTAGCAACCACAATAGTTTTATGTTCTGTATTTTCAACCGCAACACGATAGTCAGCATCAAGTTCAGATAAAGTAACTTTTAATTTTTCGTAGTTCTCATCAATATCTTTTTTTATGTAAGTACTAGTTGCATATTCATCCAATCCTAAGCGAACGTTTTGTGCCATCATAAGCAAAGAAGAAGGATTTAACCATAACTCCTCAGGAGAATAATCAGTCTCTAACACATAAGCTGCATCAATAATTTTTAAATCAGGATTTAAATCTAATAGGTCAAAAGTTAAATCACTTTCTTTTTCAATTAAACCATTATAGATAAATAAATCATAATTACTAAAATCTCTTTTTTGTTTATTGTTAATACGATAAGTATTCGTATCTACACCATCAGGATAAACAGCGGTAATAGAAGCATGTTCGCCATATAATTCTTCAGCAATATATTCATTTGGATAATCTGTAACTAGTATTCGTATATCATCCATATCATCTCTTTTGCAACCAGTAGTTGTAAAAATAACAGTAATAAATAATATAAATAGCAATAATAATTTTTTTGTCTTCATCTTTTTTCTCCTTACTTTTGGAACCGGATCATATCCATATTTTCCACCAGGATGACATCTAAGAATTCTAAGAATTCCTAAATAACACCCGTAAATTACACCAAATCTTTCAATCGCTTCTATCATATAATTAGAACAAGTTGGTATAAATCTACAACTCGCATGAAAATTGCCAGGTATCTTTTGATACAAGCGAATAAGCGCAATAAAAAACTTCTTCATGGACATCCCCTTGTTATCATATTACTATTTCATTTTACTATAATCCACATAAAATATCAATTATAAGTATACTAATTTCTAGTTTTTTGTTATACTAGTTATGGTGATTATATGGACGAATTATTTAAAAAGATAAAAATTACTCCTAAAAACGAGAAATTATATTTAACAGCATTCTCACATAGTTCTTACGCTAATGAACATAAAGCAAAACAAGATTATGAGCGCCTAGAATTTTTAGGTGATGCAGTACTAGATTTAGTAGTAGCAGACTACCTTTATTCGAATAAAAAGGAAAACGAAGGAGAAATGACGAAAGTAAGAGCGAGTTATGTATGTGAAAATGCCTTATATGAGTATTCAATGTCTCTAGGACTAAACCAATATATTAAAGTAGGTCATGGAGAAGAAAAAGAAGGAGGAAAATTTAAAAAGGCTATCGTTGCGGATATCTTTGAAGCTTTAATTGGTGCAATCTACTTAGACTTAGGTTATGCAACAGCTAGAAGAACGGTGTTAAATATTATCGTTCCATATATCGAAGATCCTAATGTTACATTTTTTAGTGATTACAAAAGTGCTTTACAAGAATATGTACAAACAACACAACAAAGCTTGCAGTATGAATTAGTAAAAGAAGAAGGACCAGCACATAACAAATCCTTCACAGTCCAAGTAAAAATAGACGACATAGTTTACGGAGAAGGAGTATCCGGCTCTAAAAAAGAAGCAGAACAAGAAGCAGCCAAAGTAGCACTAAGTAAACTTGCAATATAGTTTGTAAAATAAGAAAGATTATGGTATAATACGAATGTTGCCAAAAGGGTTTTTATGAAAGAAAATGATAAATTTCACTTAGATGAAATAAAAGGACTAATGGAACAAGACAGACAAAAATTAGTAATTACAAGTCTAGAAAATCTAAATTTAATAAAAGAAGACGATGATGTTAGCCAGATAATTAAAAACCAAAAGAGATTACACGATATAGCTTATGAAATGTATGAAATACAAAAAGAAAATCAAGATATTAACATGCTATTAGTATTAATGGAAAATCTTACTATCATAGAAATAAATACCAATTTAATGGAGTTATTTATTTTATTAAAAGGCATAAAAGAAACATCAAAAGACTTAGTGATAGCTACTATGAAAGAAGAATTAAATTTAACTTCACAAAATTCATTAGAGGATATATATACTTATTTAATGGATACTAGTAACAGTGATGTTGAAAAATCAGAACAAAATTATCAAAAAGTATTAAAAATGAAAGGAGAAAAGAATGAGTAAAATAAAAATTTTTGCTTTAGGCGGACTAAATGAAAATGGCAAAAATATGTACATTGTCAATGTAGATAAGGACATTTTTGTATTTGATGCCGGACTAAAGTATGATAATGACATTAAATTAGGAATTGACTATATCATTCCCAATTTTGACTATTTAATAAAGAATAAAAAAAATATCAAAGGTATCTTCTTGACTCATGGTCATGAAAGTAACATGGGAGCAATTCCTGATATTTTAGAACAATTACCAAATATTCCAGTCTACGGAACAAAATTAACATTAGAAATGGTAAGAAATGATTTAGAACCAAATCAATTAAAGAAGGCAAAATTAAAAGAGTTTAAACCACATACAAAATTAAGTTTTGGTAAAAACTATATATTCCCTATTAGTGTAACCCATTCGATACCAGATGCGGTATGTTTTGTCTTATATACACAAGATGGTGCAATTGTCTATACAGGAGATTTTGTCTTTGACTCTACCATGACAGGAGCTTATAAAACAGACATTGGAAAACTTGCCTACGTTGGTAAACAAGGAGTATTATGCTTATTATCAGAATCTTTCTACGCCGATAAAATAGGGCATACCTCACCACATAATAGAGTAGCAGACTTTATTCGTGAAGTATTAGTAAAAAATCCTAACAGAATTATCGCAACCATTTTCCCAGCACATTTTTATCGTATTCAAGAAATCTTTAACGAAGTATCAAAAACACATAGAAAAATGGTTATCATGGGAAAAGGATTACAAGATATGATAAATAAAGCTATCGAAGAGGGATATTTAACAGTAGATAAAAGTAAAATTGGCACGCTTTCAGATTTAGAAAATAAAGACACCGTAGTTTTAATATCAGATGAGAAAGAAAAGCCATTTAATAATCTAGAAAGAATTATTAAAGGCTATGATAAATATATTAAAATAAAAGAAACAGACACTATCTTTATTACAGAACCAGCATATCCTGGAATAGAAAAGCGTTCTGCACTAATTATGGATGAGATTGCTATGCTTGGTGCTAATGCTGTAAGTCTATCTAGTAAAAAACATCTTCTTCATCACGCATCACGTGAAGACTTAATGATGATGATTAACCTAATGAATCCAAAGTATTATTTTCCTGTAAAAGGAGAGTATAGAAATCAATATGCCAATGCTGAAATTGCTGAAGAGTTAGGAATACCAAAAGAAAATATTATTTTAAAAGAAAATGGCGACGTAGTAGAGTTTAATAAAGGAAAATTAGTGGATAAAAAAGAACACGTAGAAGTAGACCAAATTTTAATTGATGGTAAAAGTCAAGGAGATATAGGTAACCTAGTATTAAAAGATCGTGAAATGCTAGGAGAAAATGGTATCGTTATCATTAGTTGTACCTTAGATAGACAAACAAAAGAAATATTAGGTGGACCAGAAATATTAACTAGAGGATTTGTCTATGTAAAAGAAAGTCAAGACTTACTAGAACAAACCAAAGAAATAGCAAAAGAAGCAATTGAAGCAAATATCGAAAAAAATACCAAACGAGTAGATTATGCCAAAATAAAAAATGAAGTAAGAGATTATCTAGGTAAATTCTTCTATCAAGAAACAGAATCAAAGCCAATGATTATTACTGTAATTCAGGAAGTGTAATATGAAAAAGAAAACGCTACTACTAATATTAGTAATAGGAATAATAACAGGATGTGCTCCCAAAACAGGAACCATGACCTGTACGATGAAAACATATCCAACGAATGGAATTACTATACGTTCTACGTATATCGCAACGTATAAAAATAATCAGGTAACAAAACTAAAAACAATAGAAAAAATAACAGCCGAAGAAAAAGACAATCTAGAAGTATATCAAGAAAAAATAGATGAACTATATGCGGATTATCAAGATATTGATTATTACCAGAACGATACCAAAATTAAAGGAAATACCTTAACTAGTACAACGTTAATAGATTATAATAAGGTAGATACAGATAAATTAATTGAAGTAGATAGCGGTAACGCTGGTGTAATAAAAAATGGCAAAGTAGAAATCAATAATTTAGAAAAATTATATAAGCAAAACGGCTGCAATTGTAAAAAGGAGGGATAATATGATTTATAGAGCAAAAGTATATAGCGTAAAAGAAAATGGTAGTATGGAATATTTAGCAGACGGGCTAATAGAAAAAGGTTTACTAGGTCGAGCAACAGATCCTGTAACAGGCTTTCCATATGCACTACTTACTCAAGAACAAACAGGAGAAATCCAGGGGATCGACGAAAAACAATTACAACAAGATGGAGAAGTCTTAGGAGTATTTAAAGGTGAATTAACAAAAGGAAATATGGCAACAGATAGTTTTAAAGAAGATTATATCGAAACAAGTGAAGTAAGTCCTATTATCATTCGTCAACAAGAAATCACATATAATAGAGAAAAAAATATCAAAGGAGCATCAAAATAGTTTTAACTTAGGTTAAAACTACCTGTCTCCGTAGCTCAGTAGGATAGAGCAATCGCCTCCTAAG
>JAGHJJ010000096.1 GCA_017886705.1 Bacilli bacterium | reverse complement strand
GATTAGTTGTAGGATACAAACGAAACCGATAAGCTTTATACATAATATTCCCTCCTGATGAGAACACTATATAATACATTTGTTCGTATGTCAACTATTTTTTATCAAGTTTTCAAATTTGCATTTTAAGGAGCAAATTCCTAATATATAAAAAATAATAAATCTATTATAAAATTTCAAACATTTTCCATTCATATCTTATATCTTCTGTACAATTAAAATTTTTCATGAATTAATATACAATCAGTTCTTTTAAAACAAACTCTACAATCTCATATTTTCCAAAATACAATCATCATATCAAAGTGAGAATAATAAATATTAACATTCGTACAAAGAAAATGAAGATTAAGATAAAGATAATTGATATTAGCAAACATAAACATGCTCCTATAATTCCATCAAACTTATGATATATCTTTATAACAAGAACTAATAACAAATATTCTATCCAAACAACAGGTATTAATATAATCCCATATACTAAAACAGCCCAGCTAAATAGTCCATGAAAAAGTAAATTCATACTATCATGTTGATTACTAGCACTAGGTATTGCATCCCAAGTAAACTTCATTTTTACATATAAGCATATATTTAGTAATAAAAGTATAATAGATAAGATAATAGCTACTTTTCTTAATGTTTTTTTACATTTCATACTATTTTGCATAGATCTACCACTTATCTTTCTTGCTTATCTATAAATATCGGTTTTGTTCTATCATCCAATTCAAAACTTTTATTATCTACTCTAATATAAGTAGAGCCTATTTTAGAATGTAGATAGGGAATAATATCTGGATCATAATTACAAATAGTATTAATAGCAAATATATGATGATTAAGAGAATTATTCATATACTCATCATCTTCATTACCTGCCATAAACCTCCAACCACTATCAGGCATATCCATACTAGGTTCTTCTCTATACATATATCCAACTTTATAGCCATCTTTTGTTATCTTATCTGATACAATACACCCTTCTCCATTAGGCTCATTCCAATCAATTAACTCTTTTACTTCTATTTTTATAAAGTCTTTTTCTTCCTTTTTATTATCCATATTTAACACTCCTATTATTTATAAATCAAAATCTATTACATCTATTCCTTAATTATGAAGCTTCTTCCATTTTCTAATTTTCCCTCTAAAATTTTAAAAGTTAGCAATAGTATTTAAATGTATTAGTCTGCACACACTAAATTCTTTACCATTTGTCTTAGCCAGTCTCGCCTACCTTCGTTAAATAAATCTTCATCAGATAAATTATTTATTAACTGAATAATACTATCTATTTTTTGATTAAAGTTATCAACTAATTCTTTTAAAGAAAACTTCTTATATCTATCATAAAAACTTTGATATAGCCAGTCTAAATCATTCCATTTCCATTCAGTAGCAAGAACTGTTTTTTGAATACCATTTTGTTCTTCCTCTTCCCAAGACAAAACTAAATCCATCCAACCAATACAAAACACTAACATTTGATAAGGGCTATATTCTATTTCTTCATAAAATGTATTCATACCTTCATCTTTTATATCATAATATTCTCTTATAAATAAATCAGCATTACTTTTAATTGCATCTATCAATTCTAATTTATTATTATATTTCATAGTTCCATCCTTTTCCATTTGATAAATTGTAATCAATAAAATCTTATTTTAGTTTTATTTATTCTTGTTTTTCTTTAACACATGATATAATCTCTTCTGCAATTTCTGACGGCTGTCTGTCATTTTCATATATAATCATAGTTGCTAACTCTTTATTGCAAGGGCTTTCTAAAAACATTTTATTATCTCTAGTATCTCCAGTAGACCTATTTTTCATGATATCTAAAGCTTTTTTATCATCTTTACTTGGAAGTAATAAAATAATATTTTTAAAAGGCTCTAACATTGATTTCACTTCTTCAAATATCAAAGTATCATCATATACAGAGTGTCCTGCTCCAAAATCTACAATTCCATACATATTATTCTCTTGTGCTTGCTTTAATACTTTTGAAATCATATAGCAATTAAATTCATCCACACTCTTAAATTTACTTTTAAGTCCTGTATTCCTAGCTTTATTTGCAATTTGATCTAAACATAATCTTGGCATATTAGTTATTTTATGAAGTTCTTCAGCAACAGTTGATTTTCCTGCTCCAGAAGGGCCTATTAAAATTATACTTTCATTATATAATTTTTTATTCATTTAATTCTATCTCCTTACAAAGTTCTATTTTTCTAATTTTAAAACTAATGTTTTTATACCTTGTTGATTCTCTTGTTTTATAATATTTTGACTTTTATTATCTGTCATTAAGACAAGTTCTGTTAAGTTCATATCTTTAGAATATTGAATTTTGTATAAATCTTGTACTGGTACTACTCTAGTTTCCTTCCAACTATAAATAACTTCATTATTTAAAAAAGAAAAACTTGAACATGTGATATAAGAATAAGTATCATCTTCTATATGTCCTGAAAATTTAATAATTTTATTATATTTATTTTCTTTTATCTCATCAAATAATATGGCATCTATCTGCTCATATTTTATACCATCTGAATGATATCTATAAATACTCCACCACTTACCTGTACTCATCTTTAAATATATTATTCTTATTAATTCATTTTCAGATGATATATTAACCTCGCCATTATCTGCTTTTATATCTTCATTTACTATTTCCCATTTTTCAAATTGTCTTAAATATTCTATGACAGGTGGAAAATCTAATAAAGAAGTATCTAATTTTTTTATTACTTGTATCATAAAACTCTACTAAACCTTTCTAACAATAGCCATCTCCTATAATCTTCAATGATATCATTTCATAACTTATCTTATAAATAAACCTTCTTACTTTTTTAATAATACTTTACTAAAAAATATTTAGTAAGCTTAGGATTATTCTTATTCTCTCGAATAAACTCCACTTGAAATCCACACTTTTTATAAAACTCAGGTGCTTGAAAACCATAAGTAGTAAGATTAATATTTTCAAATCCTTTATCTTTATAATATTCTTCTACTGCTTGTACTAATTTTGTTCCAAGATGTTTTTTTCGGTATTCTTCTAATATGATAAGATCACTAATATGTACTTCTTGATAATAAGTATGTCCTGTAATAATTCCAATTACTTTATTATCTTCTGTTGCGACAAAATAAAAAGATTGATAATTACAAGTAACACCAGTTTGAATTGCATACTTATCAAATTCCCTATCTATAAAATTATCTAACTCTTTTCCTATTTTTTTCTTATACTCAATATTTATCATCTCTATACTCCTAATTCGTTTTTCTTTATCTTTATTATAATATTACTTTTTTAAAAAACCAATAGCAAATCACAAAATATATTACCCTCTACTTTAATAATATCATCTAAGAATACTTTTGTCTTATCCCTAAAAACAAGACACTTCTCTACTTCATCAATTCTTCTAATATTACCCGTAATCTTTTGATAACTTCCTCCACTTTTTTTCTTATCCGCTACAAAATAAGTAATGGTAACTTCCGGCTGTTTCTTTATATTTTCTTTTAACCATTCCAATTTATCATTTAACTTTAATTTTTCTTCTTCTGTTAAGTCTATTTTAGAACTGGTAATCCTTGCTGTTTCTTTTATCTTTTCATCATATCCTGTTAAGGCACTAAATGGTGCAAATTGGAAAGACCTATTGTTTAAAGACATGGGTGGATGTGTTGATTTAGGTCTTGATAAATGAATAATATCAGCATATTTATTCATGATGTCCTCCAATCTGTCTATTTCTTTCTATTGTAGTACTTCCACTCTCTAAATTCATACCTCGAAGAATAGCATTTTTTCCATACTTTTCTTTAATATTTAACACGGCTTGTTGAAGTGAACTTTCCTCTCTTTCTTCTTTTTTTCGTGCTTTCTCTTCTATTTGTAGTGTATCAGGATTTGTAAATATATCTAACTGTTCATACTTTAAAATCATCTTTTCTTTTTCTACCGATATTAGTCCTGTTGCACTAATGTTAATTCTTTTTACTAATAAATCTGGATCTATAATTTTTTCAAACAATTTAGTTACTGCATCCATTATTTTCCTAGAAGAAGATGTTTTTTCTTCTAAATGAATATTACCATGAGCATGTTTAGGTATCTTTCTTCCATAAAAATCCACTTTTATTTCTCCATGATAGTTCTCTGTAACATTTGAAATATCATACCCTATTGTTAACACTAATTGGTCCGTTACCAAATGTTTTTCTGCCAAGTTTAAAGCTAACAACTCAGACATTTCTCGAATAATTAACTTTGCTTTTTGATAAGAATAAGGATATGGTAAGACTTGTCCTGTACTAATGCTTTTTGCTAATGGCTTATAGGATTTAATAGACTCTATCGTACATGGTTCTACTCCCCAGGCATGATCAATTAACAACTCAGCATTAACACCAAATAATTTATATAATAATTCTTCATTTTCTATAGAACACCTTGCAATATCTCCTAAAGTATAAATATGATTCTGTTCTAGTCTACTAGCAATTCCCTTTCCTATTCTCCAAATATCTGTAATTGGACGATAATCCCAGAGCTTTTCTTTAAAACTCTTCTCATCTAACCTGGCAATTCTTACTCCATACTCATCTGCTTTCGCATGTTTTGCAACCACATCCATCGCTACTTTTGCTAAAAAAAGATTACTTCCAATTCCTGCTGTTGCGGTAATTCCTGTTTCTTTTACCACTTCTTTTAATATCATAGTTACAAACTCTTTTGGTGTAGTATGATTATATTTTAAATATTTAGTAATGTCTGCAAACACCTCATCAATCGAATAAACAAAGATATCTTCGCTCGCAATATGCCTTAAATAAATATTATATATTTTAGCTGAAAAATTAATATAATGAGACATTCTAGGAGGAGCAATAATCAAATCTAACTCCTTTGTTTTATCATGCTTTAATTCATCATCATCAATAGATTTTCCTGAAAACTTTCTACCATTGTTTTCTTCTTTTCGCTTTTTATTCACCTCTTTTACTAATTGCAATAATTCAAATAATCTAGCTCTTCCTCCAATACCATATTGTTTTAAGGAAGGACTAATTGCTAGACATATCGTTTTTTCTGTTCTAGTGGAATCTGCTACTGCTAAATTAGTTTTTAACGGATCTAATCCTCTTTCTACACATTCTACAGATGCATAAAAACTCTTTAAATCAATACAGATATAAACTTTTTCCATATAATCACCATCTATATTTTATCACGAACATTTGTTCTTATGAAGTGGAAAATTTTAGAAAAAAATAGATAAATCTTTTTGAGACCTATCTATCAATCCTTTATTCAATGAATACTAAGTTCAATAAAGAATCCATGAATTATATCTAAAAAACAATATTTTAATTTACAATTCATACACTTTTATTTCACAATTTTTTAGTCCTCTGTTTAAAACCTTTCCATCTCCTAATCCTTCAAAATAAGCACTAAATGCTTTCGATACTCCGCTATGAGCAACCACTAACACACTAGTATATTCTTTCAGTTTTAACTCATCTAAAAAATCATATACTCTTTCAAAAAAGTCCTTGATATTTTCAGAAGTACCATATTGTATCTTAGTATAATAATTCCAATATTCCTCACGATTCGTAACCGTTAAAGATTTTCCTGATAAATCACCTGGATTTCTTTCTTTAATTCTCTCATCAATCATCACTTCTTTGTTATGAACGTTAATAATACTTGCCGTATGTCTTGCCCTTACTAAAGGAGAAGAAATAATAATATCATAATTTAAGTCTTTGATTTTTTCTTTTAAAGCATTAGCTTGCAAAACTCCTACTTCATTTAAATCTTCATCTGCACTATTATATTGTTTTAAAGCATTATGTGGTACTTCTCCATGTCTTACAATATATACTTTCATAACTTCCTCCATGCACTATAATTACTATCTTATTATTTACTTTTGTGTTTATCTTTTTTTATCAAGGAACCAATTCCCATACCTACAGTCATTCCTATCGCAATACCAAAAGTGATAAAAATAGGAACATTATCTAAAAATATCCCTACTACCACTCCTATAGAGGCACCAAAACACATCCCTAACGGAATACCTTCTACCATATAATTATCTAACGCTTGATTTTTTTCATTTTGTTTATTATCCATATATACTCCTTATTTATACCACTATATTTTTCTACATCTCAAATATATTACTTTATAACATTTTCCTCTTTATAGGTAATTGCTTGATACACACTCATTACCATAAAATATACTCCAACAAGCATTAATATGATTAATACAAAAGCTCCAAGTAAGAATCCTATTCCATACATTTGAAACATTTGAATAAAAGAAAATGTTCCTGTCATCATATACAAAATACCATAACATAAAGTAAACAAAAATACTCCCATACCAAAGGCAAAAAAACTAAATCTAGATGGCTTCTTATCCTTCTTATTTTTACTAAATGTCTCTATTAAAAACAAAGCAGGTATTACTGTAAACATGAGACCGACTAACAAAAGTATAACAAAGCTCTCTCCACCAACAATTCTTGCTTCCTCTGGATTATCCGGATTATAGATAATTGTTCTTGTACTATCTTTTTTAGGTACCATTCCCGTTCCATAAGAGGTAGTGATTTGATATTCTTCTCCATCGACAATATAGTAATAAGTAAGGGCGTAAGATGTTCCATCTTCATCTTGTCTATAAATACTAGCATTCATAAAGTGACCCGATACTTCTTTATAATCCTTTGTTTCTTCTTTTACCGCTAACCAGTTGAAAACACCAAGACATAATAAGATAACACCTAAAACTAATATCAAAGAAAATACAATTGGTCTTGCAAGCCGTTCTAACTTTCTTTTTAATCTCGATTTTGTTAAAAATCGTTTATTTTCTTTTTCCATTTCTTCTTTAGACTGTCTCTTTTTAAAGAAACGATATCTAATAGCAAGAATAATGATCACTGAAACAATTAGTAATACTATCATAAGTGAATATATCTGATTCTTAATAGCAAGATACCAAAATGCTACAAAAAATCCTAAAACATAGACCAAAACACTAATGATATATACGCTATTGCAATACTTTGACCATTTTAAATTTCCTTTTAACGTAAAAATACTTTTAAATAAAGTGGCAATAGCACATACAATAAATGGTGTTAATAGTAATCTTGCTATAAACTCTCCATAATAAAAGAAAATAATTAAAAATATAGTAACTGGTATTGCTACAAAAAGTTGATATATTGCTCCAAAGTTATTTTTCATAATACTATCCTACCTTTTTAGAATTTATAATGACATAATTTTAAATATACCTGATTTGTTAACACACAATCATTTAATGCTCTATGTTCTCTTCTTTGTTTTAACCCGAAGTAGTCAATTAAATCATCTAATCTATGATGTCCTAACTCTTTTAATACTTTTCTCGATATTCTCAACGTATCAATATAATCATTTGTTAAATAATCTCCTAGTTGTTCTCTCATACTGTCATATAGAAAATTGATATCAAAGTTAACATTATGTCCTACAATAATATCATCTCCTAAAAATTCTTTAAAGTCAAGTAATGCGCATGTTAAATCTTTACCCTCTTCTTCTACCATTTTAGTAGTAATACCAGTTAAGTTCGTTGTAAACGAGCCAATTTCATGATTCACTTTAATAATTTCAGAAAAAGTCTCTACTTCTTTTCTATTTCGTACTTTAATAGCACTAATTTCCAAAATTTCACCAAAAACTGTATCTAGTGAAGTAGTTTCAATATCTACTACAGTATAATTTTCTACTTTTTCTAGTAAACTCTTACCCTTAAATGCTCTTTTTTCTTTATTTACATACATAATCTAATATCCACCTAATTTCTTATTAATTCTTCACTTAATATCTTAGGTAATCTTCTTGGACTCCGAATTGCCTTTACACCATATTCTTTCAACTTTTCTAATGACCATTCCTCTTTATCATATTTTTTTAGTAATTTTAATTTCATATCATAAGATATGGAATGATTCTTAGTTTTAAAATTGCCTGGAATATTAATCTCTACTACTTGACATTGAAAAAGTATTGCTGAATAGGGTTTTGCCATATAAATATAGACCATATCTCCTATTTGAATACTACTTGGTTGTTTCCAATACGTTGTATCTGTTTTTTCGAAAGCACCAATAATATCATAATAATAGGGATTTGCTGGAATAATCCAATCTCCAGTTACATCGGATAAATCATAACTAATAGAAATTAGCATCATGACTTCATCATCAGTTAAAGTATCATCTAAAATAATAGATACCCAGTTCTTCTTACTTGAATGATACGCTGGATAAATACCTTCTCGTTGTATACACTCTTCTACTTTATCATCTAGTTTTACATTTAACACTTCAACTAGTCCAACTTCTTCTTTTATAATCTTACTCTTATCCAACTTCATAATAATAGCAAACCATTTATCACTTTTTTCATTTCGAAAGACTCCGTAGTCAGGAAACTTCTCCCATAAAAATTCTGGATGTACATGATATTTTTCTTTTATCTTCATAGAAATACGATTAGATTGATCAAACATAAAATCTTCTTCTATAAAACAATGAGCAGCAATATCTCGTAAAATATTTTGATACTCTTCTTTCACCGTATTAGCAAAATCTCCTACCACATCATCTATACGAAAGTTTGTGTATTCTTCCTCCATATCTAAATCATATACTTTTCCAGTAACTACACTTGCATCATCCACTTTTATCTCTGCTTTAAAATTATGATTCATAAACTCCTTAAAATAAATATAGTAAGGTCCATTCTTTTTAAAGCCATAAGAAATTAGAGCATCTTTTTTTATTCTTCTTTTTCTAAATATTTCTTCTTCAATTGTCATAATTTTCCCTTTTTCTTCGATTATAGCATAGAAATCTATATCTTCTCTTCTCCAAATATTTCTGGAGTTCCTCCAACAAATTCTAACTTTCCATCATGACAAACTACCATTTGTGTATCCGTAATCGCATATATTGGAAAGGGATTCTCTTTTAATACTCGTTCAAAAAAGCTCTTCGTCCACTTCTTATGATCTTCTCTCATATAGTGAGGTATAATATTAAAGTTTACAAGATTTAGCTCTTCATGCGTTTTGGCTAAATCCCAATCTTTTGGATATCTCTCTTTCCAAAAATCTGCACTCGTTATTTTCCTTCCTAAAACAATAGAGCCTGCTGATGTTCCCATGATTACTTTTTCATTTGCCATTTGTTTTAAAATATCTATCGTATCTGTTTCTCTAAACAACTTCTCTAATATATGTTGACGACCTCCAACAATATAAATTAAATCTGCTCTTTGAAAATGTTTTTTTATTTCTTCTTTATCATAAACCCTAAAATTTACAAAATCAATAGTTCCACCGATATATTTTTCTATGTTTGCTAACTCTCTAATTAACCATCTTTTATCACGTGTTTCATCTAATCCTACATAAGCTTCATTGATAATCGCAACATTTATTTTTTCTAATGGTTTTCCTACTAATTCTTCTACCTTTTTAGCAATTTCATCTGTTGTAAAACCTTGTGATGCTAAAGCTAGTCTCATTATTTTTCCTCCCTAATTTTTATATTATAGTTTTATTACTAGTTATTTACATTCATATATCTTTTAATTTGTTAACTTAGATTACGTTACATATAATTTAAATTATCTTTATCACGAAATTATTATTTACTATTATTATTTTCACTTAAATTAATATCCATTATCTTTAAAAATTTACTGTTACCTCCTACAAAAATTTTATCAATATTTTCTTTATCATAAGATATAACTTTTACTATTATTTGAGATGGTGCTTTTAGGCTATAACCTTGTTCAAAAGAATATATATCTTTTTTTATATTTAATTTTTTGAATAACAATCCTGCTAATGCACAATTAGAAGTTCCTGTTGCCGACTCTTCGTTCACATCATAAAGTGGTGCAAAGTTTCTACACATCACTTTATCGTTACTAAATGTATATAAGTGCATTCCTACTACATTATATTTCTTACTAATTTCTGTGATATATTCAAAATTAGGTTTTAATTGCCATAATACTTCTTCGTTTTTTATAGGAATTAATATATCTTTTAATCCGGTAGATACTATTTGAATGGGTATATTCTTATTAATACAATCAATATCAAAACTATTTTTTATTTCTTTATAAGAAAGTTCTTCATAAAAAACAGGAATATTTTGCTCCATAAAAATTTGATTTTCCTTCAGATTAATATTTAAAATTCCACTTTTCGTTTCAATTGTATAAGAATCTTTATCTAAGTTGTTTAAATATTTTAACACTCCAAATGTTGCGATTGTTGCATGTCCACATAGTGGTACCTCCTCAGCAGGTGTAAAATACTCTATTTTAAAATCCGCTTCTGGTGTTTCTGTTACAAATGCAGTTTCAGCATATCCTACTATTTTAGCAATTTTCTTTTTTTCATCATTGGTAAGACCGTTTTCATACAGTACAACACCTGCTTTATTGCCTCCTGTTTCATCTTTGCAAAAAGCACTTGCTACATATACTTTAATCATTTTTCTCTCCTTATTACTTATAATAAATGTTTATCATAATTATACCATACTATCTATGATGACAATATAATCAAATAATTTATCTTCTTTTATTGTATCTGCACCAATTTTAAACTTTCCTACTAATTCTTCTATCTTTTTAGCAATTTCATCTGTTGTAAAACCTTGTGATGCTAAAGCTAGTCTCATTATTTTTCCTCCCTGCTATTCATATTATTATTTTTTTCATTATATCAAACACATTTATTATACAGTTTAATTTAAACCTTTACATATTTTCTATTTTTTCTTTATCATTGATATATTTATAATTTAATCTATTCTCATTAGTAATTACTGATACTTCTAATTTCTTTTCTAAATCCTCTCTAGCAACTTTTGCGATATTTCCACCCGTTCTTGCTATTTTTTTATTTTGTTCTAGGCCATAAGGATTATGTTTTAGCAAGTTTGCTCGTTGCTATTTCTCCTAAATCTGCTAAGGCAACTTCAATATCAGACATATTATCTCTTAAAGATTCCTTCCTAAGTCCTTTATACTTTTTATATTCTTTAGCACTCATTCCTGGCCATTCTTTATATATTTCATTAGTCAGAATTGCATATTCTTTTCCTTCTTTTACATTTCTGGCTTACCAAACATCAGTCAACGCTTTTCTATCTTGGATGCGTTTTATTCTTTTAGCAATCCAACCCTTATCATAACCTTTTGCTCTGTATAAATCTATTGACCTTTGAGCAGCAATTGACGGATCAAATATTTCATCTACTCTTTCACTATTTAAATGTGCTAACCATTGCTTTATAGGTTCAGCATTTTTACTAGGAATAGACTTAATAATCTAAACATTCCTTCAATATCAACAACATCAGTCATGCGATATTTCCCATCTTTAGCTTTAAGCTTCAAAGCGTTACAATTTGTAACGGTTTCATTTCCTTCATCTTTAAGTCTCTTTTTAAGTACTCGCCAATATGTTTGTGGATTATCACTTTCTGAGATAACTCTAACAATATCTACAACACTGATAAAGTATTTCTCCTGTTCTTTATCCCAGACTGTTCTTATAGTTTCATTATTAAATATCTTATTTACTAAATGCATTTTATCTTGATTCATTTTTTCTCCTTTACTATATTAATTATATTTTTTACTGCATCTTTTTTAATAATTCAAACATAATCTTATAACTGACATTATAATCTTTAGGATAACTACTTCCACATTTTAGATATGTCTAACTTCTAATACTTAAGCCTTTGAAAACAATTAATTCTATACATAATATTCCCTCCTGACGAGAACACTATATAATACATTTGTTCGTATGTCAACTATTTTTTATCAAGTTTTCAAATTTGTTTTTTTTGAAAGCAAATTCCTTATAAATTTAAAAAAGGGCAACTTTCAATTCGTTGTCCTTAATACTCTTTCTTTTTAAAAATTTTATAGGATATCTTATAAGAAATATAATATAAAACTGCGGATACTAATATCAAAACCGGAATACCAAAGCGATTCATAAAATGATTTATCTCTTCCATATTAATATCAAATCCTATTTTTGTGATTAGAAATCCCGCTCCTGCAATCATTAATACTAATAAAAATATCAATAGAAACATTTGAATTCTACCTTTTTCAGCTCCAAAACGATAAACACTAGGTATTTGAATTGCTTGAATAAGCGCAACACCAAATATTCCACTAATGACTGTTACAAGTAATCCCTGATAGTCTAATCTAATTAAATCATCTGGTCTTATAACATTCATAACATTTACAATAATAATCGTTAATATAATTCCTATAATACCACCTAGGATATTACCAACTATCGCTAGAACATATTTACTCATAACAATTTCTTTTCTAGTTAAAGGAAGTGCTACAATATATTTTTCGGCATGTGATGCCTCATCATAATTAAATGTTGAAAGAACAATCATACCAATCATAACTATAATAAAGGTAGGTGCAAAATTTACAGCATCTGTTCCAATCATTCCCATACTACAAAAAATAAGAATAAGAAATAACGTCGTTTTATAGCTAGATAAATTAAGTAAATCCTTAATAATTAATCCTTTCACTTTCCTTCTCCTTTCACATAAAATAACATAATATCTTCAATACTAGGTTTATCAATTACTGTAAATCTATATTTTTTCTTAACCATATCTTTATCTGATACTAATACTTGATAAGAATACTTATCCTTTCGATAACTGATATAGTCTTTCTTTTCTAGATGTTGAAATTCTTTTTCATCACACTTTACAATTCCATAATTTTCTAATAAATCTGTAGCTGGTAAGAAAAAGACAATTTTTCCTTGATGAATAAAAATAATATAGTCAGCAATCTGTTCTAAATCGGTAGTAATATGCGAAGATAGTAAAACGGAACGACTCTCCTCTTCTAAAATATACTTCCTAAATATATCTAATATTTCATTTCTAATAATAGGATCTAGTCCACTCGTTGCTTCATCTAATATTAATGCCTTAGGATGATGAGAAAGTGCTGTCGCAATTTTTAATTTCATTTTCATTCCACTAGAGAATTCTTTCACAATCTTATCTTCTGGCAATTGAAATTCTTTTAAATAAGCAAAATATTTATCTTCATCCCAGTTTTTATAAAACTGTTTCATAACTTTATTCATCTGTTTTGCTGTTAAGTATTCCGAAAGAAAACTATCATCTAACACAACACCTAACTCTTCTTTAATCTCTTTTTCACAATTCTTACTATCTTTTCCAAAAACTTTAATCTCACCATCAAACTTTATCATATTAAGAATAGCTTTCAATGTTGTTGTCTTGCCGGCACCATTTTCACCAATCAGTCCAACAACAGCACCTTCCGGAATCGTAAAACTAACACTATCTAACCGAAACCCGGGATAAGTTTTAGATACATTTCTAACCTCTATCGTATTTTTCATAAATCCTCCTCAAAAATAATTTTAAACAACTCCACAACTTCTTCTTTTGTGATATTAGAAATCTTCGAAATATCATATATTTTTTCTATATATTCTTGTATTTCTTTTAGTTTTTCTTCATGAATTAACTCCAAGTTTTTAGGAGCAACAAAACTTCCCTTTCCAGGAATCGTTTTAATAAATCCTTCCTGTTCTAATTCATCATAAGCTCTTTTCACCGTCAAGAAACTAATTTTTAAATCATTAGCTAATACTCTAACAGAAGGTAGAGCTTCTTCTTCCATTAATTCATCATTACAAATAGCTTCTTTAATAGCATTCTTTATCTGCTTAAAAATCGGTATATCACTACTATTACTAATAATTATATTCAAACGTATCACCAACCTGTTATATACACTATATAACAGTTATAACAGATTGTCAATACAAAAGAAAAGATTATCCTAAAATAATCTTTTCAACACATAAATTAAATATATTTACTAGCTTCTCTAATACTTAGTTTATCTAATTTATCCTTATATTTATCAATAAACTCTTTTACCCAGGTTGGATTAGTTTTCGAATATTCTCTTAAGCTCCAACCAATGGCTTTATTAATGAAAAACTCTCTACTTCCTAAATTATTTACTATAATTTTTTCTAGTAACTCTTTATTCGTCTTTTCTTTTCTATTTAATTGATGATCAATAGCTATTCTTCTTAACCAGAAATCTTCCTCTTTTGACCATACTAACATCAGCTCATCTACTCTACTATCTCTTAGACCAATCTCCCCAATAACAGCATCAAAACAATCTATCCCCGTCATTCTTTTCTAATAATATACTGTTTTATTTTAGGGATATCTTCATAGGTTAAATAATCTTTCATTGCAAGCAAATAATCACATACAAAATATTGAAACTCCCTATGAGAATCCTGATAACATTGATTTAAAAATTCCCAACCAACTTTTCCTAACTTCTTCTCCTCTTTTAAAAGATTTTTATATACCGCTTTTCTCTTAGAAGTAGCAATACCATAAAAAGGAAATAAATCCCTCATATATTTTGCCATACTAATAGCATTTTCTCTATCTTCTATTTCTTCAAATTTCCTTTTGATTTCTAAATATTTATCCATAATTGTCCTACTTTCATCTATCTAGTTGGAGTATACTCTTATTACATTTTCAGTTTATCTCTTTTTCTGGCTTAACACGTCCGTTATCATTTTAATTAAACTTCCAATTCCTACACCTAAATAAGAATCTATCAAATACCATATAACATGTCCAAAAGCAGTATAATTATAATGAATAAAGACTGTTGGAATAAATACTATCGCTACAACAAAAGGATAAATAATCTTTCTCTTTTTCTGAGATACTAATCCAAATACAATAGATAATAACAAAGTAGCAAACCAAATAACAACAACCAGTCCCAGACCATCCGTTGGACCAGCAGTAAAAGGAATGAGATAAAATACCATTACCTGAAAAACAAATACAATTATTTCTTTCGAATACTTTTTCATAAACACTCCATATACTTAACACAAAATCATAGTCTTATTTTTTCTTATCATAGGTTGCAATACAAATAAACAATAAAACTACACCAATAATCTCCATTCCTACAGAAAGCCCTAACAGCACACCTGATGTAAACTCTGAAAAATTAGTAGCACCTTCTGTAAAATACATTCTAGATAACGATAACACTTCTGCTAAAATAATTAATACAGTAGCAGATATTAACTTCTTTGACATAAAACACCTACTTCAATTTTTTTTGATTTCTTATAATAAATAAAATAATACTTCTTGAAAATCCTAATGTTAATACATTTAATATAGTTAATAGATCCACAAACTTTCCAGTGACTTTTTTCATAATGTGATGAGATAAAACTACATTAAAAATAAAGCTTAAAACTAATAATACAATAATCAAGAAAAATATCATCGTATTAACACCAGCTGGTAAATTCGTTGCATAATAGGAAATGATTATCAGTAAAAAAACCAGTACATCTATCCCGCATAATAACTTTCCTAAACCTTGTTTATCAGCAACTTTTCCTAATATACATTTATTATAAAATGGTATCCAAGAAGCAATTGGATATTTATAATGATTCGCTTTCGATACTGCATATAGAAAAATACTTTCAAAAATATAATTAATAAGCATATATGCAAAAACAACCAAAGCAACAACTACAAATACTATAAACATAGACATTAAAATACTTAATAATATAAAAACACTAATTCCACCCATGGTATCACTCCTTACAAACATCAATCCATTCTTGATAGCAAGATGCCTCTTCTAACTCTCTTATTGTTAATCGTACTGCACTATGACTATTGCCACAAGCTGGATAAACAACTTCATACTTTTGTAATGATTGATCCAAATAAACTTCTACTCCTTCCAAAACACCAAATGGACAAACACCTCCTACTTGATGACCAATCATTTTTTCAACATCCTCGACAGGAATCATTTTAGCCTTCTGATGAAAGAAAACTTTATATTTACTATTATCTATTTTTACATCTCCTGCCACCACAATTAAAACTGGCTTCTCCCCTACTAGAAATGATAATGTTTTCGCAATCTCACCTGGACTACATCCTAATGCTTTTGCTGCTTCTTCTACCGTTGCTGAAGAAACAGCAAATTCCATAATCTTACCTTCTAATCCATACTTTTTCAAATGTTCTTTTGCTCTTTCTAATGACATAAAACTCTCCTACCTATTTACAAAAACTCTCTTCATAACGCATATCTTTATTTCCAACATAAATATCTTTATTTCCATCTGTTGTCTGACATAAAACAAATGTAATATTTTCTTTAGGACTAACATACATAGTAGTTCCACCATCCCAGAGTGCTTCTTTTTGTTTCATTTTTTCTTTGATTTTTCTCCTAGTTAATTCATTATTTTTTAGTGCATCTTCTAGTGACATTTGATAATAATCTTCTGTCTCATAAACTACATCTACACAATCTAAATATAAATTAAATTCTTCCAACTCTATTTTCTCTAATCCAGTACAATTATTTTTTTCTTCTACATAAAACGTTTGAGTAATCACTTGCTCTATCGTTACCATATTCACCAATGTCATAATATCAACTAAAATAATAAATATCAAGGGAATTATCCATAAAATAATTTTACCTAATTTTGGAATATTAAAATCTTGATAAAATAAACTTTTGCATTTATCTATTCCATTTATTTTACTTAATAAAATAACAAATAGTAATCCTCCTCCAATATTTAAAATAAAATCATCGATATCAAATCTACCAGTAGAAGTTATTAATTGTAATATTTCAATTATAAATGTCGTTACTCCTAAATAAATAAATTGATTTTTTAATTTGTAAAATTTCTTATCTTTTAACATTAACAAAAAGGAAAGTGGCATAAATGCTACTAAGTTTCCTAATATATTGGTTATTTTAATCCCTATATTAGCAGGACCAGTAAGATAACTAATAATAGTTTTAAAAGGAATAATATTAGTTGTTCTTGTATAATTTTCTAAAAACTCTTTATTAAAGAAACTTACTCCTGACCTATTAATAAACATGGTTAATGATAATAACAAAATAAAATATAAAATAATATATTTTGTAATATTTTTCTGATAAAACTCTTTCTTATTTATAATAAGTCCCGTACTGAATACAAGTAAAGCTAACAATAAAATAAAAACCAAAGCTGCAAGATAAGAAAAACTATAGGGATTTAAAAAAACTGAAACTATAAATAGTATTATAGATAGAACCAATATAATATAATACGGTATATTTATTTTTTTCATAAAAACTCCTTTCATTTTAAAATACTAACTTCAACATATAAACTACTAATTTTTAATTACCTTTATTATTTAAAAGACGCTTTATACCAAACTCCTATCTCACTATCTTCTACTTTTATCTTTTTATTTTTACCTAACAAAATAGTACTAATATCTTTAATTCTAGCAACTGAGTCTCCATCATAGACTACAATAGTAATTTTTCTTCCATCCTGTAACAATACGTATAATTCGTTTTTCTGATGAAGATAGTTAGTACAATGCTGATATGATTCTTTCATTTTAATAGATACAATATCCTCATACTGAAAACTTACAATTTCTTTTTTGTTTAAAACAATAATATAATTATCAGTTAAAACATAGTCATGATCATAACTAGAACAATCTTCATGGCAATACCAATATAGTATTTTTCCTATTTTAGTTATTAATTTGTTTGCAACTAAATAATCCTTAATTTTCTTCTTATGATAAATAATTTTCATATCACGAAAAACCAAAAGCATTATTAATACCATCATAAATATAGCAAAAACCCAAAGTTGAATATCTAATTGAAACGCTCCATATAAAACTACTAAAAATATAATGAAATAAACAATCCACCCGAATAATCGATACCATATCTCTATACAGATATAGTCATCGATAGATTTTTCTTTACCGCCATTCATATTTTACCTCTTGCCTTCATTATACCTGATTTTTTGACAAAAGAAAACTAGATATTACATCTAGTTAAGATGATGACTCTTTTTCATCAATAATTTGAGCTTCTTTAATATCATCTTTTTTACTGTAACTATGCTCTTTTTGTAATAAATTTACCTGCTAATTTAAATTTTTTGCTATTACATAAATATAAATATCCAAACACACTATAAACTAAAGCACCGACAAAGTTTACAATTAAATCTTTCATGGTATCATGAAGTCCAATATCTAAATATCCATTCAATGTTACTAATTCATTTGCATTACTATCATATAATTTTGTGGTTTCAATATCATCAATTTTAACTACATTATTAGCTTATTTTGGATCTAGTGTTACAGTATTAATCTTTTCTACATATTCATCTTTTTGCATATCAACACCGATAAAAGTATCCATTCCATATTCAAAAAATTCCCAAGCAACTCCTATGGTCATAGAAAAGCAAAATGCTACAATTGCGACAAATAGCGGCGATAATTTTAGTTGTGTGATATTTTCATTCAATAAATATACCAAAGAAAATCCAAAGCTAGCACACAAGAAACCATTTAGCGTATGTAATATCGTGTCAAAGTTTTTAATATTCCATAAAAGTTATTAATTTCTCCTAATATTTCTGCAGAAAAAATAAAACAAAAAATAATAATTTCCATGATTTCTGGTAAATCAATTTTAAAAGTTCTTTCTGCAATTGCTGGTAGTAAAAATAATGCTAATGATAAAATACATAGTAAAGCATTTTCATAATTACCACGTAATAGTTCTCCAATTAAACATAATATAATTAAAATACGTAACGTAAAATAAATAATCAATTCTCTTCTACTTGATTTTTTTACACGTTTTTTTATCCTGTCTAATTTTTTTCAATATACTTCTTTACTCCTTATTTTAACTTCTTTATTTTTGTTTATTATAACCCGAAATGATGTTTTTCGTCTACACTATTTAAAATAAAAAAAGAAGATACACTTCCGCTATTTTATTTTTCATCAATAATTACAGCTTCCTGAATATCTTCTTTTTTCTTCTTTAGTTTTTTCTTTATTTTCTTAAAAAATGCTTGGTCCTTTATTATAAAATAAATTAACAAACCTAAACCCAATACTAATAAGATTGGTAATGCAATAGCAAAAAAGAACCAAAGAAGCGCTAATGTAATTATAATTCCTAAAATTATTAATAAAATGTCTTTTACTTTTTCCATAACATCCCTCGTATACATTATACATAATTTTGTTAAAAAAGAAAACTAGATATTTCTTTTTGCTGTACACTTAGTATTCAAGCCATAATTATTGTATCACTAGTTTGTACTTTCAACATTAATTTTATCGTTTGCTCTCTTGTTCTTCTTTTAGTTTTCTACACCAATTCTGTATTTAAATAATAGTAATAATGTAGAAGTTCTTTTTTGTATTCTACAATCTTTCCTTCTGGTAATACTAACATTCTGGTTACTCCAATCTGTTCTACGAAGGATGGATTGTGGCTAACCATGATTAAAGTACCTGTATAATTTTTAAAATTTTCTCCAATAATTGCCTGTGTTTCTGGATCAAAATGGTTCGTTGGTTCGTCTAATATAATAATATTTGTTCTTTGAATTAATATTTTACATAAAGCAACTCTTGCCTTTTCTCCAGGAGATAGGACACTTACCTTTTTAAAAACATCATCGTTTGAGAATAAGAAGTTTCCTAGAAATGTTCTTAATTCTTGATCATTATAGTTTGGATTATCAATATTTTCTAGAATTGTTTTTTCTTCCTCTAATATTTCTAATTCTTGTGCATAATACGCAATACTTGCATGATAGCCATAGGTAATTTCACCTTGAATAGGAGTTAACTCTTTCATAATTAACTTTAACAGTGTTGACTTTCCTACTCCATTTTCTCCAACAATTAGGAACTTTTCTCCTCTTGCCATTTGGAAAGAAAGATTACGATATAGGTCTTTTTTATTTGGATAATGGAAAGTTAGATGATTTACTTCTAGAGGAATTTTTCCACTACGTTCTAACGGGTCTACTTTCATAGTGACTGTTTTATAAGTTTGTTCTCTTGTTTCTAATTCGTCTAATTTTTTCTCTAATAGTTTTTTTCTTGATTGTCCCATTCTCTTTAGTTTGTGATTGGTTGCGGATGCTTGTTCTGCTTTTTTTACTACTTCTTGTAGATGTTTTATTTCGCGCTCTTGTTCCTTAATTCTTAACTCTTTTTGCATCATTTCATCCGCATATAATCTTTTGAATTCTTTATAATTTCCTTTATATACTTTAATTTTATGTGTTACCTTGTTAATGAACATAGTTTTCGTAATTATTTCATTTAAAAAATCAATATCATGACTTATTACTAAAACCATCCCCGGATAGTTTTTTAAGTAATCTGTAACAAAGTCTTTTGTTTTCATATCTAAGTGATTGGTTGGTTCATCTAATAATAAAATATCAGAAGCAGAAAAAAGAAGTCTTGCGAAAGCTACTTTTGATTTTTGACCTCCAGATAAATCTCCTACTTTCATCTCTAATAATTCACTTTCTATTTTCATATTTTCTATTAAAGATAAAAGTTCATCTTCTGCAGTATATTGATGAAGACTATCTAGTTCATTTTGGATTTTTTCTGCTTGTCTTAACAATTTTGTTTGTTCTTTATTTTCTACGTTTGGTAATTTTTCATAGATGTTATTTAATTCTTTTTCTAGTTTTTCAATTGGTCTTGCACTGTAGAGATAGTCTAAGACATTCATTTCTTTATCTTCAAAACTAATCTCTTGGGGAAGATATCCAATTTTTTTGTTGTTGATGGTTACTTTACCACCATCTAGTCTTTCTTCTTTTAGAATAATTTTAAATAAGGTAGTCTTTCCTGCACCATTTACCCCGACCACTCCGACTTTATCTTTTTCTTCAATGCTAAATTCAGCATCATCATAAATTACTTCACTACCAAAAGCTAGGTACATATTCTGTCCTTTCATGTTGTCACCAACTTTCTTTACTACTTTATTTTATCTTTATAAAAATCATTTCCTTTTAACATTTCTTTGATATTTTTAAATTTTGCTTCTGCTAATTGTTCACATAATTTTAATACTTCATCATCTTGATAGTTTTTTACAACTACTTTTTTTATTCCTTCTTTTAGAGAAAATAAGAAGACAACTTCATTTTCTTTTAGATATTCATTCCAATAACCTACTTTTAAGTGTTTGGAAATAAATTGTTCCCAGATTTTTTCTTTTCCTTTGGAAAATGTTACTTTATAATTTTCTTTGTCTTGTTCTATGATAAAATTTTCTTGTTCTAACTCTTTTATAGAATTATCTAGTCCCATGGCATAACTATAATACATATTATTTTTCTCCTACGTGTTTTCTTTTCTCTTTTTTACCAGTTTGTTCTGGTGTGAATATATTGCTTGGTAAACCACTTTTAAATTCTATACTTTCTTTTGGCGTTCCATATAACTTTATTAGAGAGTTCATATGTTCTTTTACTTCTTCTTGTTCTGTACAAATATATAGAGGGTTCTGTAATACAAAATAACAATAAGTTAATAGACTTCCCAGACTTGCAACAGAAGAATGCTTGGTGTCTTCTAGAGGAAGATAAATCTCTTTTACTCCATCTAAGATATTCTGATTCTTTAAATGCATAAAAGTTAACTCGCCACAGTTACTTAATATCAATTTATCTTCTACTTTTTCGTAGTCAAACTCTCTTGGCAGGATACTTATATCTTTCGCTGTAGTATTTGCAATCTGAAAACCATTTTTTCTTGCTTCTTCTATCGTATTTGGATGATCAAAATGCATACAATATACTCTATCTCGCAACTTTTCTGGCACTAGTTGTTTTAAGACATTAAAATCTAAATGAACTTCAGGTATGGATAAAGTTACATCGGCATAAATTCCAGAAAATTCCGTATGTACTAATTCTTCAATATATTTAGTATCAATAGAATCACTGGTATATAACACTTTACCATCTGGAGTTTCAAACATTAAAGAATAACATTTTCCTTCTAACTCTGGAGAATGTTTAGTATTTAGAAATTTCACACTTTGAAAGCTTTCAAATTTACCTTCTATATCACTACTTGTTAAAAATCTACATTTATCTTCTGAAATAGAAAAGATATCTAATAAAGTACCTATATCTTCTTTTAGAGTATCCTCTCCTTTTTCAGGTATGATAATATTAAGCTTCCTATTTAAATTATTATCACAATAATCAACCAGTTGTCCTAATCCTGCAATATGATCAGAATGGGTATGAGTAAATACTACATAAATATCTTTCACATTAGAAAAAAATTCTTGCTTTTTTAACTGTTCAAAAGCAGTTTCCCCGCAATCAATTAAAAACAATTCATTATCTTCGATAAAATAAGCACAATTATTATATAGGCTTGTTTGAAAAGCAGAACCTATTCCTAAAAAATTCAAATTCATCCTATCCCTCTTTTCTATTTCTACATATTATACATGATTATTCATTCTTTAACAATTACTAACATACTTTCTAATAAACTTAATTAAAGCATTGCAAAGTCTTTCCATATTTTCAGCATTATTAATATTTCTATATTTCCCATTAATTTCTATTTGAATCACATCAATTTCTGTTTTTCCAAAAATATATTTAGTAATTCCTCCACCTTTAAACGGATTATTCAAAGCTATCTCATAAATACCAGACTCAAAAAAAGCATTTCTTAAACTTTTAATCGTAGAATGCCTAACGGATAAATTATTTAATGTCCCAAGTTCTACATCAAATTCTCTCCTACTAGAAGCACCATGAATATCAATTAATAATTTTACTTCATGCTCATGAATAAATCTTTCTAACAATAATTTAAAATCATCAACTTCTTCCCAATTAGAATCTATCTTAGTTGCCCTTTGTTTAATTAAATAGCTACAATCTGTCTTATTACTAACATATTTCGCAATTGCTTTCGTAAAAGGTTCATTCAGTTTTATCGACCCGTCCCTTTTCCTTTGTTTCATCGTATGTGGAGCAGTTAAAATAATTGGAATACTTCCCTTTTTTATCAAATAAGTATTTTCTATCTTTGCATTTTCTAATTTATCTATCTCTTCCTTAAACGTCATATTTACCTTTCTTACCTTTCTCAATTTTTAATATCTCTACTGTCCTTTGATCCAATTCATTATGAAAATATTTTCTTAACACTTCCATAAATACTTTTTCTTCCTTATCGACCATATGAAATAATGTCATGGATGATTTTAACTTTAATGTATCAATACTACCTAAAACATCTGCAATATTAGAAACATCTAATTCTAATAGAGCATGTGATATTTCTAATAACCTACTTTTTAAAAGAGAATTTTCTAAATAAAGAATAGCTTCTTCAAAATTTTGAATTGCATAATACTTAGACACCTGAGATTGTCCTAAACCTTTGATTTGCGGAAAAATAAACCACATCCAATGACTTCTTTTTTTCCCGGCTTTAATTTCTTCTAAAGCACGGATATAAGTATCCTCTTGTGCTTTTAGAAAACGATTTAAATCACTCATCGTTTTCTCTTCCTTCTAAAATAGAATCTATCATAGGTTTTAACTGCTTTTTATTGACAAAATTTCCTCCTACCATGAAAAGCTGAATCATTGCTTTATCTCTAGGGTTTTCCATAGCAATAGCTCGCCCTACTATTTTTAATAATTTTTGATAAAACTTGTTTAATTTTTCATAATTAATCCCTCCACGCAAATAAAACAATTCTTGTCTAATATGATTATATGTTTTTAACTGCTCTATATATTCTGTACTTTTAGGATAGGCACCTACTGCTCCAACACAGCATATTTTATATTTTTTATTCATCTTCTTATATCCAACTAAGGAAGTTGCTCTTACCCAGGATAAATAGATAATCTCATCATGTTTTTTTACTTTCTCTTTAGCATCACGAACAGAGCAGCATGGTATTTTTAACTCTTTACTAAGACTCTCAGCATACTCTTGTGTATGACCTGTCTTACTTTGATAGACAATGGCTTTAATCATATATATAATCCTCTCTAATTCTTTTTATATTTTAAATAACTTTCTTGATAAGTTAATAATTTTGTTTTTTCTCTTGGTAAGTTGTAAGATGCTGCTAACTCTAAATAGTATTTAGACTTATCCAAATCTTGTTTTGTACCTGTTCCCGTATAATAAAAATTTGCTCCTAAGTCATAGATTGCTGCAATATGACCCTTCTCTGCCGCATCACTAATTAACTCAAAAGCTCGTCTTTTATCTTCTTTCACATCACCAAAACCAAAATAGTAATAAGCACCTAGACAAAAGATAGAAAACGCTTGTCTTTTAGGATACTCTTTTTCTTTCTCTATCAAATCTAGTAATAAAGGATAGGCAGAAATAAATAACTCATAGGCCTTATTCTCATCTTTTAAAACACCATCACCAAAGTAGTAGCACGCACCAAGTCCATAAATGGCCCTAGGATCACCTTTTCTAGCACCTTCTTGATACCAGTAAACCGCCTTTTCTAAATCCTGGTCTACTCCATTTTCACTACTATCATAGCTTCTTCCTAAAAGATAACAAGCAAGACCATCGGTTGCTGCCTTTTTCTCTAACTCTTCTATATTAAAAATTGATGGTACTATCTGATTCATTTTCTATCTTTCCCTTTCCATAAGCATTGCATTTTTCTAAAAAATGTTTTTTTCTTAGTGGATTCTGTTACCTCTGATACTTCCTGATATGGTAGTTCTTCTGGTGTTTCTAGTAAATTGTTTTCTTCTACAAAATGATATTTTGTTAGGAACTCATTTGCTTTTTCATAGCATGCTCTAATTCTAGTAACTTCTGATTCATTAGGATGAATAATAGTCATAAACTTAGCTATTCTATATTCTGGTACTTTAGAACAAATCTTTGGCTCAGCTGGAAGAATAAAACTATCTATTCCTTCTCTTATTTCTTCTTTCTCTTCAAAATGACTCACAATCTTTTTTTCTAGACTTTCATCTATCTGTCTAAGATACTTAGTCTTACTAAAAAGCAAAGCATATGCTAATTGATCCTTAACATTCCAACTATCACTTCTATTATATAATGCCTCTTCTGCTAATTGAGTAATTTCTAAAACTACTTTTCTATCTATATTATCAGAATAATATTCTATATATCTATGAATAATTTCTAATGTTACAGTACTTATTTCTATATTAGGATGATTTAATAGATAAGTAAAGCTATCTACATCTTGATAAAAGGCACAGGCCAGTGCTGTCTCATCACATTTTTCTTCTCTTGGCCAACGTTTTGTTATTATGATCTTTTTTACGATTTCTCTTTTATCTTTTATATTACTATATTCTAGTCTGTTTATAATATCTAGTGTTAATCGTACTGAGAATCTTTCATCCAAAATAATACTATATAAGAGATTTAGATTTCCTGGAAATATTTCGTCTTTGGATTCGTAAATTCTTCCATTTTTAGGATTTATATAATTTTTTAGAGCATAAGTTGCAAGTGTTCTACGATATTCCATTTTACTTGGTTCTCTAGTTTGATTTATATCAAAGTCCTCTCGTTTTAACATATCATAAAACAAATCGATAGAATTAGCATCTAACATATATTTTGGTAATGTATAATCTCCCCAGTTATCTAGTGACATCCAATCTGATTTTTTCCTTGTTTTTATTACCTTTTTTAATATTTGAGTTACAAAATTCTTTGTTTTACTTGTATCATAAGGAAATGGTACTAATTTTGTTGATCCCCATTCTGCAAATTTTTTTCGCGTGATATCATGAATCTTTATAAACTCCATCATACCAAAAGAAATATCTTCATGTTTTAATAACTCATTAAATATACTAAGTCTAACTTCTAAAGATTTTTCTAATTCTTTTATAAACTCTACTTCTTCAATGGTATAAGGCTTCGCTACTGTCTGGCTATTTTCCTTTTTCGTTTCCACTTCATAGAAAGGTTCTACTAGAGCCTGATAAGGATTTAATCCTTTTCCTACTTGTTTTATAAATTCTTCATCCTCTAATAATATTTTGGCAACTTTAGGGCAAGCGTAGTAGCATGCTGTAGCAAGTAAACTTTCCTCTTCTTCTCTTGACTTAGTTGTTTTATTTTCTCTTCTATTTAAGTGTGTTCTATCAAAATATTTATTCTCTAATAATTGCAAAGCAATATTTTCATCCCCTGCTACCATAGATAAAAAAACCAAATCATGTCCATCCTTATCTATAATATTGATATCTCCTGCAACTATATTTTTCCTAATTTTAGTTAAAACAGCCTTTTCCATAATTCACCTCTAAAGCTAATGTTTTTGATAAAGAAAACAGCCATGCTCATGAGAATTTATCACTCCTATTGCTTGCAAATAAGAATAAATAATGGTACTTCCAACAAATCTCATTCCACGCCTTTCTAAATCTTTCGATATCCTATCTGATAACTCAGATGTTGTTTTACCATATTCATAAATAATTTGATTATTAGTAAAATTCCATAAATAATTAGAAAAACTTTGATATTCTTTTTGAATATCCATAAAGATTTTAGCATTCTTAATTACCGCGGTAATTTTCCTTCTATTTCTAATAATTCCTGTATTTTGAAGAAGTTCTTCAACCTTTTTATCATCATACTGACTAATTTTTTTATAATTAAAATTATCAAAAGACATACGAAAAGCTTCTCTTTTATTTAAAATACATTCCCAGGAAAGTCCTGCTTGAAAAGACTCTAACAATAACATTTCAAATAGTTTATTATCGTCTTTTACTGGCACTGCCCATTCTTCATCATGATATTTTACATATAAAGGATTTTTATGATTTACCCAGCTACATCTTTCCATTTCATTTTATTCTCCTGTAAATTTATCCATAACACTTTCTATTTCTTGTAGTTCAAAACGATATTTCTGTTTTACCTTAGGATATTTATCATGATCAACTTCTTCTAAAAAGTCTTTTAATGGTCTTATCCAGCAACTTCCATCTTCATATAATTTTCGATAAACTACCATATCTTCTAGAGTTTCACTATTCTTTGCAATCTCTTCTACTAAATAATAATTTCCTTTAAAATGTCTATAAATCCCATGTATTTTAATATTTCTCATCTTCTACCTCTTTTCTTCTGATTTTAGTATATCAAAAAAACAGGAACATGTCCTTATTTTTCCTGTTTTGCTTCATATTTATCTAAAAATTCTTTTTTATATTCTAATAGTGTATCGTTTTTTATAGCTTCTCTTAACTCTTCTGTTAATTTAATTAAAAATCT
The DNA here is from genome assembly GCA_017886705.1 of Bacilli bacterium. Taxonomy (GTDB): domain Bacteria; phylum Bacillota_I; class Bacilli_A; order RF39; family UBA660; genus Faecimonas. Next base: position 3,675 of record JAGHJJ010000096.1, on the reverse strand, counting down.
AATGTTATGAATGGATAATAATCTACCACCTAATGTCTCTCCTGTTGTAATCAAGTGTCTAATATAGGCTCTAGAGTAATTTTTACATGTGTAGCAATCACAACCATCTTCGATTGGAGCTAAATCTTCTTTAAACTTAGCATTATTTAAGTTAATTTTACCGCATCTTGTAAAAGCTTGTCCATGTCTTGCTATTCTCGTTGGTAAGACACAGTCAAAAATATCGACACCACGAATAACACCTTCAATGATATCTACTGGTTCTCCTACTCCCATTAGATATCTTACTTTATCTTCTGGTAAGTATGGCACAGAGTAATCAATGGCTTTATACATATCCTCTTTACTTTCTCCATCATTTGCAACACCACCGATACTATAACCATCAAAATCAAGCTTTACAGTTTCTATAGCAGAATACTTTCTTAAATCTTCATGTGCTCCACCCTGTACAATTCCAAATAATGCTTGATTAGGATTAATGTGTACAGCTTTTCCTCTTTTAGCCCAGCGAATCGTTCTTTCAACACTATTTTTCAAATATTCATAACTAGCACTAGCTGGTGGACACTCATCAAAACTCATCGCAATATCACTATCTAATTTATTTTGAATCTCAATAGATTTTTCTGGTGTCAACAATAATTTTTGTCCATCAATATGACTCTTAAAATGAACTCCTTCTTCAGTAATATCTTTCTTTTTATTTTTAGCAAGAGAAAAAACTTGAAAACCACCACTATCTGTTAAAATAGGCTGATCCCAGCTCATAAACTGATGAAGACCTCCACAATTTTTAATCACATCAGGTCCTGGTCTTAACCATAGATGATAGGTATTTGCTAAAATAATACCAGCATGTTCTGCTTTTAATTCTTCTTTAGATAAAGACTTTACAGTAGCACGAGTTCCAACCGGCATAAACATAGGAGTCTCATAAGTACCATAATTTGTTTCAATCGTACCAAGTCTTGCCTTTGTATTTTTTTCTGTTTTTAATAAATTATATTTTATTTTCATAACGTCACTTCCTTAAGACTTCTTCATTATATCGTAAACAAAAGAAAAAGACAAGTAAGAATAATGTGTCTTTAAGCTTTTACTTTCTTCCGTTATGTATTGGATACTGTTCCCTTAATTCCTTCACTTTTCTTTTAGCAGATTCTATCTTTTCTTGACTTTCTTCTACCACTGATGTTGGATAATCTTTATCAGGATGAAAAGACCAGTCAGTAAATTCTGAAAAAATCTTTGGTTCATTAAATATATAAACAGATCCAATTTTTAACAATTGCAATAACAAAGACATATTTTGTGGACTTGAATCTATATGAACATTAGAAACACAATTTAATACATCTTCCTTAATCATCTTTTTATCTTTTGGAATATCCATTAAAAATTTTGCACTTTTTGCAAGAGCTACTTCTTTTGCATTTCCTTGCTTACATACTGAATTTATTATTTTTAAACGTATAATATTTACTTTAGAATATTCTCATTCATCTAGCATCGATAAAAACGGCTCTTGAACAAATTGTAAAAATTGGTCTCTTTCTTCTTCCGTTAGTTCTTCCATAGTTTCGATCTTTCTTATAATCGATGGAATCCCCGTCATTTCACAAATAACTCTTTCACAAAAGTCTTCCACTTTTTTTGCTTTTCTTCTTTTGTCATTTTATCACTATAATTTCATTATTTTCATATCATTATTTTACATTTTTCATCTTTAAATGAGTTTTCCCTATCTCTGGTCTATCATATTCCATACTAATAATTAATCCCTCTGCTCTTTTACCAGTTTTAGTATAATAACGAAACCTAGAACCTAATTTTTTATGATATACTGCTTTACCAAAATCACTATCATAGGTTAAATAGATAGAAGAAGACTCTTTAGATACTTTTTTCTCAATTAATACAACATCTAAAAACTCCATATCTTCTTTATCATACTTTAAAAACACTCTAAAATGAGAACCTAATTCTACTCGTTCACTATTAGGATTTTGAATAATAGTACTATTTTCTAATAAGTTAGATAACGCTTGAATTCTATCTGCATTTTCTTGTATTTTTAAAATAGAATCATAGTCAGAGTCCCCTGGCCGTGTATAGCAAGCCGCTTTATCTCTTTCTTTTTTCTCATTTAACACTTTAATTTCTTCTGCTAATTCATGTATCTCTTGTTGCATAATTGTTACTTGATCAGTAATTAATTTCATAACATCGCCTCTTTATTTCTTTAATTTTTGATAAAGTACTGGATTAGAAATCCTACTAGCATCCTTACTGTTATCGATATCAAAAGCAAATACAGTATAAACAGCACCTTCCTGAGAAACTAAAACACTACTTTCTTCCGTTAGTCCTACAATTTGTCTACCAATAGGACTATCAACTTCTAAATAATTAGTATCTAATTCAAAAGAAACTGCTCTTTGAATAAGTTCTACTCTTTTACTTTCCCCTGTCTCATTACATATTAAACTGACATGACTACCGATGTCTATTTTTTCTCCATTAATTTCAGGATTTACTCTTGGTACAGATGTTAATAAATAATCAATCTCCTCTAATCTAGTAGTTAATGTATTTAATTTCTCATTCTTTTCTTCATAAGAGAAAACATTTTCTTGATTAACATTTTGTACTCTGCCATATTTTCTCTTTTTTACTCCATCTTCCATCATATAAAAAGTAAAACGATTTTTTATATTTCTATTCTCTATTCTTTGAAAGAAATCGCTATGAATACTGATTTCACTATCTTTATCTATTGCATATTCTGGTTTATCTACAACAGTATATTCTCTTTTGTCATCACCAATACAAAATGTAACTTTCGTACCTGGAACCAATTCTTTCATTTCTGATTTTTCTTTCACCATCTCGTGAGTAACCAAATCTTTTTCTAATTCTAATAATTCTACTTGACTATCCGTTAAGTATGAAACTTCTGACAAATCTCGATGTGGAAGATACTTTACATATTGATTCTTATCATCAACAATTCCTGTAACAGTAGCAGTCATCTGTTGTTTTGTCTCTGGTGAAAAATAAACCACCTCATCTCCTGCAACAGCACCTTGCAATGCTTTACCAATAGAAGTATCCAAACTAATACAATTAATATTACTCATTCCTATTTTAGTATCCACTAAAGTATATAGTTCTGGTTGTTCTTCTCCTAAAAATTGTAAAAAGAACTTAGTTCCTAACTCTATCTTAGTAGTATCAATCTCCCTAACTCGGTCACTTCGCTTTAATGCATCCGCAAAAGAAGCTTTCATCTTCTCAGTCAATAAATATTGAGATTCACTAAAAAGATTACTCCCGTCATTTAACATTGCTTCAGAGTCTCCATGCTTTAACCCGGAAAAATAATCCTTAAAACTGGATAATGCTTCTTTCTCTACTTCTAATGCGTTCAACAACGCTTGAACTTGTTCTGGTATTAACTTCATATAATCGCCCTTTCATGTATTGCCTATTATAACACAACATATCATGACTTTTCAATCAATTTTCTTTTATAAATTAACTATCAGAACAAAAGAATTAAGTAAACTTAATTCGCCTTGGTCGTCACCTTCCAAGTTTCCTGCTTCATAGACTAGGTATCCCTACTTCTCCACAGGCTTAACATCCGATAGTCGCTACCGTAGTTTTTCT
>JAGHJJ010000095.1 GCA_017886705.1 Bacilli bacterium | reverse complement strand
TTCAACAATAAATTTTTTTATCATAATCTTTACTTTTTAATTTTTTTGCTTACTTGACCTACTTTTTTCATATCTGAAGATAAATTTTTCCAATCTCCATCAAACTCATATACTTCTGTTGTTTTACTTTCAGTCCTTTTATCTACGCCCTGATTAGTATGTACACATTTTTCTTTAATATCACTTGTTACTTCCAATTGACCAGCACCTATTTTCTTAAAATATGTATTTCTAGAAACCTCATCAAACAAACCATTAAATTGACTTATAGAACCATCATAATACCCATCAAAACTCGCCTGAAATTCATTTACACAAATACTATCAATTTTACCTTCTGGATTTAAAAATAAATGTACACTTAAGACATACGATGAATAATTTAAATCAGAACAATAATACTGTGTTGCTAAATTTACTTGAACAAGATGAGCACAATCCAATCTTCTAATAAAAGGTTCTTTGCACCCTTCTTCAAGTCCCAAAAACTTTACTGCTGCCATTGCAACTTCTAACAATTCTAATTCTTTATTAGTGTCTTGTGTTTCCATAAATAATTTCCCTTTCAATTTATAAATTAAAGAGATTATACTACAAAACAATCAAACTGTAAAATTTTACACTATCCTTGCCCTAACTTTTCAAGTTGCTTTATAAAATCTTTACTCTTTAAATAAATTCCCGTATATCGATCATAATAATCATCTAAAAATTGATTAATTTCTAAAGCTACAGAATCTCTCACTTCTAATTTAGAAATACTCTTAATATCTACATAATAAAACATACGAAGTAACTTAATCATTTTATCAGAGACTAAAGGCTCATTATGATAACATTCACGACATAAATAACCACCAGCACTAGAATCTACAGTAACAATACCCTTATTACTACCACACACACTACAGCAATCAATACTAGGTCGTACTCCTAGATAATCCAAAAATTTTAACTCTAAAATCTCAGTAAGAAGCATTGGAGAAAGTCCCTCTTCCATTTTTACTAAAGTATCTTTTAATAATTCCAGTATAGCAACATCATCATTTTCTCGAACTACTTGTGAAGTAAGCTCCAACAAAAAAGAAGCATAACTTACTTTTTCTAAGTCAGTAAGAAGTTTAGAAAAAGAATGAACTACATCCACATCCTTCAAAGTAGAAAGACCTTCTTTTTTATAGTAAATGTGAAACTTACCATATAACATCTTACGACTTACTCCTCGCAATTTACACTTCATATTACGACAACCCTTGGACATAATCCCAATAACGCCATATTCTTTGGTAAAAACATTTAATATTTTACTAGACTCACTATAATTAGTCTCACTTAAAACAATACCTTCAACACATTCTAGTTTCACAAATCATCACTTCTTCTTTGCAATAGCTTGATATAAACGATAATACTTAATTTCTCCCGTTTTTTTAAATAATTCCCATAAAATATCTTCCATTAAAATCACCTCTATATTTCTATAGTGGTGATTTATTCTTTATTTTATACAAAAATTATTCATCTTCTTCTTTTAATCCAAGTTCTAAGAAATACTTCTCTTCATCTCGCCAGTTTTTTAAAGTTTTAACATAAGTCTCTAAATATACTTTTTTACCTAAAAACTTTTCCATATCATGACGAGCACGACTTCCTATTTCCTTTAGCATAGCCCCATTCTTACCAATCACAATCTTTTTAAGATTATCACGGTCTACCACAATAAGAACTTGAATATGAACTAAATCTTCATCTTCTTCATAATTTTCTACATAACAAGTAACACTATGTGGAATTTCATCTCTAGTAAGTTCTAATACCTTCTCACGAACAAACTCAGCCATAATAAACCTAGTAGAAACATTCGTTAAATCTTCTGGAGAATAAATTTTATCCATCTCTGGTAAATATTTTTTCAAACTAGTAATTAAACTATCAAAATTATTTTTCTTTTTAGCAGAAATAGGGATAATTTCACTAAAATCATATTTGTCTTTTAACTCATTAATTCTTTCTAATAAAACAGTTTTATCTTTGATTAAATCCACTTTATTTAAAAGTAAAAAGACAGGAACACCATGATCTTTTATCTTATCTAAGATAAACTCGTCTCCTCTACCAAATCCCTTATAAATATCTACTAAAAATAAGATAACATCGACACCTTCCGTATGATTATATGCTTTCTTATTCATTAAACTTCCAAGCTTATGCGTAGGCTTATGAATACCAGGAGTATCGATAAAAATAATTTGCGAATCAGAATCATTATAAATTCCCTGAATAATATTACGAGTCGTACCAGAAACATTAGAAGTAATCGCAAGTTTCATACCAAGCAAACTATTAAGTAGTGTACTCTTTCCCACATTTGGTCTTCCTACTAAACTAACAAATCCGCACTTCATACTAAATCATCCTCCCCGAAAGGATAAGGACATAACTCTTCTACCGTATGCTTTTCAACATCACCATGAGTAGAATAACAATATACATATGCTTCTTTAGAAAAAAACTCACTAATAACTTGCCTACATATAAAACAAGGCATACCAATATTTCCACTACCAACCATAACATGTAGCTCCAAAAAATCCCCTTTTTTATATCCAGCACTAACAGCAGATACAATAGCACTTCTCTCAGCACAAATCCCTGCTCCATAACTTGCATTTTCTACATTAACACCAGAAAACTCACGACCATCTTTCATAACAACAATAGCACTTACAGGAAAGTGTGAATAAGGACTATAACTATTCTTATGTAATTCTAATAATTTATCTTTCATAACCATACCTCAACAAATTCTATAACTTTAGGAACAAAAATAATAAGACCGATAATAGCAGAAATAATTGCCATCATCAAAACACCAGCACTTGCTGTATCTTTCGCAAGTTTAGCTAAAGGATGAATATCAGGGGACGCTAAATCAACAACATACTCGATTGCCGTATTAAAAAACTCTGCCATTAAGACAAGTCCAATAAGCACAAGACAAACTAACCATTCAACATAACTTATCTTTAATATAAATCCAACAAACACAACTAACACTGCAAATACAGTATGAATCTTTAAATTTTGTTCTCCCTTATATGCCTCACTTATACCATAAAAAGCATAGCGAAAACTATCTATTAATCTTTTCTCATCTAAAATAACATGTTTTTTCTTATCGTTCGATTTCGCACTCATGAAGAACCTCCTCTTGCTTAGAAAGCATCACTTTCTCCTCTTCTTCCGTCATATGATCATAACCAAGCAAATGATAAAAACCATGAACTGCTAAAAAAGAAAGTTCACGAAGCAAAGAATGACCATACTCTTCTGCTTGCGAAATAGCTTTATCAATAGAAATATAAATATCTCCAAGTACTCTCTCTCCAACAGGTGCAACCATATCCTTTTCATCTTCCAAAGCGAAAGTAATAACATCTGTTTCCCTATCAATATTTCGATAATTCTTATTTAACTCATGAATATAATCATTATCAACAATAATAACATTAAAAATAACATTTTCTAATTTTTCTTTTACAACGGCATGTTGTAATACACTTTTTACAGTTTCTAACTCAGGGATATCCCTATCTGTTTGATTAAATATTTCAAATTCATTCATACAACCACTCCTACAACAATGTAATTAAACCTAATAGTAAAACAACCGCTATTATATTCAAAAACACTTCACTTTTCAAGACATCTGGAAGTTTTTCTGAAACTTTAAATAAAAAATAATATCCTAAGAAACCAATAGCACCTCCTAAAAGATTTAACATGATATCATCAATATCAAATACTCTACCAATAACCATCTGTACTGTTTCAATAGAAATAGAGGCAATCATGGTAAGAATCAAAGGAAGCCATGCCTTCTTACATTTCAAAAAGTAACTAACAAAAAATCCAAATGGTAAAAACAATAACATATTTCCTAATACATTTTTTACAAACAACCTACTACCAAAATCATACCTAAAAATTTCTCTAAATGGTATAAAGTTATTACTAGACCAGCTAACAGTATCTTGAAAAGTAACCACTTGGAACAAACATAAAACATAAATAATAAAACTAAGCATCAACAAATCTTGATATAAAACAAACTTAGCATGATTCTTTAAAATATAAGCAATACGAAGAGAAACAATAATAACCGTAGAAATTAATACCATAGGCCATGTAAAATTTACTACACCTTGAATTGTAGACGAAAGTGGTCCAAACATGCCTATTCCTCCTTCTGATTCTCTTCTTCAATATTTATATCTTCAATACTTACTGTATCCGTAATATCTTCTTTTACTCTAAAAAATACTTCTACTATTATTTTACTATCTTTTTCATACTTTTTCAAAATTTTTTTAGAAATCACATTATCATCCTTAGAAAGTTTTTGTGCTATCTTCTTATCAGCTAATAATAACGCTTTCTCATCAATATTTTCTAAAGTGTACTCCTCATCCACCACTTCTGTTTCTAAATAAGTAGAAAATAAAAGCTGAATAGGAAGAATTCTAGACTTTAAAATAGAAACACTTTTTTTCTGATAAGTATCATAATGAGAAAAGAAATGATATGTTTTATTTAAAAATTGTATTTCTAATTTTTTCTTAACATTCCCCGTCACATTTTCTTCATGATAATGTTTTGGTATTTCTAAAGTTACTTGATACCATACTTCTCCAAAAACTTTTCCTACAGCACATTTTTTACTGACAATCTCTTCTTTATTATAAATAAGACCACTAATAATAACGTCACCTTTTTGAACATAATCTAGTCTTTTTTTTACCACTTCTCCTACTTCAGCTTGAATATCTAAAATCATAGCATCTTTCTTAGCAACAATACTTCTTGGCTTACATTCTTCTTGTTCTTTATTTTTCTTTCTCTCTTCTACACGAACAATATACTTTGTACCAACTTCTTCTATTTCTAACCATTCGATAGAATCTGTCTCTTTTTCTAATATTTTCTCTACAATTTTCTCTTTTTTATCATAACTAACTTTAAATCGAAACCTAGAAATACCTAACTCTTCTAAATCATTATAAATAATAGTTCTAATATCTTGATTAGAATGAATAACTTCTACTTTAAAAATAAGATGACTTAAAAAAAAGATAATACAAAAGAAAAAAACAAGGCCTAGTAAAAAAATAAAATATTTTCGGAATAAATACTCTATCTTAGCAAACCCGTATCTATTTAAAACTCGTATCTGGTAACTTGTTTTAATATCCTTAATCTGTTGATATCCTAAAAAATCAACTAGAATAATAATACCTTGTGGAACTTCTTCCATAGAATAAATAGAAATATGTTTTCTAATTAATAACGCTAAAAAATATTTTGGATTTTTACCATGAATAAGTAACCGGTAACATCTATTCATAAAAAACCTCTACTTGATCCACTCTACCAGAAATTAATACTTCGTTTTCAAGTAATCGATTTAACGTAAAGCCTTCTCCTTTCACAACAACTCTTCCATAACTTGTAGAAAAAGAAACTCTGCCTTCTTCCAAAGATAAAATCTTTAAGAAGTTAATACCTAAAAATCGATTTTCAAAAAAAGTAATGCGAAATTCTTCATCCAAAATATAGTCTTTAACTCTAGAAAGCATAATATCACCTAATAAAAGATATGAAAAAAAAAGACTTTTTAGTCTTTTATTGTAATTTAGATTTAATTATTTCACTAACTTGCTTCATATCAGAACGACCTTTTAATTTAGGAGTTACTTCTTTCATAACTTTTCCCATATCACGAGCACCTTCTGGTTTTACAACTTCAAATGCTTCATCAATAATAGCCTCTACTTCTTCCATAGATAATTGTTCTGGTAAATAACTTTGTAAAATATCAATCTCTGCTTGTGTTTTTTCGATTAAATCACTTCTACCACCTTTTTCAAATTCACTAATAGAATCCTTTCTTTGTTTAATACCACGATTAACAACTTCTATTAACAAATCATCATTAATTTCACGCTTTTTATCGATATGTTCTTTATCAAGATCACCCTTAATCATACGTATCGTAGTTAAACGATCCTTATCTTTTGCTTTCATTGCCTCAATCATATCTTGTTTTAATTTTTCTACCATATTTTCATCTCCTTAATAGTATTATAATCGATTATAATGTTTTTGCCAAATACTACTTTCTTAAAACTTTCTGCACTAATTCATGAGTCTTAGCCTGATTAATCAACTTGATGATAATAAAAAGCAACAAAAAAGAGACCTTAGTCTCTATTATCTTTACGATTTCTTTTCTTTGAATTTTTGATTCCTTCTTTTTTAGCAGCTCTTCTAGCTACTCCTGGTTTAATATAAGATTCACGTTTTTTGCACTCTGAAGGGACACCGTCTCTAGCTACTTTTTGTTTGAATTTTCTTAGTGCTAAATCCAAATTACCATTTTTTACAGTTACTTGTGTTGCCATCAATTATCCCTCCCTTCGCTTTAACTACAAAAAATTATATCAGACCTTTCCTTATATTTCAACAATTTTTGCTTAATTTTTTCACAAAAAATGAAAATAATGAACTAAAATACGTCAGAAAATGACATTTTCTACTCCAAAGGGCACAAATTTCCTTCTGCAACCCGTCGAATAGCACTTCCTACACTTCTACCAGCATCCATTAATACTTTAATAATATTCGTAAAAGCATTAATCACCGTACCTGAAATACTATCACCACCAATAATAGAATCTAATTCTACATAATCAACCTTCTTCATTTATTACAGGGATTAGGACTAGTAATACCTTCAAATACTCCTGCCAAAAAGACAATAAGAGCACAAATACCAACCATAGTCCACCCTGATACACCTCCCTTCACTTGTTCTAATTCTAAAAAATCAACACTCTTCATTTAACCTCCTTCCCAAGCTTTTAAAAAGATAGTCCAAAATGAAATATCCTTAGGAGAAAAAGAAATCTCAATCGCATCATTCATTTGGTATTCCTTAGAAAGATTTATCTTTAAAAACACTTGATGATAATTTTTCTGCTTTTGTTTTAAAATATTTTTATTTACCCTATCAATAGAAAACTCTTTTTTATTACCCTCTATCATAACAAAACGATTTCGGTATAACCATGAAAGTACTTTTGAATCAACGACAATCATCACCTGACTAGAAGAAGTAACAACTCCCGATGCCAAAGAATACTTCTTAACAGAAGTACCAGTAACCAAAAACACTAAAAGGCCAAGAAAAAAGATAATAAATAGGACCAGAAAGAAACGAACCAGTCCAAATTTCTCATAATCTTTATATTTCATGTACTTCTCCTTTCTCTATTCGATACCTATGTTGATATAAATCAAGGTGTTGCAGTCTATGACTAATTACAATCACCGTCTTATCTTGTAAATAAGAAAAAATATTAGCTAAAATAACTCGTTCTTTTTCAACATCAATATTATGAAACGCTTCATCAAAAATATAAATATCACTATTTTTAAGTAATGCTCTAGCAAGTAATATTCTCTGACGTTCACCACTACTAAAATTAAAACCGTTCTCCTCCACCATAGTATCGTATAAAGATGGATATCTAGCAACCACTTCGTCCAATAATACTAATCTCGCTACTTCTAAAACTTGCGAATACTCTACATTACGATTGAGAGTAATATTATAATAAATTGTGTTAGAAAATAATAATTCACTACCAGTAATATAAGAAATACGACTGCGTACTAAATCCAAATGATAGTGATTAATATCAATATCACCAATCCGAATCATTCCAAAAGGAACTTCAATATAGCGCATCAACATCTTTACTAACGTACTCTTTCCTCCTCCAGACTCTCCAGTAAGTAACACTTTATCACCGTAAGAAATAAATAAAGAAAAATCAGAAAATAAAGGACGTGTAGTATAAGAAAATGTCAAATGACAAATCGAAATATCCTTCTGTAACGTAGTCAATTGATAATAACTCCCTCCTTCAAAATTTTCTCGAAACAAATGAAACAAATCATGAATTCTCTGAATTAAAACTGGAATAGAATAACTATCAGAAAAAAGAAAAAATAATCGTTCAAAACATCCCAATAAATATTGAAATATAAATTGATATACAAAAAACGAAACAATAGATAACTTGCCTTCTATAACATAATAAGAACCAAATCCATAAAACAATAAAAGCATAACATAATAAAAAATTTGCTTACCTTGTTGCTCCCCTTCAACAACAATACCTTGTTGATAAGAACTATTAAGATAATTACGATATTCTTGTTGAAACTGATAAAAGAAATCAGACTCTAAATGCAGACCTTTCACAGTATCCACATTCTGAAAACTTTCAACGAGAAAGGACTGAATATAATCACTCTTTTTAAGTACTTTTTTCTGCCTTTTAACTTTTATTTTATAAAACAGTAAAAACAGCAAAAAAGATAACAAAAAATAAATAAGTAAAAATAAAGATAAAATAACGTGAATCCGAAATAATAAAACCATAAAAATAACTAAAAACAAAAAATCAGTAATAAAAGATGCAAATAATCGTACAATAAAATTCTTAACTCGAATCACATCTTTCATTCGCTCTAGAACTTCTCCTAAAGTTCTATTTTTAAAAAATAAATATGGAAGTAGAAGAATCTGTTGATAAACATAAGAAATAATCTCTTCATCAAATATCGAACTAATCTTTACCAAAATAACTTCTTTCAAAATCTGACAGAACATTAAACACAAATAAAATAAAAACATAAAAACACTAATTTGAAATATATTTTCAATAAAAGAATATGAAATAGCGTACTCATATAAATACTGAAAATGAAATGCCGTAATTAATTGACAAAAAATAACTAAGAAGGAAAACAAAAATAATAAAAATAAATAAAAACGATTTTGAAAACAAAACTTTTTGATAAAGACAAACAAGGAATTTACTTCTCGAAAAACCGGCAACTGCTTAACAGGAGTTAAATAAAGAAAGTATCCACTAGATAGCATCTTAAACTCCGAAAAAGATAGAACCACTTTACCCTTAGCTGGATCCATGATAGTAATTTTCTCCTTTGCTCTATCGATATCGTAAATAACCACAAAATGTTGATATTTTTTCTGAAATACAATATGAGCAATACAAGGAAGACGCGAACAATCAAGGTCAGATAGTTCTCCTTTTACTCCTTCACAAGAAAATCCTAAAGAAGAGGCAGCTATTACCAGTTGATATAAAGAAACTCCATTTCTAGTCGTTCCAGTTAGCTCTCTTAAATATTCCTTCGACACTTCTCCCCTATAATATCGAATAATAGAAAGCAAACAACAAACACCACAATCCTTACCTCCATCTTGTAAAACTACTTTCAATAATTCTTCCACCTCCATATGTATTATTAGAAAAAAGAAAACTTTTTCCGATAAAAATTTGAAAAAATGTTATAATTGTTATAATAAACAAGAAGGAAGGGATAAAAATGCTTTATAAAGAACCAGTAATACCCCTAGAAAAAAAAGAAGACTTTCTCTTCTCCAACAAACCATATAATGAAGATATTGATATCAACCATGTAGCAGCAATACAAGAATCCTATGAAAAAAATGGCTATATAAAAGAGCAAGATATCCCTACTTTCTTAAACTGGTTAACGTTTGCTGCTAGAATAAACATAACCAATCTCTTAGACTCACCATTAGAAAGTTCCTATGCCGGTAAATGTGCTATAGCTCAAGCATTCTACAACAAAATGCTAAGTAAATTAAAAATACCTATCCTGAATTTTAATATTGGAGATGTACTAAAAACAAATCCTATTCATGAAGTAACCTGTATTAGTATTCCAACAACAATCAATAGCCAAAAAACAACAAAACTATTTCTACTAGACCCTACGTTCAGACAATTCTGCCTAACTGAAGAAAACCGCTTTGAAAGATATTTTGAAGAACCACGCTGGTCAGTCAGAATGTCCACACCACACCCGGGATACTTTTTTAACTTAACAGAAAAAGGAAAAGAATTTGCTAATCAATTAATTAGGGATGGCTACTTTGAACTAACCGAAGAAAATCTAAAGACGTATCTTGATCCCTTTGCCTTATATGTAACACCAAAGGAAGCCTACGCTAATAAAAACAATCTAGGTAAAATCACAAACACAACCACTACAGCAAAAAAATACTGGCAACAAATACTGAATGTAGCAAACAAAAACGAAATCTTGTTAGGAAGTCAACAATTCAATCTAGAAACACCAAAAGAAATAGTTGCCAAAAAAAATAGAAGTTTTAAAAATAGAATTAAAAACTTCTTTCAAAAGCAAGAATTAGAAGATATGTTTGCAATACCAGAAGAAAAAACATCAAAACAAACGAAAAAAAATCCCTAAATAAGGGATTTAATTTTTTAATGGTGTCCGCGAGGCGATATAAACTTCAATTTTATTTTCTTTTATATTTTTTTATTTTCTTTATTTTTCAACAAAATAATTTATATTTTTTCTTTTTTTTTATACTTTTTTATAATTTTAAGAGGTAAATAAGAGGTAAAATTGCCAAATCTTTTATTTAATTATCAAAATCCATTGACATTGGGTACCCTATGTGATATACTAGTAGCATGAAGGGAGGGATAAGATGTTAAAAGCTTTTTATGAATACTTTGGACTAGATGAGTTAATCAAGTTTGAAGCATTTAAAAAACTAGCAATTTTTATCGCAGTTGAGTATTTGGTGTTTGCGATAATCATGCTAGCATGGTAACTGGATGAGGACGAAAGTCCTCTTCCAATATTAATTTTAACAAAATAAAATAAAAATGTAAAGGATGAGAAAAATGAAAGAATTTAATCAGAAAGAATATATTCAGCAATATCAAAAAGAACATTATTCAATTTTTAAAGTAAAATTAAAAAAAGAAGAAAAAAAAGAATTAGATGAACTATTAAATAAAGTTGGTCTTAACCAAGCACAGTTTTTAAGAAATGCTATTCAAAAATTGAAGGAAGAATTAAAAATGAAAGAAATAAAAAATGATGTCAAATAATAGTATTTAACCACAAAAAAGAGGCTCTCAAATCGCATAGCGAAATGAGAGCCTATTATTTTATAATACTAATTTTTAATAATTTCAATTGCTTCAATTGCTTTAGATTGACCTACAGTACCTAAGGTAGCAATTCCGTCTGCGTTGGTCCACTGAGTCCATCCTGTACCTGCCACATGAGCTCTGTACTTGAAGTTACCTTTTAAGCATAGATCTTCAAGTCTTCGAGACTGTCCTGTAGTTCCTATAACTGTATCTTTAGTGATTGTACCATAATCGACCCAAGAATGATCTTGTAAATGTGCTTTTGCTGTCACTGGTTCATCGAAATCAATTTGAATAGCTTCTAATCTTTTTCCTTGTCCTGTCGTTCCAGCAGTTTGACCATCAGACTTCCACTCTTGCCAGCCTACTCCCCCGATATGAGCTCTATATTTTATTTTTGCAAGCTTTGGTCTTAATACACCTAAGATTCCATTTCTACTAACGTCTGTTAGAGTTGCTGCTTCAATACCTTTTTGATTTTGACCAAAGAATTTTCCATTATAATACATTGCAACGTGAGTATTTGGTGTATCAGGTTTGCATCTATCCCAGATTACCCAGTCTCCGTTCTGCATGTTATTTACGCTTACTTCTTCAAAAAATTGATAATAAGGTTTACTTTTTCTATTCAGCCATAAACCACTAGCTAAATTATTTCCGCAGTTATAATCAAAAATACCAAAGAATTCATCTGTAAAGCACTTAAACAAATCTACGCATTGAACACCATAGGCTTTATCTTTATCAACACCCATTCCTAAATGATTTTTGTAAAACTCATCAATTGTCATAACTATTCACTCTCCTTCTTCTTCGTAAAATAAAACATAAATACCATAGTTGCTAAAGTTATAAATTGGTCTGCTTGTATCTTGCTAGCAATAAATCCATAAACTAAAGCAATCGTCATAATTATTGTTACTATACTTTTTAAATCAATTAATTTAGCTAACTTTTCTTTCATTATTATCTACTTCCTTTCAATTAATTCCTATTTTTGTCAAAAGAAACGTTATGATTGCACCAACAATCGCCGTACAAACATAACTTACTATCTTTTTCCATTTTTCTGCATCAGCTACTACTGTTTCTTGCTCTACTTTATTGTCCAAAACAGAGAATTTTTTTTCTAATGATTTGTATTGTTCTTTTAGTATATTTAAATCTTTTTGTGTTGCATTAGTAGACCTAACAACAGCCTCTTTAAAGTTAGATACTACTGTCTTTAAATCGTCAGAAATGTTCTTCATTTCGTTAATGAATACTTGTAGCGACTTGTCTAATTGATGAAGTTCACTTTTATCTTTTTCACGGTACTGTTCAAGAGTAGTTACTCTTCTTTTTAATTCTGCGATTTCTTCATTCATGCTTCATCCTCTAACTTTTCTTTTTCTTCTTTAGACAGATTACCTTTGATGTAAAACTCTGCTATCTTATTTAGCATGTCTACAAGTTCATATTGACCTTTTAGTGCATTCTTAAATATTTCATACATATTATCACTCCTCTATTATCGCTTGCGACAAAGTAGCAAGCTTATCATCTATATATTGTTGAAGATATTTTTCACTATCACGTGCGTACAATACTTCTAATGTTGTTTCTAGGTTTCCGTTTATGAAGAAATTGTTGATACCTTCTTCTGTTGTTATTAGCTCTGTTAATTTACCTAGTGGAATGACTTTTGGCGTTGCTAATGGGTAATAAATTATTGTGTTATGTTCTTGTAACCATGCTTTCCATTCATCTACAGTCGAACAACTATTATTTTTAAAGAAAATGTTATAGACAGTTCCCATTGGAATTTCAGCTTTTTGCAATGTGAATTCACCATTTTCTAAATTGTTATTCATAGATGATTGTACTGAATTATAAATGTAATAATTACTTAATGCTATAGCTTGAGGTATAAATTGATTTTGACTATTAAAATAATCTTGCAAATCAAATAAATTAGTTCCATAAGTATTAGTCCAATATTCATCTTCACTACCATCAAAAACAACCTTGCCAACATTCTTAATTAAGCTAACATTACCATATTTATCAATAACCAACTCATCTTTAACTCCATTTGGTAACTCAACCATTTCGTTACCTTGTAAGTCTATGTCATAGGTTTGTCCTTGATATGGTTCGTATTCTGTAGCTGTTGAACCTTCTGAAATCATAAAATCTGTTAATTCAAAAACAGTACCATTACCATAACTAGAAATTTCTATTTGTTTAATAGTTTTTGTTTTATCAGTTGTTTTAAAGAATTCTTCTGATAAAGAAGTTCCGTCCCATTTACTATATATATAAAACGAAGTTTCATCTGTATATATAACTTTCATAGCACCATTTGCAGAACCTGAACTAATTTTACCACTAAAGGAATAACTCTTTTTTTCTTTGAAGTTAAATTTAAATATTCCTAAGGTTGAAGCAATTGAATTATTGCATGTATAAGTAAAATGATTATTTGTTCCTTCAATAATCAATGAATCTCCTATGTCACCAAGAAATTTATTATAGTCAAAAATATTTTTCCCACATCTAGTAATTTTATTGAAACTTAAAGTTGTAATCTCTTGTGGATAATCTGTATTAGGGCTTGGTTGCCTTCCTGTGTATTTTTCAAATTCGGTTGCCTTTGATCCTTTTTCTAACTGAAATTTAGCAGTAAAATTAACATTATTACCTAAGCTTGCCATTGTTCCTGATTGAATTTCTGCTGTATAAGTATATTTTGTTTTATCTACTGTAAAAGAAAATTCTTTTGCAGAAGATGAATTAGAACTTGTTACATATACTGTAGCACTACCATCTTTTGGTACAATACCAATCTGTAAATATATGTATCCTGGTACATCTTGAGAAACAGTATATGTTTCCCCATCTTCTAATATTCTATCATAATTTGTAGGCGGAACAATATCAATATAATTAGTATCTGGATTACCAACTACAGTTATACTACCATTTTCATTAAGTGAGACATTTAAACCGTGACTTGAAGATACCACATTATTATAATCAAACAAATTCTTCCCAGTCATGGTCTCTTGTTTGGTTTTGCCGTGCACCAAGAATTCAAATACTTTGTATTTTAGTGCATCCTTTAAACTAATGATGTAATCTGATACTCTGTTTTTTCTTACAAGATTATCTAAAGTATTGTTGAGTGTTATTACTGGATTAGAGCTTTCTACATAATCATCTTTGATGTTTTCCATGGTTCCTTTACTGATAATATCACTATTTCCTGTTGCAACAAATTGTTCTTTAGTCAATATTTTACCTCGTAAAAATCCATTACTATCAGTTTCTACAGAATATGCATCAGTTTTTATGACACCACCTTTACTATAACTAGCGTAATCCGTATTCTTAACATAATCACTTAAATCAGGACTAGGTCCTACTTCTCCTCTTGATGGCTTTCCTGTGTCTGTGTCTCCAAGAAACCAGTTACCGTTGTCTCCTATAGTCGGAGTTAAACCGTCTTGACCATTAACACCATCTTTTCCATCTTGACCATTTTGGCCATCAAGTCCGTTCTTAGCTTCTACGTTAAAAACTTGACTACTTCCATCAGTTTTATTTACTGTAATTGGTGTAATAGTCTTGTCTTCTTCTACAGTAGACTGGCCTGATGTTATTGTAGTAATTCCTACTCCATCCTTACCATTTGTTCCAGGAACACCTTGAATACCCTGTGAACCTTCTGGACCAATAAATTCTCCGTTTTCTAACTTCTGCTCTATTTTATCAACTAATTGCGTTGCTGAAGAAGTCGCTGAATCCATTTTGTTTAAAGATTGTTCAACCTTATTTAGTCCATCATTTAAAGCTTGCATGTACTGTTCAAACTGGCTTGGTGTTATCTCTTCTGATTCGTTTGCTCCTCCAATATAACTACCACTATTAACCTTAAATGCATCGGGACCAGGACTGTATCTAAAATCTAATTTATCCTCTGTTACTTTATAAGCATAAACACCTAATAACACTATATTTCGTGCTTTTAGTATTTCTGTAGGAATATTACACTCATTGTTGATGATTGCTACTTCAACAGAGCTATTTTGTGATGTAAATATTGCTTTCTTTACTAGCTCCTCTGTATACTCTTCAGAGAATGAAAAAGAGCATTTATTTACTCTATGCTCTCCTTCATGAACCACATCAAACTCTTCTATTTTAACGTTATCTTTATTTACAGTTATTTTCATATCTCACCTCCTATTATCCTAAGTAGAAAATAATATAATTAATTCTAACAGTACTATTAATCTGTGTATCAAATGTAGCATAAACTGAATCATCAGCTAGTGTTGCGCAATTAAAATGTACGCTATTAGCATTACCATCACCATTGCAAACAAAAGCTAAAATGTTTCCATACGTACAATTATCAACTCCAAATAATTCATTTAACTCTTGAAATGTAAACATCACTACAGAATTTGTAGCAGTATATCTTACCATCGTACCTTGAATTGACTTAATTGCAGTACCAGAAATTATAGTATTGTTCTTTAAGTTTTCGTATCTTGGAATTTTTGGATCTAAAATGTTTCCTTCCTTATCTTTTAAACATTCATTCATAATTTATGCTTTATTTACTTATTACTATGAACTTGTATCCGTTGTCTTAGTGTATTTTAAAACTATCTTAGCATTATCTGTACTTCGATAAAAATTACCAAATGACACAGAAAATGCTTTGGATGTTCTATTTCGAGAAATGATACTTTTATATCCTTCTTCAGGCGGATTAGGATTAGGAAATGGCCAGCTTTGATCGTAATCAGATTCTGCCCAGCCATAAATTAAAATAAGTTGGTCTATGTTCATTGAATTTATGATACTTTGAACATTGTTAGTTGTAGTATCAATCACTCTACGATAAATAGGTTTACCATCAATCCATTTTTCACCTGTCTTTTTCTCAATATTTTTATAAAGAATAGTTCTTTCATAGCGAGGAATTTTGGGATTATATATTTCATCATTTTTCTTTGTTAATACATCATTCATAGCCTGCTACCTCCAGAGAGGTTAAGCTTAAAAGCTCCCCCCCCCCAACATTTTTTAATATTTAATTTATTCATTGATATATTACCTCCTTTTTAATCGCTAGCATCCATTGCAGCTTCCAGTTCTTCATCGGTACAAGTACCGATATAGATAACATCAGCTTTTAAGTCGTTTAATTCATTAAGTATTGAACCACCTGTATCATCATTAATTATACCTTTCATTTGTTCGAACAAAGAATTAAAGACTTCTTCATATTGTGCAAATATATCTGTAGTATCAAGTTGTTGAACAGCACCAACAACTTGACCACAATCTTCAGAATTAAATCTGCAATCTTCAATCATTGCAGTAGTTATTTGATCTATTTCTTTATTGACATAGATATTACATAATCGCAATTCATAAACATTTGAATTTCTAGTAAGTTCTGGTGGTATAGGAGTTGTTGCATATTGTCCTTCAATAACATCAGCAATGATATTCCTATTCTCTTTAGAAAAGCGAAGAACGACACTATCTATTCTTGATTGCTCTATATCAGATAAATTAATGTTAATCACTTTATCTAT
>JAGHJJ010000094.1 GCA_017886705.1 Bacilli bacterium | reverse complement strand
ATATATGATGGAATTAAAATAGAAAAGAAAGAAACAAAAGAAAAACTACGGTAGCGACTATCGGATGTTAAGCCTGTGGAGAAGTAGGGATACCTAGTCTATGAAGCAGGAAACTTGGAAGGTGACGCCCAAGGCGAATTAAGTTTACTTAATTCTTTTGTTCTTGATAATACAAAGTAGTAATTTGAAGGATGGTGAACTTCGTGACAAAAGAAAATAAAAAAGATTTTAATGCTATGATGAAAAATAGTAAAGATATGCCTAAAATACAAATTGTGAAGGATGAGAAAACAATAAAAAAATATGGTGGAACTAAAATGTTTTTTGCACCGCCAATTTATTATGATCGACTCATGAAAAAAGTTCCAAAAGGGAATTTGATTACGGTAGGGCAAATGAGAGATTATCTTGCAAGGCAAAACAATGCAGATTTTACAGATCCAATGACAGCTGGAATATTTGTAAATATTGTAGCTTGGGCTAGTTATCAAAGAACTACTGACATTACTCCTTATTGGAGAATATTAAAATCAAATGGTGAGTTAAATGTTAAGTATCCTGAAGCAGTAGAATTGCAAAAAAGATTACTAGAGGAAGAAGGACATACAATTATTTCAAAAGGTACAAAGAATATAAAGTATTATGTTAAAGATTATGAAGATAGTTTGGTAGATTTATAATAGCATGAAAGCAGGAGATATTATGAAGTATATAGCATTATTAAGAGGAATTAATATAAGTGGTAAAGATAAAATTTCAATGAGTGAATTGAAATTGGAGTTAGAGAAAAATAACTATCAAAATGTTTCTACTTATCTTAATAGTGGTAATGTTATTTTTGAAAGTGATATAGATAATAAAGATTCTATCATTGAGAGATATTAATAGAATTATAAAAAATGAATTTAATCTTAAAATATTTATTTTTGTTATGACTGCTTTTGAACTTGCTGATATATTAAGTAATTATCCTAACTGGTGGGGAACCGATGATAAGGTAATATATGATAATTTAATTTTTATCATACCACCTATGAAATATGAAGAAATATATCAAACTATTGGAGAGCCAAGAGAAGGAAATGAAAAAAATTAAAGAATACAACAATTCTACATTTTGGTCTTATGATTTAAAAAATTATAGAAAATCATTGAAATATAAATAAAAAACAAATGGTAGTGTATGAAACTATTCACACTACCATTTGTGGAAGGAGAAAATTTATATGGAAATAAAAAACTTATATGATCGAGATGATTATGAAAAATACAAAGAAATTATAAATATGATAACAGATTTATATTTAGATTTATTTAGAATTATGTTGGATTACAAAAATGTATCCTATATTAATCAAGAAGATAATTTTGAATATTTAGATTCTTTAGTAAGAATAACTTACCCGCAATTTTCGCAATCTTTAATTCACATTTCAGTGTCAAGAAATGAACCATATCATACATATTTAGAGGTTATAAGTGTATTATTATCTACTTATATTCACTTAAAGAATATGTATGATGATGCTGATTTTGAAAAGAAGTATTTAGAGTGTAATCCAAATAATGGTGAAGATATTGTTGAATAAATTAGTAGTTTGTAGAGGGGATAAAGTAAAATGAGTTTAAGAAGTTTCAAAGTGTTTGGAACGAAAAAAGATTTAGATAGTATATTTAATGAATTTCAAAAGAATAATATAATTAAATATTATAAATGTGGTAAAAGTGATAGCAATAAAGTGACAGATATTACTAAAATTAATAACTTTGGTTTTCTCTTAACGGGTGTCATATAGGAAATGAGTATCTTGTTATAAAAGACAATGAAACAGTTCAACTTGATAATTATAAACATATATATCAAAAGTTAAATCCAACAAGTATTGTTATTGATTTAGGTGGATTATATGATAAACATACTATTTTGCCTACAACTGTATCTACAATTTGGTATGATGATGAAAGAAGCAGCGAATTATTTAATAATTTAAAGAGTATTATGAAAAGATATTCTGTTAGCACAGTTAATGGATATATGATATTAAACAAGGCTTATGATAACAAAGAAAAATTAAGATTTGTAACTATAAATGTTCAAAGCCCGGGAGAAAATGATTTAAAAGTATAATACAAATTTGCAATTTATGGAGTTGATTGTCTTGAAAAATATATTAAAACAACAGGAATGAGTAGGAAAGATTATGAAATCTGTAAAAATTGATGCTAATAAAACAAATAGAATAGTAATATTATATTGCTGCTGTTTGCTTTTATATCGTTTCATTGATTAGTTTTTTTCAGGATGGTGATAGTAGTTCAGGTGTTGTTTATTTTTGTATCGGTTCAGTGTTTATATGTTTAGGTAGTATATATCTGAATAAAGGTGCAAAAGAAGAAAATAAAAAATAGATATAGGTGGTGTTAAAATGTATAAAACGGTTGTTATAGAATATTCTCCAAAAGCAGACGATATGGCACAGAAAGTAGAAAAAAAAGCTAATGAAATGTCACAAGAAGGTTATGAATTAGTTACCATGTCAATTACAGGAACAGCAAAAGCAATTTTAGTATTTAAAAAGGTCTAAAAAGATTTGTATAAATTATAATTTGCAAATAGGAGGTATAGTATGCTAGTTACAGGGATTTTAATTACGATAGTTGCATTTTTTATGTTTTTAGTTCCTCAGTTTTTTATGAGACTTAAAAGTCCTAGGATTCCAGATAAATTATTAAAAAATCCTAAAATGAAAATTGTTCTTAGAATATGGGCTGGTATTTTTGTAATAGTTGGGATTTTGTTAATTGTTTTTTCAGTTATTTAATAATAAATTACAATTTAGTGATTCGTTAAATAAATAGTAATTTGTAAAATTAAACCAGTGGTATGTGTAAAAATGAGATAATAATTGGTAATATTATTCTTGAAGTGAGGGATAATTATGAATCAAGAGAAGATAGGAAAATTTATTGCTCAAAAAAGAAAAGGAAAAAACTTAACTCAAGAACAAATTGCTGAAAAATTAGGTGTAAGTATTAATGCAGTCAGTAAATGGGAACGTGGATTATGTTTGATGGATATGTCATTATTAAAGCCATTAAGTCAAATATTAGATGTTACTATCAATGAGATTCTTTCAGGAGAAGAAATTAAAACAGAAGATATAATAAATAAAGCGGATGAAAATATTGTTAATCTTACAGAACTTTATGACTTGAAATCATCTAAAAATGGAGTAGATGTATTTACTATTGTTACACTAGTTTTATTAATTTATTATGGTAAAAAGGAAATGAATTGTTTAGGATTTGCTATGATTTGGTTTGTATATCGTATGACATATAGTTATAATAAATATAAATATACAAAAGATAAAAAGGAAATTAGAGCTTCTATTTTCTATGGTGTTTTCTTTATATTAACAACAATTATTTTTTTAAACCAAACTCTTTAATGACTATCAATTATAATTTCATGATTAGTAAAACTCTAGAAATGTTTCCTGTTAAAAATGACTTTTACATTATATGATGTTAATGTGAAAGGAGAAAAATTATGAATCAAGAAAAAATAGGAAAGTTTATTGCTGAATGTCGAAGACAAAGAAAGATGACGCAATCTGAACTTGGAGAGAAGTTAGGTGTAACTGAAAAATCTATTAGTAATTGGGAAAATGGAAGAAATATGCCAGACTTATCTTTATTTAAACCATTGTGTGAGGAACTTAATATTTCTTTAAATGATTTGATGAGTGGTGAAAAAGTAAAAGAAAAAGAATATCGGGACAAATTAGAAGAAAATATCATCAATACCATAGATTATTCAAATAAGAAAATTGAAAGTCGAAATATTTTTATTGGTTTGATATTAATAGTCTTTGGGGTTTTGATTTCTATTACTGCTGTTGGAATATTTCCTAGTGAAAGTAGTTGGGGTTCTATTTATTCAGTTTTTGGAGGAATAATTTCTTTAATAGGAGTGAGTAGATTTACTAAGAGATTAACATATGGAAAAAGATTAATTTGTAACTTTGGCTATTTCTTAATATTTATATTGCTATTGATGATGATAGATTATATTGGAGTGATTAACATTCATCAAGCACCGAGATTTTCTTTGGTAAAAATTTCAGGTGAAGATGTTATCTATTATGACACGCCATTTTATGATGTAATAAGATGTAATGTAAATAAAGATAATGAAATATTTAGAGTAATTAAAAATCAAAAATACGATAAAGATAACATAGATAAGTTTTGTAAATGACAAATGAAAAATTATAGAAATGTTAAAATTAAGTGACAAAATTCCGATTGTAATTGGTAGCTAAGAATATATTTCTAATATATAATTTTAATAATGAGGAGTGGAGGTAGTTATGAAATTAATTTTAATTCATGGTTCAGGTCACAAAGCAAAAAGCTGGGACAAGATGATTTCCTATATGGAAAACAAAAAAGATATATTGACTCCTGATTTATCTATAATCTTAAATGGGAAAGAAGCAAGTTATAGTAATTTATATTCTCAATTTAGAGAGTATTGCAATAAGATTGATGGAAAAATTAATTTATGTGGTCTTTCTTTAGGTGGTATTCTAGCCTTAAATTATGCATTGGATTTTCCAGGAAAAGTAAATTCGCTTATTTTAATCGGTACACCATATAAAGTACCAAGAGTAATGTTTCGTATTCAAAATATAATTTTTAAATTTTTACCAAAATCTCTTTTTGAAAGTATGGCTTTTAATAAAAAAGATACATTTATTTTAGGAAATTCTATGAAAAATTTAGATTTTAGTGGTAATGTTCAAAATATCAAATGTAAAACTTTAATCATATGTGGTAAGAAGGATAAAGCAAATATCAAGTCTTCCTATTATTTATCTGAAAATATTAAAAACTCACAGTTAAAAATAATGAATAACACAGGACATATCGTAAATGAAGAAAATCCTGAGGAACTTGCAATAGTAATTAATAATTTTTTGAAAGATTAATCATAAAGTGGATTGTTAAAATGTTAAGAAAGCGAGCATAATTGTAAATGATATTTGCTAGAAAATAATTTTGTAACATGATATATTAAGTCTGGAGGTATAAGTATGAGTTTAGGAAATAGTTTATATAATTCTAGAAAAAAGAAAGGTTTATCACAAGAAGAAGTGGCAGAAAAATTAGGTGTTAGTAGACAGACAATTTCTAAATGGGAAACAGAAGAAACTGTACCAGATATTTATCAGGCTAAAAAACTAGCAAAAATTTACGGACTATCTTTAGATGA
Source organism: Bacilli bacterium (assembly GCA_017886705.1). Classification (GTDB taxonomy): domain Bacteria; phylum Bacillota_I; class Bacilli_A; order RF39; family UBA660; genus Faecimonas. The sequence goes on along the minus strand of JAGHJJ010000094.1, from coordinate 1,340 downwards.
ATTAATGGATGTTGACCTAGATCAAAAAGAAATAGAAGAAGTAATAAAAAATACAGATGAGAAAAAAGAAGCAAAAATAAATTGGACCAATGCTTGGAGTAAAAAATATCCTGTTTTAGCAACTTATCAGCAAGAAGTAGACATTGATAAATATGCAAGACAAATTAGAGAAACGTTAACAGATTTGCAAGTAAAATATCATTATAACGATTTAGATAGTATGTTGGTTTTAAAAGATATACTTTATCATGAATGGAAAGATAAAAGATAAGAGCTAGTAAAAATATAAGTTAGATTGAAATAAATTATTATTTAGAAAGAAGAGGTAGAATCATGGATTGTTACCACATGACAACTTTTGATAGATTAAGTTCTATTAGTAAACAAGGACTAACTCCAAGAAATGAAAAAAATAGTAAATTAATTAATGATACAAAAATTAAAGTTTTTTTCTCAGAAGGCTTCGAAGGTGCAATAGCTTTATTCGTAGATTTTGACATCGTATATAATAATATAAAAATGAAAAAAGAAATGTTAGCAGATAAAAAATTAGAAGAGCAAGTTTTAAAATCAAAAGATCTATGTGATTATTTAAAAGATGGAGTATATTTACAATTTGATGGAGAAAATATAAAAAATGAAAGAAATTTTGAAAACGGTTGTACCAGTAAAATAATTTTACCAACAGAACTAAATGTTTGTGTTTTAAAAAGGAAAAGTAACAACACCATTTATTTTTCAAGATTTGAAGTAATTAAATATATGATGGCAAAAACAGAACCAGAAAAAATTAAATATTATGGAGCCTTATATAATGGATCACCAGACTTTGACGCTGCTACAAAGAGGATACAAGACAAAGTCAAAAAATACTATACTAATCATAAAAAAGAGATAGAAAAATATAAAAATGATGACTATTTGCTAGAATATATTCCTCTAACAGATTTTGTAAACAGGTATCTAAATAATTTATAATATCTATGTAATAGTTTTATAAAAAGGTTGTAAATTTTTACAATCTTTTTTTGTAGTGTGCCGTGCATGGCATATAGCTAGAGGGTGAAAGTCCCTTACACGCGTAGGTATCAACGAAGTGTTAGAGAAGCACAACGCATCAACAGTGATGTTAGGGCTAAAGGAAGTGTGGAACAAAATCATGAACCAACGAACAGAAATTTACTATAAGGCTACATAAACGGATAAGGTTGCTACACAAACTAAAGTCCAAAAGATACCCGTAACTTTATGTGGTAAAGTAAGTGGTTAAATGAGGAAAGTTATATGTCTTACCACGGGAGGTCTTACGAACAGTTAAGGAGAACCCTATTAAGAAAACT
>JAGHJJ010000012.1 GCA_017886705.1 Bacilli bacterium | reverse complement strand
GATTGGATAAATAATTATCCACGTGCAATGTTTGACTACAAAAGTTCAAACATGTTACTATTAAATCAATAAAATAACTTACATTTAGGTAATTAGATGTGCGGACACTTATTATTTCCATTTATAGAAAATAGCGATTGCTATTTTTTTCTTGGAATATTTTCTAAATTATGATATTATGTTACTAGAATAATAAGAAGGTGTTGGTATGTATCCACTTGGAAAACAATTTGAAGTAGATTATACGCGTGCAAAAAGCGATGATAAAACCATAATTAAGGGTAAAAATTATCGTTTTACTGTTATTACAGAAAGAATTATTCGCTTAGAGTATTCACCTAGCGGGACTTTTGTAGATCGTCCTACGCAACTTATTGTGCGTAGAGATTTGGGTTTTCCTGAATTTCAAGTTAAACAAGATGCACAATTTTTAGAGATTACTACGAAATATTTTCATCTTGCTTATGTGAGACAGAAACCTTTTATAGGTACAAAGGTTGATCCTATGAAAAATTTAAAAATTACTTTATCTAGTCATGAAAGAGATCGTAATAAGGATTGGTATTATGGTCATCCTGAGGCTAGAAATATGATGGGTAATCTTATAGGTGTAGATGTTGATGTTGATAAAAATTTATGTCGAGGACTTTATTCTTTGGATGGCTTTGCCTCTATTGATGATAGCCATAATAAAGTAATTATGGAGGATGGTACTTTGGATAATCCTCCTACTGATCATATTGATGTTTATGTTTTTATGTATGATCGCGATTTTAAACAGGCCTTATTTGATTATTTTAAATTAACAGGTTCTCCCGCTATGATACCAAGATATGCTCTTGGTAATTGGTGGAGTAGAAATATTACTTATGATGATTTTTCTACTACGGAGTTATTAAAGAAATTTGAGAAAAAAAAGATTCCTATTTCGGTTATGTTATTTGATCATGATTGGCATTATCGTAATGTAGGTGATTACACTTCTTTAAAAGTGGGATATACCTTTAATAGTAATTTGTTTCGTAATCCTAAGGCTATGATTGATAAATTTCATGCTAGGGGTATTCGTGTAGGGCTTTGTATTAATCCTGAAGGGGGTTTTTATCCTCATGAACAATACTATAAACAAGCAAGTGAATTTTTAGGTGTTACTGATAATAAGATTATTTTATTTGATCCATTAAATCCTAAAATTTTAGATGTATTATTGAAAGCTTTTTTACATCCTTTGGAAGCTGTTGGTGTAGATTTCTTTTGGAATGATTATAAAGGAGATAGTAATCCTACAAATCTCTGGGTACTTAATCATTTTTTGTATTTGGATTCTGGTAGAAAGCCTGATAGAAGAAGTATGATTCTTTCTCGATGTGGGATTTATGGAGCACATCGTTATCCTATCCTTTATGGTGGTAGTAGTGAAGTTAGTTGGGATGCTTTGAAAAAATTGCCATTTCAATATTTAAATGCTGCTAATATTGGTGTTAGCTGGTGGAGTCATGATGTTGGTGGTAATCATGGTGGTATTGAAGAGAATGAGCTTTATATTCGGTATTTACAACTTAGTGTTTATTCTCCAATATTACGTTTCCATGGTGCACGCGGTCCATATTATAAGAGAGAACCTTGGCTCTGGGATGTAAAAACAGAAAATATTGCTGCTGAATATTTACGGCTTCGTCATCGTTTAATTCCTTATTTATATACAGAGGCATATAATTATACAAAAGCTGGTACACCACTTATTCAACCATTTTATTATAATTATCTCTGGGTCTATGATGATGAACTTTATAAAAATCAGTATTATTTTGGTTCACAGTTATTAGTTTGTCCAATCCTAAATAAAAAAGATTTGACGATGAATCGTACCGTACATCGATTCTTTATTCCTGATGGTATTTGGTATGATTTTAAAACAGGAAAGAAGTTTCCTGGAAATAAAAAGTATGTTTCTTTCTTTAAAGAAGAAGATTATCCAGTATTTGCACATGCAGGAAGTATTATTCCGTTATCAAATAGAAGTGATTATAATAACGTAGGACTTCCAACGGATATGGAAATTCAGATTTTTCCAGGTGTGTCTAATACTTATACTTTATATGAAGATGATGGTATTACTTCCTTATATAAAGAAGGTTACTTCTTGAAGACTTCTATTGATTATAACTATTTACGTAATAATTATACTGTTATTATTCGTTCTATTGATGGTAAAAGTGGTATTGTTCCTGAAAAGAGAAATTATAAATTAGTATTTAGAAATACAAAACAAGCACAAGATGTTACAGCTTATTTTAATTCCCAGAAGATTCCTATTACTTCATCTATTGATGGTAATGACTTCGTTGTTGAAATCTTTGATTGTCCTACGGTTGGACAGTTAACAGTTAATTGTAAGGGAAGAGATATTGAGATTGATGCTATTCGTTTGATTAATGATGATATTGAAAGTATTTTGGTGGACTTACAGATTAATACTTATTTAAAAGAAGATATTGCTAAAATAATGTTTGGTAAGGATACGGTTAGTCAAAAACGTATTCAGATACGTAAGTTGAAAAAGCAAGGTCTTTCTAAGGAGTATATTCAGTTGTTCTTACGACTACTTGAATATATTAGTGAATTTAGTTAGAAAATGCTTGTCAAAATTATAAAAATTTACTATACTAATAGCATGTTGACATATTGCTGATAGTAGTAATATATGTGCTTATGATAGAGAGTTTACTGCTGGTGGAAGGTAAATATAAGTAGTATATGAACTTGATTAGCTTTTAAATATGTAGGGTTAGACCTTTATCTCAGTAAAGCTGCATAGTATTACTATGAAGTAAGGTGGTACCGCGATATTTCGTCCTTATGTTTATAAGGGCGTTTTTTTATAGGAGGTTTTATGCTAGAAGAGTTAATTTTATTCTTATTATGTTTTTTGTTAGTATTACTGGTTTATGAAATTTTTATTGTTAGAAAAGCTAAAAAAAATAAAAGTAAAAAGTATCCTATGGAAGTTAAATATTTAATTAATCGGTATCACTTAAATATGAGGAAAGTTGATTATCCACAATTGCTACAGATTATTGCTTTAGTATCTTCGTTTGATATTGCATTTATTGTATCGATTGTGATGATTTTTGATTCTTATTTAGGTCAAATACTTGCAATTTTGATATTGGTTTTACCTGTCATATTATTAAGTTATCATTTAGTTGGTATGTTTTATAGAAAGAGAGGAATGACAAAAGATGCGTAATTTTAGTGAAATTGAGAAGAAGTGGCAAAGTTATTGGCAAGAACATCATTGTTTTCAAGCAGTTACAGGAGATAAAAGCAAAACTCCTTATTATATATTAGTAGAATTTCCTTATCCTTCTGGGGCTGGACTTCATGTCGGACATGTTCGGAGTTATACGGCGCAAGATGTACTTGCTAGAGTGAAAAGAATGCAAGGTTATAATGTTTTGTTTCCTATGGGATGGGATGCTTTTGGAGCTCCTGCAGAACAATATGCTATAAAGAATCATATTCATCCAAAGGATGCAGTAAAAGAAAATATTCATACTTTTAAAGGTCAAATGCAATCTCTAGGATTTTCATTTGACTGGGACCGTGAGTTTTCTACTACAGATCCTGAATATTATAAATGGACACAATGGCAATTTTTACAATTTTATAAACATGGTATGGCTTATAAAGCAAAAAAAGATGTTAACTGGTGTCCTACTTGTAAGAGTGTTTTATCTAATGAAGATGCTGCAGGTGGAGTATGTGAAAGATGTGGTAGTAAAGTTGTTCAAAAAGAGAAAGAACAATGGATGCTTCGTATGAGTGATTATGCGGAAGATTTACTTAAAGGTTTAGATGATACTCATTTTGCGGATCGTGTTAAGTTAGGTCAAATTAATTGGATTGGTAAGTCTACTGGTGCAGAAGTTGATTTTACTGTACAAGAGACTGGAGATAAGTTAACTGTTTATACTACTAGATGTGATACTTTATTTGGTGTTACTTTTATGGTACTTGCTCCTGAACATCCTGTTTTAGAGAAACTTTCTTCTCTTATTACGAATATGGATGAAGTAAAGAAATATCAAGAGTTTGCTAAAAGTAAGAGTGCTTTTGAGAGAACAGAAGTTAATAAAGATAAGACTGGTGTAAAACTAGAAGGTATTACTGTTATTAATCCTATTACTGAAAAGGCTGTGGAAGTATTTATATCTGACTATGTTATGATGGGATATGGTACTGGTGCGATTATGGCGGTTCCTGCTCATGATGAAAGAGATTATGAATTTGCTAAAAAGTTTAATATTCCTATTGTTCAAGTAATCGAAGGTGGAGATTTAAGTAAGGGAGCTTATACTGGTGATGGTAAGATGATTAATTCTGGTTTCTTGAATGGATTTACTAATAAGAAGGACTCTATTGCTAGAATGCTTGAATATTTAAAAGAAAAAGGTTTAGGACGTGAAAAGGTAAATTATCGTTTACAAGATTGGATTTTTTCTAGACAACGTTTCTGGGGAGAACCAATACCAATGATTTATTGTGAGAAGTGTGGATGGCAACCTATGAAGGAAGAAGAATTACCATTACTACTTCCTGATGTTGCTGAATATGAACCTACTGATACTGGTGAAAGCCCTCTTGCTAAAATTACGGACTGGGTAAACACTATTTGTCCTTGTTGTGGTGGACCTGCTAAGAGAGAGACTGATACGATGCCTAACTGGGCAGGATCAAGTTGGTATTTCTTAAGATTTATGGATGCTCATAACGATAAAGAGTTTGCTTCTATGGATGCTATGAAATATTGGCAAAAGGTTAATTGGTATAATGGTGGTATGGAACATACGGCACGTCACTTACTTTATGCAAGATTCTGGGTACAATTCTTATATAATATAGGGCTTGTTCCTAATAAGGAAATGATTGATGTACGTGTTAGTCATGGTATGGTATTGGGACCTGATAATCAGAAGATGAGTAAATCTAAAGGAAATGTTATTAATCCTGATGATATTGTTAAAGAATATGGGGCTGATACTTTACGTACTTATGAAATGTTTATGGGAGATTATCAACAGGATGCTCCTTGGAGTACAGAATCTTTAAGAGGATGTAAGCGTTTCTTGGATAAAGTTGAGCGCTTAGCTCAAAAAGTAAATGATAAAGCTGGCTATAGTGATAGTTTAGTTGTTATTCAAAACAAAACAATTAAGGCAGTTACTGATGATTTAGCAAGAATGAGTTATAATACATATATTTCTGCTTTGATGATTTTGGCTAATGCTTATGATGATTTGGAAAGTATTACAAAAGAAGATTATCGTTTGTTATTAATACTTTTAAATCCTGTTGCGCCACATATGACAGAAGAGTTAAATGAACAACTTGGTTATGATTCTATTTGTTATGCTAGTTGGCCTACTTATGATGAGACTTGTCTAGTTGAGAAGGAAAAAGAAATTGCTGTTCAAGTAAATGGCAAGGTTCGAGCAACTATTATGATTTCTGTTGATGATAACGAAGATGTAATTAAAGAAAAAGCATTGAATGCCGAAAATGTTAAACGTCATACTGATGGTAAAGATATTGTTAAAGTGATAGTTATCAAAGGAAAGATTGTTAATATTGTTGTTAAATAATGCCGAAAGGAAGTTACTTATACTAGTAATGTTGTCAAAAGAGGAGTTTATTAATTCTTCTTTTTTGTTGCAAATGCAACATATCTTTTTCGCTTTTTTATGTTATTCTGATATAGACTAGAAAGAGTGATGTTATGTTAAAGTATTATCCTAATGTTGTGTTATTTGATGAAGAAAAAGCAAATGGTGTTGGTATTATTACAGGTTGGAAGACACCAAGATTAATTCATGATGAATTATCTAGTGATGCTTTGGAGAAAGTTGTCTCTATTGGCCCTTTATATACTAAGAATGGTATTAATTTTATTATTGCTAATTTGTTTTTAAATCCACAGATTTCGCATTTGCTTTTATTAGAAGATTCTGATGTTCATTCTAGGATGTGTGATAGTATTCGTGAATTTTTGTATTTCCTTGAGACGGAAGATATACGTTTTCAAAAGAAATTTCAGTTCTCCAAAGAAAATATTCATGAGTTTTGTGAGTATTTTAAAAATCATGTTACCGTTGTTTCTAGTGATAGATTAAACGATACTATAGAAAAGTTGCCTACTACTGCTTCTTCTCTTTGGAGAGATGGTGTAGAAGAGTTTTCTTTAGAAGTTGTGGAAACTAAACAAAATTTGGCTAGTGAAAAAATAGGTTTTATGGTAAGAGCTAGTACTGTAAAAGAAGCTTGGATGCGTAGTTTAAAACTTATTGGTACCTATGGTAATTTGAAACTTTCTGATTATGATGAGAAGCAAATGGAACTTATGGATTTGTCTATCATTGTTCGAGAAGAAGATTTAAATCATCCTTCTATGGTAGGAGAATTAGGAATTACAGAGGAAGAGTTGAATTTGTATGCTAATACGTTGCTTTCTAAAGATAAACCTGATGATTTACAATATACTTATGGTGAAAGACTTCGTAATTATAGTAATGTAGATCAGTTACAGTATTTAATTGAAACTTTACAAAATAAACTTTATTCTAGAAGAGCAGTTGCGGTACTTTGGAATCCAGCAATAGAAACTTTTGTTGATGAAGTTCCGTGTATTGATTTATATCAGGCAATTGTGCAAGATAATAAATTGTATATGATTGCTTATTTAAGAGCAAATGATGTTTATAATGGTTTTCCTAGAAATATATATGGTATTTTAAAGATACAAGATGTTTTATGTAAAGCATTAGGCCTTGATAAAGGATATGTTAATACTGTTACTGGTTCTGCCCATGTGTATGAGAGAAATTTTTTAGATATTACTCCTTATGTTGATGGTCATGTTTCTTTTTGTGAAGAAGATGAAAGAGGGTATTTCTTTATCGAAAATAATAATGGTAATATTGATGTATCCTTCTTTAATAGAGAAGGTGTTTTAGAGAGGTCTTATCAGGGCAAGACTGCTACTTCTTTACGTGATAAATGCTGTTTTCATATTAGTAACTTGGATCATGCATTTTACTTAGGTCAAGAACTTACAAAAGCGGAGATTGCCTTAGAAAATGATTTACCTTATGTGCAGGATAAAAAGTTACTTATAAAGAAATAAAAGGTATATCTTGTAAAACTATTTTTTCTTATTTATAATATAGCATAAATATTATAGATAAATAATTTGAATTATTCATTAAAAGAGGGTGATTTTGTGTTAAAACGAATTGATTTACATATTCATACTAATTGTTCTGATGGTGCTATGACACCTAAAGATATTATTGATGAAGCTGTTAAAAATGGAGTAAGTATTCTTTCTATTGCAGATCATGATACAGTGGATGCTTATAGTGATGAATTGTTTCAATATGCAAAGAGTAAAAATATTCTAATTATTCCTGCCGTTGAGATTTCTACTAAAATTAAAAAATGTGGTATTCATGTATTGGGATATAATTTTGATTTACATAATAAAACTTTTTTAGATAAATTAAAATCCTTAAGAAATGCAAGACATGATTATTTATATGGAGTTGCAGCTAAATTAGAAGAGTTAGGTTATGTTGTTCATACTTCGGAGCTTGATAAGATAGAAGCTGTTACTAAGGCTCATATTTCTCTAGATGTTGTTAATAATCCTGATAATAAGGAAAAGTTATTAGAAGTATTCGGACATATTCCTGAAAAAGGTGAGTTTATTGAAACTATTATGAATGAAGGGTGCCCTGCTTATGTTAAGAAGAATACGGTTACTCCAGTAGAAGCTGCAGAATTAATTCGACTTGTAGGAGGTAAAGTAGTACTTGCTCATCCTGTTGCTTATAAATATGAAGATAATTTTATGTCTGAAGATACTTTAAGACTGGTTCAAGAGATGCATGCTGATGGAATAGAAGCTAATTATATTTATATTGATAAAAATAATAATAAAATTAATGAAGTCAATTTTTGGAATGAGTTTGCTAAAGAACATAAGTTAAAGGCGACTATAGGTTCAGATTTTCATAATAAAGATGGTTTACATCCTGTGATTGGTTTTAAAGGTGAAGATATACGAGTTGATGAAAAATATATTGATAATCTTGTCGACTGGTTATTAAATTAAATTTGTACTAGTTTTCAACAATTTTTGTTGAAAACTTTTTTTATACTATTTAAGGTGATGAAAGTGAAAGTTAAAATATTTGATGAAGAAGATGAAAAGGATTTAGAATGTGATATTAATGAGTTTTTAGAAGATTTAGATGGAGAAGTTGTTGATATTAAATATCAGGTTAGTATAGGGATTTTTAGTGAAGAACAAGTATTTTGTTTTTCAGCTATGATTGTTTATTATTAATGGTTATATTTACTTTTTTAAATATTTTTTGTATAATATGCTTACTTTTATAAGGAGGCTATTTATGCAAGTTTATTGTACGAAACTTTGTTATTTATCCGGTCAGGTTTTGGAAGAAGATATGATACAAGATATTTCTTCTACTATTTTAAATGATCCTTACAATTCTGATGTTATTTATGTAACTGAAAGTGATAAACCTGGTTATATTCAAGAAATTTCAACAGCTATATTATTACCGATTATTGGCAGTAGAATTGAATATGTTTCTGAAGAAGTGGATACTTCTGATTATACCTGGAAAATGCATAAATACAGTACTGCTACAAGGCAATCTGTTCCTGTTAATGTTATGCATTTTTTAAATCGTGATTTGGATGATTTTGGATATGGAGTCGTTGATTTTAATCTTTATCGAAATCCAGTTTCTATTCCTGATGTTATTCAATATTTAAAGAGATATAGTAATTATGATAGACGTTATCAGTATTTAAGTTCTTTTTTTCCAGATTCTAGTTTTGTTAGGTCTTCTCGTCAGGATGCTTCTTCTTTTAGAATCAAAATTGCTTATACTATGCGTGAGAGAAATTCTATTTTTTCCGGGGCGGTTTCTTGTCCTTATCAGGTGAATCAAACTTATTTTGTTCCTGCTACTTATTTAGAAGATGGTGTTAAACTTCCTTTGAAGGACCGATATGAATCTATTGAAGATTTTGGTCAAACTATCTTTTATGACTTGAAATTTCATGATTTTCAATTTAGTGATACTATGTTAGAAAAGCTATGTGTTAAGTTTGGTAGAGATGGAAAATTACGTGAAGTTAGAACAAAAAGGGAAATTCCTTATGTCTATTATCAGTTAGATGAAAAAACAGGAGATGCAACTCTTATGGTGAATGGTAGAGAGGGAACTGATAATGATTTATTATCTTTCTTTGTCTTTATGCCTAGAGATGATAAGTCTTTAATTGTTCCCTCTAAACTAGAAATTAAAGAGTATAAAAAACATTATGCTGATTTTCCATTTAAATTAAATTCTTATTTAGAAAAAAATAATGTTTTACTATCTTCTGAAATTCTTCATACAGATGACAATGTATCTGATGAAGAAGAAGTTTTAGAAGACAATTCTGATAATCATAATATTTTACTTTCTTTTGATGATTCTACTTTTTCTAATTCTATTACTAATATATTAAAACTAAGGCAACAGATTATATTATCTAGAATTCCTGTTTCTAAAAAGCAAGAACTTCAGAATAAATTGGAAAGCACACTTCAAAAGAGAGATTTTCAGATTGTAGAGCTTGATAGAAGTATTTTGTCTTTTCAAACAGAAGCAGAAATTGATAATTCTTTTTTGAAAGAACTTGTTGATATTGAAGGCCTTATTTCTGATGAAGAAAAGTCTTATATGGATGATTTTAACTGGGTAGATACTTATATTGATTATTTGATATGTGAGTCTACAGATTCTGTTAATAATTTTCGAAATTTATATTATTTTTCTGTTAATTTTAGGCAGCAAAGTGCTTTACATCCTAAAAACTTACTGGCTAGTTTAGAAGCACAAAATAAAATATATGAAGCTTTATTTCAACAGTTATTAATTTTAGATGAAGTTGATCAAAGAAATTCTGTTACTTTTATGAATGATTTTACTATTCAACAGTTATCAACCGTTATTGATAATCATATTGATAAGATTACTTTTAGTGATGGAGATGTTGAAGTTGTTTCTATGTTACGTCAATTAAATCGTGATAAACAGGGATTACTAGAACGTGATAGTGATTTTTTAAGAGGTTATGTGATTGATACTGTTTCTTGTTATAGTAAGTTAGATGACGCTAAAGTTTTTGCAAAAAAGGGTGGTTTTTATGAGTAATTACGATAATGTTTACAAGACGAGTGCTTATTATTATAAAGATGGTTTTCCTAAAGATTTAGAGTATCATGGCTTTTTTCAGTCTTATTCTAAGGCTTTTCAGAGACTTTTAAAAGAAGCAGAAGAAGTGGAATTGTTTGTTATTCCTGATGCTGATCAGAAAGGTTATGTTATTGATATTGCTACTGGTATTAGTATACCTGTTATGTCTTATCAACATTATACAAATCATAAGTCAGTTTTGAGACAAAAAGATAGATTAGAAAGCTCTATGGATCCTTCTATTTCGTTTTGTGTTTTTGAGGATGGTGCTGCTTTTAGTGATACTATTTCTTCTCCTGATATGATAGATCAATATGTTAAAGCACATCACGGTGTAGAACATTATAATATGATATTACAGTATGCTAATCAGAATGTTTATTTAGTTAATCCTAATCAAGATAAAAAAATGATGAATGCGGTAAATGAAGAAGTAATTCCTTCTGTTACTAATAGTATGACTTTTTTGCAACTTACTGGTAATATTCAAAGTATGGTTACAGAGCTTCCTATTGAAATGCAGGCAGTCTATTATCAGAGACTTTCGAAAATTTTAAAGCAATATGATGAAAGTTCATCTACTTTAGATGGAGTGGCACTTGATATGACGCTTTCTTCCTTTGTTACTGAATTAGATAAGTTACAGAGTGAGATTCAATCTGTAAAAGAAGGCTCTTCTAAATTGCAAGTTTATACACCTGCTACGTTTCAAAGTTTTTTAGAGTATTTAAATGTTTTAGATAATCCTGTTGAAAAGATAGAAGCTTTATTCCAAGAAATGCAGTATGTATCTAGTAATATGTTATCTAATAATCTTTTAGATCAGATTACTATTGTAGATTTATTTGTTAGTAATGCTTCTTCTATTTTTTCTACTTTATCTGTTGATGATAGAAAAAAGTACTGGGATATGCTTGATCAGAATTATCAAAGTGAGTTTATTATATCTTTAGAAAATAAAAAGTATCCTGAAGCTATTTTGCTAGGAGAAACTTATTCTAAGCCAGAAAAAGACTTTGAGTATTTTAATCAGTTATTAGCTTTTGATAATAATTCTAAAAAAAGGAAAATTGCAACTAAGTAGTTGTGATTTTTCTTTTAATTTGTGATATGATTTAAATAATGGAGGAAGTATATGGCAAAGAAGAAAAAGAAAGTTAGTATGCAAAAAAGTGGTTTTATTAAAGGTGCCTTTATTGCAACTTTAGGTATTGTTTTAACAAAGATATTAGGTATTGTCTATGTTATTCCTTTTCATGCTATTATAGGGGAAGAGGGCGGTGCCTTATACGGGTACGCATACACCATTTATTTACTTTTTATGTCTTTATCTTCTGCAGGTATACCTTTAGCGATTAGTAAGATTGTATCAGAATATCAAACATTAGGTTATTATAATGCTAAAAAACGAGCTTTTATTATTGGTAAAAAGATTGCTTTGTTATTAGGTTTTGCTTGTTTTCTTTTATTACTTTTATTTGCTCCTTGGATAGCTAAGGCTGTCTTAGGTGATTTAACTGGTGGTAATACGATAGAAGATGTTACTTTTGTAATTAGAGTTATTGGTACGGCTATTTTAGTTGTTCCTGTTCTTAGTATTTACCGAGGATATTTTGAAGGACATAGATTTATGGAACCACCTTCATTTTCTCAAGTGTTGGAGCAATTCGTACGTGTTTTGGTTATTGTTCTCGGTAGTTTTATGGCTTTAAAAGTATTTAAACTATCATTAACTTCTGCGGTTGGTATTGCTGTTTTTGGAGCAACCGCTGGTGCAATTGCTTCTTATTTATATTTAGTTATTAAGAAGAGAAAAAATCGTTCTAAATTTAATGAAAAGATACGTTCTGTAAATGAACCTATCATTACTAATAAGCAAATATTTAAAAAGATTATAATTTATGCCTTTCCTTTTATTATGATTGATGTGTTTAAATCTTTATATAGTTATATTGATATGGTTACAGTTGTTCAAGGCCTTGTCTCTCATGCTAGATTTTCTGTTGTTGATGCTGAGAGTGTTATGAGTATGTTATCTACCTGGGCTAATAAATTTAATATGATATTACTTGCTGTTTCTACTGGTATTATCGTTAGTTTAATTCCTAATTTAACTAGTAGTGTTGTGAAGAAAGATAAAGAGGATATTAATTTAAAAGTAAATCAAACTCTTAGTATTTTATTATTTTTTGCAGTACCTATGACGCTAGGAATTAGCTTTTTGTCTAAATACATTTGGATGGTTTTTTATGGAGAAAGTGTTTATGGACCTAGTGTGTTAGCTTATTTTGTTTTTGTTGGTTTTATGATTGGTCTTTTTACTTCTACGGTTTCTATTGTACAAGTATTAAAAGATTATAAAACAGTTATTTTTAGTTTATTTATTGGAGTATTATTAAAATTTCTTTTAAATGATAATTTACTTGTTGCTTTTTATAAAATGGGTCTTCCTGCTTATTATGGTGTTATTACTGCTAGTCTGATAGGTTATTTTGTATCATTCTTAATTTGTATTATTCAAATGAAGAGAAAGTATCATATTAATTATGAAGAGTTTGCTAAAAACTTTATTGATATTTTATGTGGTTCTATGTTGATGGTGTTTGTATTATTTTTAGTAAACTTTATAGTTCCTGATACTACTAGTCGAGGAATTAGTCTTATTTATATCATTCTTTATACTGGTATTGGTGGTGTTACTTACTTTATTTATATGTATCGATTTAAAGTTATGAAGAGAGTATTTGGTAGTCGTTTGGATAAATGGATAAAAAAAAATAACAAGTGATTTGTTATTTTTTCTTTCGTAAATTTTTAATTTTATGATACGTATTAAAAGCAATATTATAGGTATGATACCAGAATGGAGATATGATGTAGTCGAATTCACCGATTAATTCTACTACGTGTCCTCCAAAACTTTTTTTGAATAAGTATAAGCCGTATAGAGGATTTTCTTTTCTAAAGTCTCCGGTAATACCATAGAAATTATATCGTTTGTAATGGTTTTCTACTGCGTATTTTACACCAGCAAAATGAATGGTATATGCTGATTGAAATTGCATTACATCATCAAGTGTTCCACCATGGAGAGAAAGTACTTCATTTCCATAGATTAGGAAAAGAATACCACCTAGTAATTTCTTATCTCCATATTTTTTTTTGTAATCTTTTATTTTTTCTAATTGTTTTTTTAATCTTTCTATTTCACTTTCGTTCTTTTTATTGTTTTGTTCATATTTTTTTGGATTCATTTTCAATATGTCATGTTCTTTTTTATAGATTCTATCTTTTAATTCTTTTTCGTTTGTTTCTAGTTCTTCTTTGGTATTTTTTTCAAATTCTATAAAATCAATTTCAGCAACTAATATTTTTAAAATTCCATCGTCATGAAGAGAGTCCCACATACTTTCATAATATGATAGTGGTCTATCTACAAATTCTCGTCTATCACTAGTTTTTTGCATAATATCTTTAAAAAGTGGTAATTCTTCTTTTGTTATTTCTTTTGTATGGATTCCAGAACGTTCATTTTTTCTTAGTATTTGTCTAGTTTTTGATTCCATATCTTTCATCACATCATCCAAGGTTTTGCCTTCTGTTTCAATGACATGCATCCATCTTGGTTGAAGGGTATCTTGCATTAGATTGAATCCAAAGTGTTTATAACCTAATTCTTTTAAGTTTTCTACACAGATACTGTTATCAATACCATTTTCTACAATATCACCATTATTATCTCTTTCTTTATATTCTACATAGGGATCTATTTTTACAAAGATTGCATGCTCTTTTTTTGCATAGTCTTTTAATTGATTTGTAAATTCCTTTAATATTTCTTTATCTTTATAATCGATTAAAAAGCCACGTGGTGCATAAAACATTTTTTTCTTAATGATTGGTAGTGTTTTTGCTAGAATTAAGCTTGCTGCTACTAAATTGTTTTTATCTTCTAGTCCTAAATAATGAGCAATCCAACCATTTTTCTTTTTTAGGTGAGCCCAGGATTTGGTTTGATAGAAAGTGATTTCTGGATTTTTGTCAGCAAATTTTTGAAATTCTTTTTCACTTAGTGTTTTTAACTTCATTTTCTATCTCCTTCTTACTTTTATTTCTTATCATTTTTCTATAGAATGGCACTAGTTTTGTAAAAATAAAGTACATTAGTTTATTTGTAACATAGTCAAATTCTCCTAAAAATTCAATATAGTCGCCACCAAATTTCTTTTTGAATTCATGTAGTCCAAATCTAGGGTTATCTTTTGATAGGTCACCTATTGTACCAAACTGGTCATAGACTTTTAGACCTTTTTCTTTACAATATTTAATATGTTCTTCATAAGTATAATAATTTACATAAGTTTCTGTTAATATATTATGATTTCCTGCATATAATACCCAGGCTTTATCTGCATATTCTACAATCATATGAGCACTTAAAGTTAAGTTGTTTCCATATTCTTTTTTATATTCTTCATATTTTTTTATTTCTTGATTGTAGTTTTCTTTTTGTTTTGTTAGTTCATTTAATTTGTTTTTTGCACTTTTACTTAGATTATCGATTGGTAATATGGATATTTGATTGTTTACTTGTTTTAAGTTTTCTTTTATCTTTTTTATTGTTCTATCGATATCTACTTTACCTAAAAATAGTGTTGCCTTACTATTTTCTCCTCCATTTAGTATGTCATATAATGTATTATAATAATCTTCATTATAAGAGACAAAGTCTTTTCTTGTTTCGGTTAAAGTCATTAGATGATAGAACTCTTTTAAATCTTTTTCAGTACCAATTTCTACATAGGTATCTAGTTTTTTTGCTTTCGCAATACGCTGTTTAGTTGTCTTTGAAAAATGAGATTCTATTTCTTCTAAGCTTTGATTTAGGTCGATTCTAAAAGTATATCTTGGTTGCATTGTTTCAAAGTTTTTAGTAAATCCTTGATGTTTATATCCTAACTTTTTTAAAGTTTCAAAGATTTTATTAGTGTCATAAGGAAGAGATTG
Organism: Bacilli bacterium; assembly: GCA_017886705.1. GTDB lineage: Bacteria > Bacillota_I > Bacilli_A > RF39 > UBA660 > Faecimonas. Next base: position 43,666 of record JAGHJJ010000012.1, on the reverse strand, counting down.
CTCTTCATCTAAATAATTATAATCTTTATATATTAAATCAGGATCTATTTTTACAAAGATGGCTTTTTTACTTTTTGCAAATTTGATAATCTGTTTGGTCATTTCCGTTAATAGTTCTTCATTTTCATAATCTATTACATAACCTCTAGGGCAGTAGAAATAGCAATAATTTAAAGGTAAGTGTTTTTGAAGTAAAAGTGCGGTTGCAACTATATTTTTCTTTTCATCTATTAGTCCTAAATAATATGGCGTTAAGTTCTTTTTTACTTTGGATAATTCGCCCCAGGCATAGGATTGTAAAAAGTGTGATTTTGGTTGGTCTTTTAAAAATGCTTCATATTTTTCTTCTTTTAAGCGAACTAGTTTAAACATTTCCATCATCCTTTCCTTATTAGTATATCATAAATCCTTTTATTTCAACAAAAAAGAACACAAATTGTGTTCATAACATATACATTCCATCCTCTTTTTTTAAATAATCATTTTGTGTTCCTTGTTCTAATATAGTTACTCTTTTTTTTAGTTTTTTTACTTCTTCTTTTAATTTTTCAATTTCTTGTTCTAAATTTTTTGTATCTTTTGGTGGCATTGGTGGAAACGCTTGTTGTGGCATATTGAGATTTGGCATGTAAGGAAATGGAAATTGGTTCATAAATTACTCCTTTCCAGTCTTTTTATTATATGCATATATTATTATTTTTGTTATAATATATGATGGATGTGATGTTATGAGACTTAGAAATGTTAAAAATAAAGAAGAAATTTTAAATTCTTCTTCTTTCTTAATTAAAGAGCCTAAGCAATATTATGGAACATGGTCTAGTTATTTTGGTAATTCTAATCCTATTCATATAGAAATTGGAATGGGAAAAGGTAAGTTTATTCGTGAACATGCGAAACGTTATCCTAATATTAATTTTATAGGTATTGAAAAATATGATAGTGTGATTGCCAAATGTTTACCTGTTATTGATCCAGAATTAAAAAATTTGGCTATTGTAAGGATGGATGCTTTAGAAATTGACCAGGTATTTGATCACGAAATTAGTCGTATTTATTTAAATTTTTCTGATCCTTGGCCTAAAAATCGACATCATTTGCGAAGATTATCCAGTAAGGTTTTTTTAGAGAAGTATGAGACTATTTTCTTAAGTGATAAAGATATTTGGATGAGGACAGATAATGCTTCTTTATTTTGTTATTCTTTAATGAGCTTTAGTGAAGCAGGATATGTATTACGTAATCTTACCTTTGATTTACATCAAAATATTCCTGATGGCTTTATTACAACAGAGTATGAGGATAGGTTTTCTAATAAAGGAATGCCTATTTATAGTGTAGAAGCTGTTAAAGTGTCTAATAAAGTAAAGATGTAGAAAAACTTTTTACATTTAGTAAAAATTTGGTATAATGTAGTAAGAGTAGGTGAAATATGAAAAAAAGAATAGTTTTGCTCTCTATTATGCTATTATTAGTTTCAGGATGTAGTATTAAACAGTTGAGTAACAATGATTTTGCTAAAAACATTGATACTATTTTATCTCAGAAGACTAATTTGGCTAATGTTAATTTTGATGGTTATGAGTATTATGTTCCTAATGGAATGAAAATTGTGAATAAAGATGATTATAATGCTTTATTGCGTGATCGTTTTTCTACTAAATATTATTTATATATTGATGTGATTAGTTATTTTCATGAGGTGGAGAATACTTATAAAGTAAATCGTGATGCATATTACTCAAAAAAATTAAATTATAATAAGAAAACAGGTTATTTAGAAATCAGTGAAGTGGATAATCAATATTTTGTTGAATTTGTTTTCAATTATAGTAAGATTGAAGCTTATGTTTCTAAAGATTATTTAGTTCCTGCTATTAATAATATGTGTTATATTTTACAATCTGTTAAATTCCATGATAAGGTTTTAGAAAGCTTAATTGGAGATAATGTGTTAAGTTATAAGGAAGAGTCATTTAACATTTTTGAATCTCATTCTAATTCTGATGAATCTGTTTTGGAATTTGCGGATTATGTAGATGCTGATGTTGAGGCAGGTAGTGTAGACAAGGATAATTTTGAAATTAACGAAATAAATTAGAAGAGGTGAGATCATGGGCGTTTTTGATAAAATTAAAAATGCTCTTTTCGAAGAAGAGTATGTTGAGGTTGAAGAAAAGCCAAAAACTAAATCAAAGCCAAAAAAGGAGAAAATTAAGAAAGATGTTAAGGAATCTACCAAGGTACATGAAACTAAACCTATTGCGAAGAAGATAGTATTACCTGAAAAAACAAAAGAAGAACCTTTGGAAGAAGAATTAGATGATTATGTACCAACAGATCGAGATTTTGAAATTGCTCCAGAACGTGATGTAGCAAAAGAAGAGGCTGATACTCACGAATTTAAGTTTCCTGCTGTAGAAGATCAAGAACTTAAAGAAGAGTCATACTATGCTGAACCTAAGATTGTTGAAGTGGTTGAGAATAAAGAAGTTAATGTAGAAGATTATTCTAATTTATATCATGGCAGAAGAGAAGAAGTTCATCATGAATATCGAGAAAAAGAAGAACCAGTATTATATCAAGGTGGAAAAGAGCATGAATCTGCAATTTCTATACGTGAATATGGTGGTGCTTATGAGAAAAAAGAGACCAAAACTGGTTTTAAACCTTCACCAATTATTTCTCCTATATATGGAATTTTAGATAAAAATTATAAAAAAGAAGAAATCGTTCCTAAAAAAGAAGTGCGTTTAACTAGTTATGCTAAAGAACATATGAGTGTTGATGATGTTAGACGTAAAGCATATGGTAATTTAGATGATGATATTGTTGCAGATATTGAGGGCTATACTGAGAGAATTGAAAAACAAGAAGAAAAAATTCCTGAAGAAGATAACTTATTAGTAGATTTAAGTGATGATGCAGAAAAGCCTAGTGTTTCTGAGATTACCATGGGAGATGCAGAAGAGTATTTTAGAGATTTAGGGTTAGAATATAATATTGATTATAAAGATTCTAGCAAAGAAAGAGCAACTGGTCGTCGTGTTACCGAAGATTATGATGAAAAAGAAAAGAGTATTACCACCTCAAAAGAAGTAAGGGAAAAGGTATCAGTTTCTGTTTCAGATTCAACATCTGATTCCAATTCTGTTTCGTCGGCAACGGATGATAATTTGTTTGATTTAATTGATTCTATGTATGAAGAGGAAGAAGAAAAAGAATAGGAGGATTAGGGTATGGAGATACTAAATGCTATTTTGCCGGTATTATTATACGTATTTGGTATTATATTATTAATAGTGTTAATTATTTTAGGAATACGTATGATTCAAGTATTAGATAAAGTAGATAGAATCGTAGACAATGTTGAGGAAAAAGTTAATTCCTTTAATGGTTTTTTTGAAGTATTAGATAAAACAGGTTATGGAATTTCTATGATTGGTGATAAGGTAATTAATCTTTTTTCTAGTATTATTTCTAAAATATTTAATAAAAATAAAAAGGATGAGGAGGATTATATATGAGTAAAGAAAAAAAGAACTTAGGTATAGGAAAATTTATTGCTGGAGCAGCTGTTGGTGCTGGACTTGGAATTTTATTTGCTCCTAGAAAAGGTAGTGAAACAAGAGCAGCATTAAAAGCAAAAATGAATGAATTAGTTGCTCAAATTAAAAATATTGATATGGAAGATGTAAAAGAAGAGTTTAATAAAAAGGTTGAAGAAATCAAGGCTGGACTTGCTGATTTAGATAAAGAAAAAGTTTTAGAAATTGCTAAAGAAAAAGCTCTTCAATTAAAAGATAAGGCACAAGAGTTAGTTGATTTAGCAATCGATAAAGGAACTCCAGTACTTAGGGATGCTGCTGAGGAAGTACGTCTTAAAGCAATTGATGTTACAAAAGAAGTACTTAAAAAGTTAGAAAAAGAAGAAGAAAAGAAATAAGTTTTCCACGATATCAATTTTATTGATATCGTTTTACTATGTAGTAATATTATATAGATAGGTGATGCTTTTGAAATTGAAAAAAGTAGTGTCCAAGTCTTTTGATTTTGGCCAAATAGAAAAAGATAATTATATTGTACAAGGCTACACGGTTGCTAATAATGATTTTGTTGTTACTGCTTATTCAAAGCTTTCTTCTTTTAAGAGAAAGTTAGGATTTAAGGAACGTAATTCCAGAGTGTATTTTTTTGACTTTACTACAGGAATTCTTACCGGCCTTATTACTTTAAATCATCATGCTCATGTTGGTGGAGTTGCTTATGATGATTTACATGATACACTTTATGTTACTGGTGCTCGTGGTAAGATTCATACTTATTCTTATGGTAGGATGAAGCAGGCTATGGTAAAAGATAGAAGAACTTCTCTTTTAAAGTTAGATTTATCTTCTATTGATATTAGTTCTATCGTTATTTCTAATCATGGTATTAGTATTAGAAGTAGAGATGCTTTAGATGCTATTGTTAGTGCTGCTACTATTTGTTATTTTGATCAGACTCTTTATGTTGCTACTTGCTCTGAAGTAGGGTCTTTGGTTGCTTATAGTCTAGAGTATTCTAGTGATGATAGAGAAGTTAAGGTGATGCCTAAAGTTATTTCTCGCAATCTACCTGCTGCTATTCAGGGAATTGCTATTTATGAGGATGAAAGTAAGCGATATCTCATACTTTCTCAGTCTTGTGGAGGATGTGTTTCTGCCATAAAAAAATATGAGTTTTCTAAGGGTATTCTTACATTTGTTGGACAAGAAATAGTTGATATTTCTGGTATGGAAGGAATCTATGTTGACTCTTTTGGTAATATTACTGCTGTTTTTGAGCATAGTTTGACTACTTCCTATGTTACTCATGTGGATAGGCTCATTGAAGATATAGACTTTGCTTTGGAAGATAAATTTATTGCTGGAGGAATTAGAAATCAGAGGAGAGTAGAAAACAATACTAGAAATCATAAAAAATGATTTAGCTATTTGCAAAAAATATTTTTTATTAATAAGGAATTTGCTCCTCTAAAATGAAAATTTAAAAACTTGATAAAAAACAGTTGACATATAAACAAATGTATTATATATTGTTTTCATTGGAAAGAAATGTTATATATAGTGCTTATCATTTTCGTATGCATCCTACGAATAATCAAAGAGAATTAATTCAAAATGCATTTGGTTGCACTAGAGCAGTATATAATCATTATTTAGAAAAAGAAAAACTACGGTAGCGACTATCGGATGTTAAGCCTGTGGAGAAGTAGGGATACCTAGTCAGTGAAGCAGGAAACTTGGAAGGTTGTGACCAAGGCGAATTAAGTTTACTTAATTCTTTTGTTCTGATATGATATGTTTATATTTTTCATAGATAAATGGTTAGTAGTAATTATTTTTTTTGATAGAGATCTAGTGGTTGGTGGAAACTAGAGAGGAATAATTATGAATTACGACATTTGGAGAAAAAACGTTTATCGCGTTAAGATATTTAAGTGTATGGAGATATCCATAAAGTAAGGTGGTACCGCGAACAATTCGTCCTTATAGACGAGTTGTTCTTTTTTTTTGGAGGTGATAGTTTGGATTGCGAGTATGAGTATAAGACTTTTAATTTAGTTTTACTTGATATTTTTAAAAAATCTATTACTAGTAGAAGAAATGGTAGAATAAATTTAAATTATGAACGTGAATTTAGATACAATATATGATTTAAAATTAGAGGAGGAGAGAATATGACATTTTTTGAAGAATTACAATGGAGAGGTTTGATTAAGGATACTGCAGGAGATGATTTAGCTGATAAATTAAACGGTGAGCCTATTACTTTTTACTGGGGGACAGATCCTACTGCGGATAGTTTGCATTTGGGACATTATTCATCTTTAGTTACTGCTAAGAGATTAGCTAAAGCTGGTCATCATCCAATTTTACTTTGTGGAGGAGCAACAGGACTTATTGGTGATCCTAGACCTACTGCAGAGCGTGAGATTATTTCTAAGGAGCAACTTGCTAAGAATCTAGAAGGTATTAAGGCACAAGTTAGTCGTATTTTCGATGGAAAGGCAGAAGTTGTTAATAATTATGACTGGTTCCGTGGATATGAGCTTACTGATTTTTTACGTGATGTTGGAAAATATATTAATGTTAATTATATGTTAGATAAAGATATTATTCGTAGACGTTTAGATACTGGAATTACTTTTGCAGAGTTTGCTTATACCTTAATTCAAGGTTATGACTTTTTATGGTTATATGAAAATAAGGGATGTATTTTACAAGCAGAGGGCTCTGATCAATGGGGAAATATTACAACAGGACTTGATTTAATTAAGAAAAAGACAGGAAAAGATGCTTATGCTTTTACTATGCCACTTGTTTTAGATAAGTATGGAAATAAGTTTGGTAAAAGTGAAGGAAATGCTTTATGGCTTGATCGTAATAAAACTTCTAGTTATGAATTGTATCAGTATTTGATAAATGTAGATGATGAAATGGTTATTTCTTACTTAAAAATATTTACTTTTTTAACACCTGAAGAAATTATGGAGTTAGAGAAATCTAACAAAGAGAACCCTCATCTAAGAGAAGCTCATAAGGCACTTGCACGTGAGATTATTACAGATTTACATGGTGAAGAAGCTTATTTGGAAGCTGTTAAAATAAGTGAATCTTTGTTTAGTGGTAATATTAAAGAACTTTCTGCTAGAGAGATTGAAGATGCTTTCAAGGGTATTGAATCTTTTGTTGCGAAGGAAGCTAATTTAGTTGATTTCTTAGTAGAGTTTGGTATTTGTTCTAGTAAGAGAGAAGCACGTGAGTTTATTAGTAATGGATCTATTAGTGTTAATGGTGAAAAAGTGACAGATTTAGATTTTCAAATTACAAAAAATGACTCTATAGAACAAAAATATGTAGTTATTAGACGTGGAAAGAAGAAATATTTTATTGGTAAATTTTAAAAAGCTATCCTTCGGGATAGTTTTTCTATGTAGTTATGTTGTTAAAATGATTATTTCTTGATATATTAATAAGTATCATAGATGTTTAGGAGGATGGATAATGAAGATTACTTTGGTTAGACATGGACAAACGGAACAGAATTATCAGAATATTCTTAATGGTAGGTCAAATGATTTGTTAAATGATACAGGAAGAAGACAATGTCAAAAGTTAAGGGAGCAGCTTAAAGATGTTCATTTTGATTTTTGTTATATGTCTCCTTTAGTTAGAACGGTTGAGACAGCCTTTATTTTGATTGGTGATAGAGTAGAGACGTTTCCTGATAAAAGATTAATAGAGCGTGATATGGGAGAGTTGACTGGTAAATCTAGAGATCTTTACGATGTTAAAAAATATTGGGATTATGATTTAAACTCTTCTGATTTAGGAGTAGAAGCTCTTCAAGATGTATTTAAAAGATGTGAAGATTTTTTAGATTATGTTACGAAAAAGCACCCTAATGAACATATTTTAGTTGTATCTCATGGAGCTCCAGTTCGTGCTTTATATCATTTGATTAAGCATCATAATTTACATGGCAATTTATTGACTGTTTCTATTCCTAATTGCTATTGTGAAACTTTTGAGATTAAGGAGTGATAATTTTGGAGATTATGGATTATCGTTATGATAGTGATGTCATTCATGCTTTAGAGGTTATTTGGAATTATATGAAGCTTAATCAAAGCATTCAACCATGTGATATTATTTTGGGATGTGGTTGCTCCAACTTGGATATTCCGGTTAAATGTGCAGAATTATTTAAAGCAGGATATGGTAAGAAAATTCTTTTTTCAGGTGGCGCTGGTAAAGTTACGAAAGATGCCTTCCAAAAGTCAGAAGCAGAAGTTTATCGTGATATTGCAGTTGCTCAAGGTGTTTCTAGTGATGATATTTTGTTAGAAACAAAATCTACTAATACTGGAGATAATTTTCGGTTTTCTAAAGATATTTTAGAGTGTTATCATACTAAAAGTGTGCTTATTGTTCATTTTCCTACCTCTGAGCGTCGTACTTTAGCAACTGCCAAGAAAATCTTACCTTCACTTCAACTTTTTATTACTTCTCCTGATTTAGATTTTAATCAATTTATTACTAGATTACAGAAAGATGCTAGTTTTTTTCATCGAGAAGTCTCTTTGTTAGTTGGAGATATTCAAAGACTTATTATTTATCCTCAATTGGGATGGCAAGAGAAAGTTTTAGTTCCTGATGAGGTGGTTCATGTTTATTATTTCTTAAAGAGTAAGGGATTTGATGATTATATTTATTCTTCTTCAGAAGTTTTAAAACTGTTTAATGATAATCATATTAGTATTAGTAATGCTAATTTATTTACATAAAAAAATCGATAGTTTTTACTACCGATTATTTGTTGTAGAATTCAACGATTAATGCTTCGTTAATATCTGCATTTAATTCATTTCTTTCAGGAAGTCTAACATAAGTTCCTTCCATTTTTCCTTCATCATAAGTAATGAAGTCTACACGTCTTGTAACTTTAGCTAAGCTATCAGCAACAACTTTTAAGTTTTTATGATCTTCTTTAATAGAAATTACATCTCCAACTTTTACTTGGTATGATGGAATATCTACTTTTTTACCATTTACTGTTACATGTCCATGGTTTACTAATTGTCTAGCTCCACGACGAGTTGTTGCGAAACCAATTCTGTAAACTAAGTTATCTAGACGAGACTCTAACATTCTTAAGAAGTTAGTACCAGTAACACCTTTTAATTTAGAAGCTTTGTCAAATGTATTTCTAAATTGTCTTTCATTTAATCCATACATGAAACGAACTTTTTGTTTTTCTTTTAATTGTGTTCCGTAGTCAGATAACTTACCTTTACGTGCATTACCATGTTGTCCTGGTCCGTAAGGACGACGAGCTAATTCTTTTCCAGTTTCACTGATTGAGAATCCAACATGACGAGCTTTTTTATAACTTGGTCCAGTATATCTTGCCATAATTATACTCCTTTCTTTCAAATATTACATTCATTGAAAGTGATTTAGTCGTACTTTAGGGAGTTTTTCTATTCTTTCGCGTAAACAGCACTTGTTACTTGAATTTGCAAAAAACACTTTAAAATACTCTAAATCTGCTGTTTCAAGTGAATTGCAGTTTTAATTATAATAAAAAACTATTGATATGTCAATGATTTTTGTTTCTTTTTCTTTACACTACGTTGATGTTTCTTGGTTGCTATGATTGAAAGTTTATTGTATAATCAAAATGAGGTGAATATTATGAAGATTCAAGATACTTCTAGTCTTGGTAGAGATTATAGTGAATGTGAGGAATTCATCAATATTTGTACATCTGCATTTCCTACAGCCATCGAACTTCCTTATACAAAGCTTGCTAATTACTTTTTAGATTATGCTGTTTCCTCTGGAAAAATCAGTAGTTATCGTCCTGACTTGGATAGACAGGCTAAGGATATGAGTGAACTTAGAAATTCTGTTGCTAGTTTGTCGACTAGAGAACAACAAGTTTTAGATAGTCTTAGGAGTTTACTATCTCACTGTGATAATGAAAAGAATTTAAGTCCTGATGTTTGGAAAAGTTTACAACAGTTAGCAAATGCTGGTTTTGCTACTAGTAAAGAAAGAGATGTGAAAGCTACTAATTTAAGTAAGAATTCTAATCAATATATGGATCAGTCTATTGATGCTCATGAACAACAAGAGATAATGAAGAATTCTATTGTTGGTATGCAGCAAAGTCTGGAGGCTATTCAACATTTAGATATTGATAGTCAAAGAAGAATTGATAGAGTAGAAGTTACTGAGCGACATATGGAAAGAATTGATGCTATTCCAAATATTTCTTCTGAGCAAAAGGAGACATTAAAGAATATGTTAGTTAGTTATGTTGGCATGAGAGTAGAATCTTTTAAAGCGGTAGAAGATTTAGCTTATAAAGCAGTAAATGCTTATCAGCATGGACAAATTCTTGATATTCATTTTTCAGATTCAGAATTACGTGATAAATATCTTGTTGCAATGAATGGATTAGATGAGTTAAGTAGTTCTTTTTCTGAAGATTTATATGGAATGATTAACCCTACTGTTTATGCAGCTAGAAAAGAAAATTTCCAGGCAGATATTATGACTATGAATATGTTTCGAGATTATCAAAAGAATGGCTACGTAGATAAGAAAGAGGCCTTTAATTTATCTATGATGAATGGACTTAATTATACTACGCAAGATGCTCTTGTTACGTTAGGTAATACTAGGGATGCTAGAAAAGCTGAGCTATCCGCTATGTTACAAGATAGTTCTACTACTAACTATGTAGAGACAAATTCTATGGCAAAATAACTTAAGGCTAGAGGCTTTGACTTTGTGTCATGGCCTTTTTCTTTTGGAATTTTTTTCTTGTTGTTTAATTTTATATTTTTGATAAAATAGTAGAAATTTATGTGTATTTTGTGTTAGAATATGAATAGATATCGTAAGGTGGTGAAGTATGCAGGGACAGTATTTAGTTTTAGGTTCTTATTTAGTTATTTGTATTATTATTGTAATTGTTGCACTTCACTTTATTCGTCGTGGTATTACGAATCGCTATCGTAAGCAAGTAAAAGAGTTGGAAGTTGCTAAAAATATGGTTGCTAGTACTCCTGTTTCTTTGGAATTGTCTAAGGTAGAGCCAATCATTAAAAATGATAAAATGGAAGAGAAGTATAATGACTGGCAAGAAAAATTTGATGATTTACGCGAAAAAAAGTTAGCTCAGATTGATGATATGCTTATCGATTTAGATATTTATATAGATAAGAGAGACTATAAAACATGCCTATATCGTCTTGCAAAAGCGGAGTTAGAGATTTATAAAGCTCATGAATCTGCGGATTATTTGTTAGATGAGATTAAAGAGATTACGTTAAGTGAAGAAAAATATCGTGCTATTGTTATTAAATTAAAAACTAAGTATCGTGAACTTAATAAAGATTTTCAAAATCATAAACAGATGTATGATGAGATGCAAGAGGCTATAGAGTTACAACTTGAAAATATAGAACGTAGATTTTTAGATTTTGAAAAAGTCATGGAAAAAAATGAATATAATGAAGTTGTGCATATTGTAAAAGCCTTAGATACTATGATTGATCACATTAGTATTGTTATCAAAGAGGTTCCGGATTTGTTACTAATGGCTAAGCAAATTATTCCTGCTAGAATGCAAGAAATAAAAGAATTAAATGATGATATGGTAAAGCAGGAATATCCTTTGGATTATTTAAATATTGATTATAATTTAGAAGAATCAAAGAAAAACATTGATCATATTTTAGATAAGATTAGAGTTCTTAATTTGGAAGACTGTATGTTTGAGTTAAAAACTATGCTTGAATATTTTGATTCCTTATTTGTAGATTTTGAAAAAGAGAGATTATCTAGAAAAGTATATGAAGAAATGGAATCTGATTTTTCTAAAAAACTTGCTAAAACGAATAAGGTAGTGCAAGAAGTATATAACCAACTTGATGATATTAAAAGTATGTATGATTTAAACGATAAAGATGTTGAGACAATTCATGAGGTTAATAAAATTTTAGTAGTAATTAATGATGATTATAAAAAGTTACTTGCTAAAGTAGAAGCTAAGTCTACACCTTATTCTATGTTGCATAAAGAAATTGAAGATTTGACAGTACGATTGAAACAAATGGAAGAGGATTTGGATCAGGCACTAAAATCACTTGGTAATATGTATGATGATGAAGTTCGTGCTAGAGAACAATTAGAAGAAATACAAGTTTTCTTGAAACAATGTAAAGAAAAAATGCGTGGTTATAAATTACCTATTATTACTAATAATTATTTTGTTCAATTATCTGAAGCAAATGAGGCTATTGGTGAAGTTATTAAAGAACTAGAAAGAAAACCTATCGTTATTAAAACACTTAATACAAGAGTGGATACTGCTAGAGATTTAGTTTTAAAACTATATAATACTACTAACGAGATGATTAAGACGGCTCAACTTGCTGAGATGGCAATTGTATTTGGTAATCGCTATCGTGCTAGTTATGATGAGGTTGATTCAGGACTAGGCGATGCAGAAATGTTGTTTTTTAAAGGGGAGTACAAGAAAGCGTTGGATACATCGATTAAAGCAGTTTCTGTAGTGGATGAGAATATTTATAGAAAGTTGTTGGCGATTTATGATAAATAAAAGAAATAATGGTTTTGGTGCTTATGAGATGCTTACTGTCTGTGTAATGTTACTTATTATAGTTGTAGTTGCTCTTGCTTATGTATTTAAAACAGATTATAAAGAAAAGTATAAGGTTATTAGATATAATGCTAAAATGTTTGGTTTAAGTGTTTCTAATTTATCTTTTGCAGATGAAAGTAAAAATGTTTATTATTTACAGGAACTTGTTGATTCTAAATTGTATTCTAATGTAAAAAATCCTTTTCAGGGAGATAAATTTTGTGATAATTATTTGTCTAAAGTTGAAATACAGGAAAATAAGAAATTTGTTACGTTAGAATGTGGTAATTATTTGGTGTATAATCAGGATGTTGCAGATAAAAAGTACGCTGTTTATCAAAAAACAGAATGGTCTTCTAAAAAGCATAAAAATGATAATCAAGAGACAGTTTTTTATAATTATCAAATTGACGGAAAAGATGTTTTTGATAGATGGTTAGAAAAAGATATATTTTTATATGAGTATAATAAGAAGAATGGTACTGATTATTTGGATATTAGTGAGGTTTCAGGTGAGGCATCTGTTCAGGAAAAAACTATGTATCGTTACGTAAAAAAGGTAAGTGATTAAGGAGAAAGTATTTTCTTCTTTTTTCTTTTCTAATTTTTATTGATAGATGCGGTATATGGTAATTTATATGACATAATTAATGTTTAAAAAGTAAGTTTTGGTTAGCGAATTAAGTTTACTTAATGCTTTTGTTTTGGTAAAATATGTAGAGACGTTGAGGTGATTAGATGAAGAGAGTTATTTTAATTAAATATGGAGAACTTACTACAAAAAAGGGAAATCGTAATTTTTTTATTCGTACACTTTATCAGAATATTAAAAATAAATTAAAAAAATATGATGTTACCATTTATAAAGATCGTAGTCGTATGTATATTGAATTTTTAGATTCTGATTTTGATTTTATTAAAGAAAAACTAGATTGTGTTTTTGGTATTCATATGTATCATGTTGCGTATATTGTCGATACTAATATTGATGCTATTAAAGAGATGCTTTGTCAACTAGTTCAGGATATTTCTTTTTCTACTTTTAAAGTGGAAACAAAAAGAAGTGATAAGAGTTTTCCTGTTCATAGTCAAGAGATGAATCGTATTCTTGGTGGTGTTGTTTTAAAAAATAAAGATGGAGTTTCTGTTGATGTACATCACCCTGAATTATTTATTAAAGTAGAAGTTAGAGAAGGGCATAGTTATATTTATTTTAATGAATATCACGGTTGTGGTGGTTATCCTATTGGTAGTCAACCTAAAGGAATGTTGATGTTATCTGGTGGTATTGATTCTCCTGTTGCTGGCTATTTAGCAATGAAGCGTGGAATTCCTATTGACTGTGTTTATTTTGAGGCTATTCCTCATACTAGTTTAGATGCTAGAAATAAAGTTGTAGAACTTTCTAAAAAATTAGCCAAATATAGTGATGAGATTCATTTGCATATTGTTAATTTTACAAAAATTCAAGAAGAAATTTATAAAAACTGTCATCCTAACTATTGTATTACTATTATGCGTCGTATGATGTATCGTATTATGGAAAAATTAGCAAATAAGTATCATGGACTTGTTATTATTAATGGAGAATCTATTGGACAAGTTGCTTCTCAGACATTGACTAGCATGAGTGTTATTAACGAAGTTACCTCTATGCCAGTTATTCGTCCTGTTGCTTGTTTTGATAAATTAGAAATTATTGATATTGCAAAAAAAATAGATACTTATAATATTAGTATTTTACCATTTGAAGATTGTTGTACAGTGTTTGTTCCAAAACATCCTGTGATTAATCCTACTTTAGAGCAAGTTTTAAAAGAAGAAAGTAAATTTGAATATGAATCTTTGATTCAAAATGCTGTTGATGATGTCAATACTATTGTTGTTAAAGAAGAAGATAATGAATTTTCTGATTTGTTATAATTTACCAATTAATTTTAGGTATGATTTTAGAAAAAATTCACAACCTATGAATGTAGGAGGTGAATGAAATGAATAACTCAAAGAATTCTACTATGAAAATGAGAGTTCCTGGTGCTAAACACGCTATCGATAAAATGAAATATGAAATAGCTAATGAATTTGGTGTTAATTTAGGACCAGATGCTACTAGCCGTGCTAATGGTACAGTTGGTGGTGAAATTACTAGACGTTTAGTTCAAAACGGAATGAACCAAGTTAGTGGAAGCTACAACAACAAATAAGTATAGTTAGCTTACAAGATAGGTGAATTTAGGCCTATCTTTTTTATTGCTTTTTTTCTTTTGGTTTGTTATAGTAAGGAAAAGAGAGGGATGAATATGAAATTATTATCAGTTAATGCAGGTAGTAGTACTTTAAAATTTCGTTTATATGAAATGCCTGAAGAGAAATTACTTATGAAAGGTCAATATGAAAGAATAGGACTAGAGGGTTCATGTTATAATTTAAAAGTAGATGGAGAAAAGTTTTCATCTTTAGTAGAACTTAAGGATCATAAAGATGCTGTTAAGTTGCTATTGGACCATTTATTGGAACATAAAGCAATTTCATCTTTGGATGAAATTGAAGCTGTAGGTCATCGTGTTGTTCACGGTGGAAATAAATATTCTAAATCTACTAAGATTAATGATCGAGTACTTTTGGAGATTGAGTCTATTTCTCCACTTGCGCCACTTCATAATCCTGCTGCGGTAAAGGGAATGCGTGCTTTTTTAGAGGCAATTCCTAATGCTTGTAATGTAGCATGTTTTGATACTGCTTTTCATCAAACTATGGATGAAGCTACTTATTTATATCCAGTACCCTATGAATGGTATGTAAAGTATGATGTTAGAAAATATGGTTTTCATGGACTAAGTCATAAGTTTATTACTGAGAAAATGACTGATATGTTAGGACATGTTCCTAATTTAATTATTTGCCATATTGGTAGTGGTGGTAGTGTTACTGCTGTTAAAGAGGGAAAATCTATCGATACTTCTATGGGATTTACTCCAAATGCTGGTATCATGATGGGAACACGTTCTGGAGATATTGATTATTCTTTAATTAATTATGTTATGAAAAAAGAAGAGCGTAGTTTGGACTGGGTTGAGAAAAAACTTAATTTTGATAGTGGTTTACAAGGTATTGCTGGTATGAGCGATTTAAGAGATATTGATCGTGCTTATCTTGCTAATGAGCAAAAAGTTGTTTTAGCAATTGATATGTATACTAATAAAATCGTTGATTATATTGCTAAATATTATGTTAAACTTGGTGGAGTAGTAGATGCGATTTGCTTTACTGCTGGTGGTGGAGAAAATGATGATATTATTCGTGCAGAAGTTTTGAAAAAACTTGCTCCATTAGGTGTTATGTTGGATGAAGAAAAAAATAAGGAAACTATTGTTCGTAAAGGTGTAGAAGGTGTTATTTCTACTGATAAATCTTCTATTCCAGTATATGTTTTAGCAACAGATGAAGAATTAATGATAGCTAGAGATACTTATTCTATTTGTGTACAATAAATAAATAATAGGGGGAATGGTTATGAATCAGAAACATATCTTAAATTTTATGGCAGGTTTTTGTCTTGCTAGTAGTTTAATGCTTTTCATTGAGTCTGCTTGTTCTATCCATGATGCTGTTAAGAATAATCCTACTAAGTTAATTGACGAATTATCTGATGAAGATGGTCTTTCTTTTTTCGTTGAAAATGATAGTTTACATATTTTTAAGGAGGATAGCGATATTAAGCATGCTTTGTCAGATGGTAGTTATGATGTCCTTAATCGATTACTTAACAATCAATATGTAAAAATTGAATCTTTACGATTAGTAGGTCTTGGAGAAGAAATTGATTTTTCTAAATTAGATTTAAGTAGTATTTCAGAAATAGAGTTTTCTAGTATGAAAGATAATTTTGATTATTTAGGAGTTTTAAATGACGGATATTCTAATATTTCTTTTTCTGATGTTTCTTTTAATGATAGTTTAGGAGAGTTTTTGGATTATCAAAATTTATATTATTCTGATATTTTTGTATCTGATGATGGTAGCGATATTGTTTCTTATTTGAGTGATGAGGAGAAAAGGTTTGCATCTTTTTCTACTAACTTTTATGATGGTAACAATAGTTTATCTAGTTTTATACCATCGTTATATACTAAGAAAGTTAATTTAAATTATTATTATAGTAGTGATGCTTCTCCTTTAGATATTTCTGTTTTACTAAATGATAGAGTGAATGAAGTTAATTTAGAGTTTTCCTCTATTGTTGATGAGCAAGACTTTACATTAGGTACTGTGGAAATTACAGGGGATAATCCTGAGTTAGAAATCAATATTAGTGAAGATGATTCTTATTGTAATTTAGATATTGGTACAGATACTTTATTTCAAGTTCCTGATTTTTCTATTGTTACTTTGGATAATGTAACTTGTAGTGATAATAGTGCTTTTTCATCTTTAGATAATGTATCAGGACTATTATGTTCTGATGGAGAAGGTAGTGAGATTTTTTATGTTGATAAAGAGTCTACTAATAGTAAGGTGAAATATTTACATCGAAGATAATTTTATGTCTCGTCTTTTTCTAGGCGAGATTTTTTCTTTGAAAATTATTTTCTTTGTAGTATAATGTTTATAGGTTATAGAAAGAGGGATGTTAATGAAAATAATTTCTATTAATGCAGGAAGTAGTTCTTTAAAATTTAGTTTATTTGATATGAATGATGAATCTGTTATTGCTAGCGGGTTATTTGAACGTATTGGTATTGATGGAAGTAGTTATACTATTAAATTTAATGGTGAGAAGATTACTCAAGAAGTAGAACTTCCTACTCATGTTGATGCGGTTAATATTTTACTTGATAAGCTTACAGATTTAAATATTATTTCATCTTTAGATGAGATTCATGGTGTAGGACATCGTATTGTTCAAGGAAAGGATGTTTTTAAAGAGTCTGTTTTGATTAATGATGATGTTATGGAGAAGCTTGAAGCTATTAAAGGTTTTGCACCACTTCATAATCCAGCTAATATGTTAGGTATTGAAGCTTTTAGAAAAGTGTTACCTAATGTAGCAATGGTTGCTGTATTTGATACTGCTTTTCATCAGACTATGGATAAAACAACTTATTTATATCCTGTTCCTTATTCATGGTATGAAGACTATGGTGTTCGTAAATATGGTGCTCATGGTACTTCTCATCGTTATATTGCTGAGTGTGTTAAGCAAATACTTGGTAAGGATGAGTTCCGTTTAATTAGTTGTCATATTGGTAATGGTGGTTCTATTACTGCTATTAAAGATGGTAAGTGTATTGATACTTCCATGGGATTTACACCACTTGCTGGTATTATGATGGGAACTCGTTCTGGAGATATTGATCCATCTATTATTCCTTATGTTATGGAACAAGAAGGAAAGAATGCTAGTGAGATTATTGATGATTTAAATAAACGTAGTGGTCTTTTTGGAATGAGTGAGTATAGTAGTGATATGCGTGATATTTTAGCACGTTGTGATGAACAGGATGAAAAAGCAATCGTTGCTCGTGATAAATATGTTCGTCGTGTAGTTGACTATATTGCTCAATACTATGTATTACTTGGTGGTGCTGATATTATTGTATTTACTGCTGGAGTTGGAGAAAATAGTATTCCTGTTCGTAGACAAATTTGTGAAGAGTTAGCTTGCTTAGGTATTAAGATTGATGTTGAGCTTAATAATAAACGTGGAGAAATGGTTAAGATTAGTACCGATGATTCTGATGTTTTAGTTTATGTTATTCCAACTGATGAAGAGTTAATGATTGCTAGAGATACACTACATTTAATTGATAGATAGGAAGATTTTATGTATAAAAAAATATTAAAGGCAATTAAACAGTATGATACTATTGTGATTGCTAGACATATTGGTGTTGATCCAGATGCTTTATGTAGTCAATTAGCTCTTCGGGATGTTATTAAGTTAAATTTCCCTGAGAAAAAAGTTTCTGCTATTGGTACAGGAAGTGCTAAGTTTAGTCATATTGGTAAGTTAGATAAGTTAGAAAATTATCATGATGCTTTATTAATTGTTGCGGATACTCCTGATAAGAGACGTGTTGATTCAGTTGATTTCTCTCAATTTTCTTATATTATAAAGATCGATCATCATCCTTTTGTAGAAGAGTTTGCCAATTTAGAATTGATTGATGATAAGGCATCTTCTACTTGCGAGATTATTATGAAGTTCTTATTACAGACGAAACTTTTTATTAATTCTAGTATTTCTGAATTATTATTCATGGGATTAGTATCTGATTCTAATCGATTCTTATTTAATAGTTGTAATTCTGAGACTTTTGCTTTGACTTCTTATTATTTGGATAAATATCCTTTTGATCTTTCTAATGCTTATTATAAACTTTATTTAAGACCTCTTAGTGAAGTTCGATTAGAAGGTTATATTTCTTCTAATATGGTAGTTACTGAGAATGGATTAGGATATGTAAAAATAACGAATGATGTTATTCAAGAGTATGGTGTTGATAGTGCTTCGGCTGGTAATATGATTAATGATTTTAACTTTATTAAAGAAGTTTTAGTCTGGGCTACTATTACGGAAGATGTTAAAAATAAACAGATTCGAATATCTATTCGCTCTAGAGGACCAGTGATTAATCAAGTAGCAGAAAAGTATCATGGAGGAGGACATAAGTTTGCATCGGGTGCTAGAGTAGCTAGTTTCGATGATGCAATGAGGTTAATGAATGATTTAGATTTACTTTTAAGTAACTATAATTTAGATAATGAGGTGATAGAAGATGGTAATTAAAGATGCTAGTTTAGAGATTATTGCAACAAGGAGAAGTCAGTATCCTGAAGATGGAAAACCAGAGTTCTTATTAGTAGGACGTAGTAATGTTGGAAAGAGTAGTTTCATTAATGCAATTTTATCTAGAAAAAATTTAGCCTATACCTCTTCTCGTCCTGGAAAAACACAAACGTTAAATTTTTATTCTGTTAATGATAGTTTCTATTTAATAGATGTTCCAGGATATGGTTATGCTTCTGTTGATAAGAAGACTCAATCTAAGTTCGGGATGATGATAGAAGAATACCTAGAAAAAAGAGAAGTATTAAAACGAGTATTTTTACTTATTGATTTTCGTCATAAGCCAACAGAAGATGATTTATTAATGTATAACTTTTTAAAATATTATAATTTACCTGTAACTGTTGTTGCAACTAAGGCAGATAAAGTTGGAGGTAGTAAGAAAGAAAGTAATTTAAAAGATATTTTAGATACTATGGATTTAGTTGTAGGAGATGATTTAATTGTATTCTCTAGTGTAACTAAATTAGGAGTAAAAGAAGTAGTGAGAAAGATTGAAAGTCTAATTAGCAGTGATGTTATTTAGACTTTTTTCATATATTACAGTAGGTGGATATATGAAAATAGAACGTCTTAGTTTAGGACAATTTTTATTGTTTTTTAACGCATCATATTTAAAAGATATTACGCTTAATAAAGAAAATTTGATTCAGTTAGTGAAAGAATTACTGGCTAAATTTCAAAATCTTTTATTATTAAATGGTTTTTATAAAGTAAAAGTTTATGTACATCAAAGGATAGGAATTTTTCTTCATATTTTACAAATGGAAGAATTTGAGTACGGGGAGTCTGTAGATTTTAGAATTGTTGTCTATCTTGATGAGAAAATTTATTTTAAAACGAGGGATTATTTTATTTTACCTAAAGATGTATCTGTTTATTTTGATTATACATATTTCTATTGTGATGTTGATGATATTTCTGATATTATGTCAGTTATTGAATTTGGTAGTTTTGTTTATGGTAGGGAATTAGATATGGTTAGAAAAAAATGGCAAAAAATTTAATTTTGCTTTTTTTCGGTTTTTCTTTTATAATAGTGTGTCATGGTGATTGATATATGACGTTTAGACGTAAATTATGTTATAGTTTCATTTTTATAATTTTAATTTTAGTTATAGTGTTTGGTTACTTTTTTGTTAATCGTAGAGTACAAGAAGATAAGTTGTTTACTGATGTTAGCCAGATTACTAAGATAAATTATATTGAGAAATATCGTTTTCCAACATCTTCTGTTTCTGGTCAATATTTAGAGGTGGAAGATTATATTGAGAAGTTTTTAAAATCTTTTTCAAAACAAGCTTCTAAGGTTATTTCTTATGGAGAGGATTCTAAATTAGAAAAATTACTTTCTGTTGATAATTATTCGGAGGATGGACCAGAGTTTTTAGATAGTATAGCTTATATAGAAGAGAGAGAATCTGATTTTCAGCAAGATATGAATCAGCTTCTGTTATATTTTGATAAGTCTTATGTTCGTAATTATATTTCTGATTGTAATTTATCTTCTTATTATAAAAAGTTATTTAATCAAGCTATGTTTCATGAAGGAATTTATAATCAGTTGTTTTCTTTAAAAGAAGATTTTTTAGATAGTTCTTCTTATATTGCGCAAATTTATGAAGGTAGTTTAGATGTGTTATATTTCTTAAGAAGTCATTCTAGTGATTGGAAAATTGAGGGAGATGAGATTCAGTTTTCTACTGAGGAGTTAGTTAATCAGTATCAGGATTTAGTGTCTAAAATAAAATAATCCACAGAGATTGTGGATTTTTTATATTACTATAGCAATTAAATTATTAGAACCTTTATTTACTACTTTTGTTAGGGTGGTTTGTAGTTTTAGTCTGATGTTATCTGGCATCATGTTTATTTTAGATTGTATTCCTTCTTGAACGATGGAATCTAGGCTTCTACCAAATATTTCACTTTTCCATATTTCTTTTGGATTTTTGTCTTTGTCTTTGGTTAGGTAGTCAATTAGTTCTTTACTTTGTATTTCACTTCCGATGATTGGTTCAAAGGTAGATTCGACATCGACTCTAATCATGTGAATAGATGGTGCGACGGCTTTTAGTTTTACTCCGTATCTTGGACCTTGTTTTACTATTTCGGGATTATCTAATTTCATGTCTTCGATTGCAGGAGTGGCGACACCATAACCAGTTTGTTTTACCATTTTTAAAGCATATTTAATTTGGTCGTATTCTTTTTTTGCTGTATTAAACTCTTGGAATAGTGCTAGTAGGTCTGCTTTGTTTTTGACATCTATTTTTATAATATCAGTTAATGTTTTGTTGTAGAGATTAGCAGGAGCTGTTAAAGTGATGGTAATAATACCAGTAGAAGGATCTACTTCTGATAGATATGCTTTTTCAATCATGTCATTATTTAAGAAATGTTCTGTGATATGTTCAATATCTTTTAATTTATCTACTTCTATAACACTTTCTCTAATTGCATTTATATAATTTTCTTTTACTGGATGGTCCGGGTTTAATATTGCAATCCATTCTGGCATATTTACTTTTACTTCTAATACAGGGAATTCATATAATGCTTCTCTTAGAATGTCATACATATCTTTTTCATTCATTGCTTCAATACTAATAGGTAGTACTGGTACTTGGTGTTGTTCTTTTAGAGATTCGGCTAGTCTTACTGTTTCTGGTAGAGTAGGATGCGTTGAGTTTAATATTACAATAAATGGTTTTCCGATACTTTTTAATTCTTCTATTACTCTTGTTTCTGCTTCAATATAGTCGCCTCGTTCAAAGTCTCCAATTGATCCATCTGTAGTGATTACAATACCAATCGTGGAATGGTCTTTAATTACTTTTTCAGTACCGATTTCTGCTGCTTCAATAAATGGTATTTCTTCATTATACCAAGGTGTTTTTACCATTCTAGGACCGTTTTCATCGGTTGCTCCTTGTGCTTTGTCTATCATGTATCCTACACAGTCAATCATTCTAATATTACAGGTGAAGTCATCAATTTTTATTGTTGCGGTATTATTGGGAACAAATTTTGGCTCTGTGGTCATGATGGTTTTTCCAGCGGCACTTTGAGGAATTTCATCTAGAGCTCTTTTTCGTTCATATTCATCTTCAATATGAGGAACGATTAATGTTTCTACCATTCTTTTAATAAAAGTTGATTTTCCCGTTCTTACTGCACCTACGACACCTAGATAAATATCTCCACCGCTTCTTTTGGCAATATTCTTAATAATTTCTTGTTTATCCATATACATTCTCCTTATACAGTTAACTTTATGATGTTAGATAAAAAAAAAGAACAGATTTGTTCTCTTTTCTTACTCTTTATAAGTAACTGATGCTAGTATTTCATCAAAATATGGTGTGCAAGTACTATCATCAATATCTTCTTGTGTTTCTATTTCATAGATTTTATCTTCTGTTTTTAATACATAAAAATTGTTTAGATTATATGTACTTTGTACTTTCATATGTTTCCAATCTCTATTACCTATCGTTATCGTATCTGTTGGAAATACGATATCCTCTTCCTCTGTATATACGTTTTCTTTCATATAATCTTCTTCGGTAGGATAAGAATCAATATAGCTGGTTGTTGAAAAACGAATTGTACAGAAATTATTATCAGTAAATAGACTATAACGTTTTAAAAAATCGTAATCATAATATTCGAATCCTTCTGGTATTGTGTAAGAGATTTTTTCTAGAGAATAATTACTTGTTTCTGTTACTACTTCATAGTTATTATCCACTAATATATTTTTTGTTATTAATACATTTGCAACACAAAATACAATTATCATGATAATTATAAAAGCTATCACTATAAAAATATTGGTACCACCCTTTTTTTTGCAAATATTTAGTATGGTTTCTTTATCCATATTTTTATTTTCTAGTTTTATTTTTTCTACTCTTTTTTTCACGGTATTAAAATATATATATTTAAATCCAATAGATATAAAAACGTGTACTATGAAAAATATTGGAAAAAATAATATTGATAAAATGATATAAATAATTCCAAATGAATATAATTTTCTATAGAAAAAATATAATGGCCCTAAAAAGAAGGTAGCTAAGGAGAATTGCTCTTTCTTTATTTTTTCATAATTTTCTCCTACATAAGCTCTTATTAGTGTATCATTATCACCATAACTATACTTTAAGCTATATAAATACTGGTCGTTATGTGTTTGATTAACTCTTTTTGGTTCTTCTTTTTGTATATTTTCATTTGTTCCATAACTATAACGTTTTAATTCCTCTAAGACATCTGCGCCACAATGAGGACAATAATTTGTATTTTCTGATACTTTAGTACCACATCTAAAACAATACATATCTACACCTCTTATTATTTTTATTTTAACATAATTTTAGTATAAGAAAAATACCATAATGGTATTTAGAACATTTTATCAATATTTTTTGGTACATTATCTTTCATAATGGCATTTATTATTTTATCTTCTTTTTCTTTTGTTACTTCTTTTCCTGTCATAGTACTTATTTCTTTTATTACGTCTCTTAATGTTTTTTCATCTTTCATATTGCCATTTTGTATTTTCTGAGCTAATGATAAAATAGTATTTTTATCGATATTGGTTTTATTTTCTACACGTTTAAAAAAGTTATCTCCAAACATAGTAACCTCCTATGTTAGTATATGCACGTATTTGACTTTTTTTCCTATTTATGATATAATATGTCCACTATTGAAGGGGATGGTATAGATGAATAAAGAGTCTTATTTGAAAGCGTTTTATAGTTCTCTTAATGATCGGTTACAACAGATGATTCTTACTTATAAAGAAGAATATTTAGATACCCTTTCTGAAGAGGATAAAAATCCTGTTTGGATTATTCTTGATAAGAAACAATTTACTTCCCTTGATATTAATGATTTGTTAATAGAGTATAGTCCAGAAGAGTTAGACGATGCATCATTATTTGCGATAGCGTATCGTTATTTTGACACTATTACTGCCGATATGGTAAAGGGTGATCTTGTTCTTCTTGATTTTCCTGTTCGACATAGATTAGAGAAAGTTCCTACTAATGTTCCTAAATTTTTGATGTTACCAATTTTATCCTATTTGATTTCATCTTCTAATAAATATCAAGCATTAACTAGAGAATTATATGGTAATTATTTAACGTATTTAGAAAATGATTTTACTAGTCATGCTTTGAAAACTTCGAAGTTAGATATTTCTTTCATTTTTGATAAATTATCTACTATTACTATAGACTCTAATTATAAAATTACGTTTAATGATATTAAGTTACTTTCTTCCTTTTTATTGTATGAGAGATATCTTCCAGGTATGGAAATGAAAGAGATTATGACTGTTGTTAAAAATATCAAGGGAACAAATGATATTTTCATTCATTATAAAGATGCTAATTTTCCTTTTGTTAGTAGTGATGTTTCTTTTGATGATGCGATGAAGGTATATAGTCATTTCTTTAAGTTAGAGCTTCCGCAGAAGTGCGCTAACAGATATTTATATGCTAAAGAGACCTTTGATTCTATTGCAAAACAAGAATATTCTAAGGAAGAACTTAAGCAAATTAGTCTGTTATTACATACATTATTTTCTAAAAAGTTTTATCAGGTTCCAGGATATTCTATTGAGAATTTTCAATTTGATGATGTTTTAGATTTCATTAAGAAATATGAAGAGACAGGTCTTGTTGTTAGTAAAGCTGATTTATCTTATTTGTTAGATGAATTTGTTGCTAAGGATATTTCTGGTTCTTTTCCATTAAAAAGCGTGGTTAGAGATATATTTTATAGTTATGAAAAACAACAATTTCCTTTTCAATTTGATAAATTTTGTTCTTTTATGAATAGTCAAGATATTGATTTTTCCTCTTATAAATATGATGGAACAAAAGAGTTTGATTTTTCTATGTATGTTAGGTTTTTAACGATGGAGGATTATCATCTAATTGCTGGATATTTTGATCCTCTTATGAAGACAAAATCAGGGCAAGCATTACTTAGTGATACTATTACTACTTGCCAGGAGAAAATTAAACACCGCGAGGAAGTCTATTCTGAGGATACTTATCAGAGGTTTTATCCTTATGCAGAGAAGTTAGCATCTCTTACTGACTACAATCTAGATTATTTTCTGTTAGATTTTGTAGGAAAAGAAGATTATGAAAAAGTTAGAGTATTGTGTAATTGGATTGATGAACATAATCCTACTTTCTTTAGTAATTCTATTGGAAATAGTGATAATGTAAGAAGAAATAGTCAAAGAATTATAACTAATATAGAGAAGTATTTTAGCGAAACGCCATTAAAAGAATTAACGGAAGATAATATTTTAGAATATTGGAAAGGTTTAAGAAATCCTTTTGTTGAAAAAGATAAGTATCCTATGAAAAAAGACTATTTTATGTCTTATTCTAGTATTATTAAAAAACGATTAGATGCTCTTGCTTTACCAGAAGTTAAAAAAATGGAATTATGTCTTAAGGAAGGGAGTTCTTTAGTAGATTATATTTCAAAACAAGAGTATAGTGAAAAACAAGCGTTTCAATTAATTTCTACTGCTCGTTATAAGATGCCTGATGAAGCAGAGAAGTTTTTAGAGTTGGAGCAGACTCTTAACAATCAGATTGCTGTGAGAGATGAGAAAAATAAGTATAATCAGCAAGTAAGAAATATCATGAATCAGGAAAAAGAAGCTGGTTTGTTGATGATGTTATTTTTAAATGGTGATTATTCTTCTATGGCGGAATTTTATGAAGATGTTTCTTTAAAATTAGGATTACAATCATCTAAAATACGAGAAATACTTAAGAATATGAATGAAAGCAATCCTGAGGTTTTAGAGCTATATCAGAAAAGACGAGAGATTATTGATAAGAGGATTTTAACGAGAATTAGTGAAGCTAATAGAAAGAAATCGCAAGAAAGATTAGAGACTAATATTGATATGTATGGAGAAGAAGCAATTCGTATTATGAAGAAATTTATTGATTCTGATGATATATCTATTGGTAAGTTTTGTTCTAGTCTTGATTTATCTATGAAGGATTTTAAATTTTATCGTAAGTTATGTAGTCATGTCGATCAGGCTACTAGTGCTTTAGTTGATGATAAGGCTGCAGATATTAGACGAAAGTTTATTGGTGCAATGGCTAAAACTAGTAGTTTGGTTGCTAGAGAAATGGCTCATTGTCATAATAATCACATTCCTTATGATATGGTAGAACATTATCAAAAATATGGATATTCTCCTATATTTATTAAAGATTTTGCTTTAAGTATTCATAAAGATAAAGAATCTAAAACTATTGATCAATATATGTGTATTCATCCAGATCTTTTTAAATCTATTTCGGCAGTTGAGATTGCTACTATGGAGAGAACGTCTCGTTTTACTCCTAGAAATCTGTATCTAGATTCTAAGGGAAGAATGTCGGTTAGCTATCTAGCTAGCGATTTGGAAGAAGCTACTAGTGAGTTGTGTAGATTAGATGTTCCTGTTACTAAAGGTACCGTATTTAGTATGTTAAAACGTATGCAAGGAAGAAAAGAGGATAGCTCAAAAGTTCATATAAAAAAATAATCAACTTCGCAAGAAGTTGATTTATTTTTGCCTTTTTTTGCTTAGTTCTCGACATTTTCTATTAAACTCTTCTAGAGTGATTGCTCCTTGACTTAATCTTTCATGAAGAAGAGCTAATGTTTTATCATACATATCATTTTTACTTGTTGGATTTACATGTTGATTTGTTGTGATTTCCTGAGTAAAAATATTTTTTGGCTGATTGGTATTTAGTTGTTGTTGAAACTGTTGATTTTTATTTTGGAACTGGTTATTTTCAAAGTGATTTCCTAATGGTTTTGTAAAACCGTTTGTCTGGTTTCCTCTGTTATTTCCTATTATCATATTATTCGTCTCCGTTTCTGTTTTTAAATTGTAAGACAATTGGTGTTCCTTCTAATTCAAAGTTTTCTCTTAATTTATTTTCTAAATATCTTTCATAAGAAAAATGTACTAATCCTTTATTATTTACGCGGAACGTAAATTTGGGAGGTTTTGTTCCCGTTTGTGATGTGAAATATATTTTTAGTCTTTTTCCTTTATATGAAGGAGGAATATTTAATTGATAGGCATCTAATATTACATTATTTAAGATGCTGGTTGGAATTTCTCGTTTAATATTTTCTCCTACTTTGATAATTTCTGGCATTAGTGTATGAATTCTTTTTTTTGTTAGTGCAGATAAAAATACGACTGGTGCATAGGTTGCAAATTGAAATTCTGCTCGCATTAGTTTTTCAAATTCTGGAATGGTGGTATCTTTTACCGTATCCCATTTATTTACTACAAAGATTACTCCTTTTCCACGTTCTATGGCATATCCTGCGATATGTTTATCGTGTTCTTTTATTCCTTCTTCGGCATTGATTACTACTAGACAGATATCACTTCTATCAATTGCTTTTAAAGAACGTAATAGACTATATTTTTCTATGGATTCAAAAATTTTTCCTTTTTTTCTCATACCAGCGGTATCGATTAGGACATATTCTTCATTATGATATTTTAATACGGAATCGATAGAATCACGTGTTGTACCAGCAATATCTGATACTACGACACGTTCTTCATTTAATAAAGCATTCATTAGGCTACTTTTTCCTACGTTAGGACGTCCGATAATTGAAAATTTTAATCTACTATCTTCTTTTTCTTCTTGTTCTTGGAAATTTTTAGTAATTTCTTCCATTAATTCAATATATCCTGTATTATGAATACTACTAATAGGAATATAAGTTGAAAATCCTAGTTCATAGAAATCGTATATATGATTGTTTGCTTCTTTGTTATCTACTTTGTTGATTGCTACAATTACTTCTTTTTTACTTTTTCTAAGAATATCTCTTACTAATAAGTCATTACTCGTTAGACCTTCTTTTCCATCAACAATAAATACTACGATATCTGCTTCTTTAATCGCTAATTCTGCTTGCATTTTTATTTCATCATTAAACTTCATTTTACTAGCATCAATACCACCAGTATCTATTAAATAAAATCTCTTATTATTATAAGATGTCTCTTGATATATTCTGTCTCTAGTTACTCCTGGTATATCTTCAATAATTGATATTTTTTTACCAACTATTTTATTAAATAGGGTTGATTTTCCAACATTTGGTCTTCCCACTAAAGCTACAGTAGGTATCATACTATCCCCTCCAATTCACTGGTATTATATCATAGGACTGTCAAATTTTAAAGAAAAAGTTGTTCTTCACAGTAAAGTTATTATATTTATGTTATAATACATTATAGTTAGGAGGATAGATATGGAATTAGAAAAAAAACAAGTAGAAGTTGAATGGTATGATAATCCAGGGATTATCACTAATATTATTATTGCATTAATTGCGATTATTATTATCTTAAGTCAATCATTTGCAATTAATAATAATCTTAGTACACAAGCTATTTTAAGTAGTATTATTAATCATAATAGTGTCTATTTAATTGTATTAGTCTATTTTGTAGCATTAAAGACAAGAGTAGGGAAAAGATATTTTGACTTTTTAAATGTATTTTTAGTCTTACTTTACTTTATTACTGCGATAACATCTATTTTAACTTTATTTCAGTCATTTTCATTAGAAACTTTTGTTGGATGTCTTTTGCATCTTACTTTGTTTATCTATTTATTTCATATTCTTTTTCGTAGAACTAGGGTATGGAAGGAGTTTCATTTAAACCGTTCGCCATTTAATGAAATTAAAAATGATGCTTATTTTTATGCAATCTTTGTTTTTACTGTTTTTATTCTTGCAATAGATTTGATTGCAACGACAACGCCAGATGGTACGATACTTGCTTGTTTAGATGCCTTTTTCATGATTTTATTTGCTAGATATATTTATTTATATGGATGTTTTGTTGATAATAAGGAGAAGAAGATTAATCCTACTACAAGTATTGATGAAATTAAAGAAAAAGTTGAGGAAGTAAAAGATAGATTAGATGAAGTTGTTGATGATATTAAAGATACTGTAGGAGATACTGTTGATTCTGTTATGAAAGAAGTAGATCATCTTGCTAATGATGATAGTAGGGATGAAAAGAAAGTAAAAAAGACAAAGAAAGATACTAAGAAAAAGAGGGGGAAATAATTATGAATATGTTTGAAGAGATTGAACGTGAAAAAGAAGAACTTCCTAAATTAAGAAATATTACCAAAGAAATGTCTCATTATACTTTTAATGGTTATCAAAAATTTGCTATTGTTACCTTTTTAGTATGTTTCTGTTTTGGAATTATTTTAGGAAATTTATTTCCAGCTTGTGGTAGTAGTTCTAATTTTTATGGTACATGTACTACGACTGAATTTAATTTTTCTTTGATGGTATTTTTTTGGTTTGTTTCTTTCTTAGTTTGTTTGTTTTTCTACGCTATTGGCCATATTATTTCGTTACTTACATCTATCGATGAACACTTGCGTAAAAGTAAGTAAAATTTGTTGATATTTCTTGCAATTTGTATAAAAACATGGTAGATTTGATATGTAAGCATAAAGTGCTTAATTAATATTATTAGGGAGGTATATATTAATGAAAAAAGTTGAATTAGTAGAAGCTGTTGCTGAAGAGACTGGATTAACTAAAGCTGATGCTACAAAGGCAATTGATGCTACTTTTAAAGCAATTACAAATGCTTTAGCAAATGGAGACAAAGTTCCACTAGTTGGTTTTGGAACATTTGATGTATCTGAAAGAGCAGCTCGTGAAGGTCGTAACCCTAGAACTGGTGAGCCAGTTGCAATCGCTGCTAGAAAAGCTGTTACATTCAAAGCTGGTTCTGCATTAAAAGATGCTGTAAACTAATATTGATTGTAGATTAGAGAACGATTCGTTGTTCTCTTTTTTTTTGTTTAATTCTTTTTTCAATTTTCATAATGGTTAAATTATGGTATACTATTTATGGTGATAGAATGTTAGAAAGTGCTTTAAAACTATTAAAAGAACTTACTTCTCATGATTATAAAGCTTATATAGTAGGAGGATTTGTTCGTGATTATTTATTAGGTAGAGAATCGCAAGATATTGATGTATGTACTAATGCTACTCCTAAAGAGATTAAAGAAGTATTTGAAGATAGTTTTCTACCTACTGAGGATTATGGATCTGTTATTGTGAATAAATATGGAATTCGTTTTGAAATTACGACATTTCGTAAAGAGTTTTCCTATCAAGATCATCGTAAGCCAGTCGAGATTCAATATATTGATGATTTATATCAAGATTTATTAAGAAGAGATTTTACCATTAATGCTATCTGTATTGATGAGAATGGAGAAGTTATTGACTTTTTAGGTGGTAGAGATGATTTAGAGCGTAAGCTAATTCGTACTATCGGGGATGCTGCTGATAGATTTCAGGAAGATGCTTTACGTATTCTTCGAGCTATTCGTTTCGCAACAGTATTAGATTTTCAGTTAGATGCCTCTGTTTCTTCTGCTATTTTAGAGACTCGTCATTTACTAAGTGAGCTTTCTTATCAGAGAAAAAAAGAGGAATTAGATAAAATTTTTGCTTCTGGTCATGCAGATAAAGGAATTGATTTATTACTTCAGTATCATTTGGATAAGAATTTAGAGTTAGAGAAATTATCACAGGTTGAAAATACTGATAGTGTTATTGGTATATGGAGTGTATTAGATGTAGATTTACTTTATCCTTTTTCTAATAATGAAAAAGAGATGATGGCTGATATTAGAAAGGCTATGTCTTTAAATAATTTAGATCCTATGGCTTTATATGAGTATGGTCTTTATGTTAATAGTGTTGCTGGAGAGATGAAGGGATTAGATAAGAAAAAAATTACGGAGTCTTATAATGCTTTAATTATCCACAGTAGAAGTGATTTAGATGTTACTAGTGAGGAGATTATGGAATGCCTTGATAGGGAACCTGGAGAGTATTTAAGTGATATTTATGAGGATATTGAACGAGAGGTTTTATATCGTAGATTACCTAATCAAAAACAAAAATTACTTAGTTATATTAAAGAAAAATTTGCTTCTGTTTGTTAGGAGCTTTTTTTCTTCTTATTTTTGTGATATTATATAAACGATTATGAAGGGAGATGATTAGATGAAGAACCGGCAGTTTATAGAGATTTTTAAACAAGGTCATTTAGTTATTCCTCTTTATTTTTTAAAGAATTATAAGAAATTAAAACTTACTTTGGAAGAGTTTATTTTTTTGATGTATTTATATCAGTTAGGGGATAAGAGTTTGTTTAATCCATCGAAATATCAAGAGGAGCTTCAAATGGATCTTTCTAAGATTATGGAGTATATTGATTCTTTGACTGAGAAGAAGTTAATACAAGTAGAAGTTATTAAGAATGAAAAAGGTCTTATGGAAGAAGTAGTATTACTTGATGGATTTTATCGTAAATTAACTTTGAATATGGTAGAAGAAGAGAATGAAAAGAGTAATTATCAATCTAATATTTTTGAAGTTGTAGAAAAGGAGTTTGGTAGGACGCTTAGTCCCATGGAATATGAAATTATTAAGGCATGGCTTGATAATGATATGAGTGAAGATTTAATTAAGGAAGCAATTAAAGAAGCTACCTTTAACGGGGTTTCTAATTTGAGATATATCGATAAGATACTTTATGAATGGGGGAAGCAAGGTATAAAAACAGTTAAGGATGTTGAGGATAATCGTCATAAGAGAGCACAGCGTAGGGAAGAAGAAGCTGATAGTAATATTGATTTAGATATTGTAGATTGGGACTGGTTTGATGATGATTCAGAATAAGTTAATTGAGTATTTAGATTATCTTTTTCCTAATCCTAAGTGTGAACTTACTTATCAGACGGATTATCAATTATTGATGGCTGTTGTGTTAAGTGCTCAGTCTACGGATAAGAGAGTGAATTCTGTCACACCTATTATCTTTTCTAAGTATCCTACGTTAGAGGAGTTAGCTAATGCATCGCTTACTGATTTAGAAGATATTATTCGACCTGTTGGTTCTTTTCGTAAGAAGGCTAGTTATTTGAAGGAGATTGCTAGTAGATTAGTTAATGAGTTTGATGGTGTTGTTCCTACAGATAGAGATATATTAGAAAGTTTTCCTGGTGTTGGTAGAAAGACAGTTAATGTCTTTTTAGCAGAGTTTTATCATTATCCTGCTATTGCGGTAGATACGCATGTAGAACGTGTCTCTAAAAGGCTTAAACTTGCTTATCAGAAAGATTCTGTTTTAGATGTTGAAAGAAAACTTATGAAGAAGGTTCCTAAGGAACGCAGAGCTAAGTTTCATTTACAAATGGTACTTTTTGGTAGATATTATTGTAAAGCAGTAAAGCCTTTATGTAAGGATTGTCCATTAAAAGAATATTGTCGTGAAAAAAAGAAGAATCTTGATTGATTCTTCTTTTTCTATGTTATGGAGTTGTTGGTGTATCTCCACCAGTAGGAGGTAGAGTACAACTATTATCTGAACTATTCCATATACCACCTTGCGATGCACAGTTTTCTTTTTGTTGTTCATAAGGGTCAATTGGTGTTGTCGGTTCTTCTGGCTCTTCTTGTTCTGGTTCTTTTAGGGTATATGTTGCAGCAGTTCCTTGTAGTCCACTATATCCTTTATAGGTTGCTACTACACGATATGTTCCATATGGTGATGTACTACCTAATGTATATGTATAGCTTGTACTTTCTGTAAAGCCAATTAATGTTGATCCTAAGTATACGTTATATCCAAAGGTTCCTAGTCCTTCATTATTACCAGGGTCAACTGCTGACCAAGACATTGTTACTTTATTTGTATTTTTGTCATATGTTACCTTAAAGTTTCCTGGTTTTGCAAGTTGTACACTTGAAACATCTGTTTCTTCTGGTTCATATCCTTTCTTGAAGTATTCATATACAACGCTTCCTGTGTAGCCAGACCCTGCAACTACTGGAGGATTAGATCCAGATACAATTCCAAGTCTTACAACGCTAGATGGTTGTGTAAATGCTTCTCTATTTGATTCCATAGCACCAGCTCTTACTAGAGCATTAAATATTCTATCTTTTTGAATGGTTGCTGGTACATTGTGCAATACGTATCGACCTGTTGTATCGTTCTTTTCATAACCATACCATAATGCGATTACTGTTTTGGTTGAATATCCTACTACCCAGGAATCTCTGATAGCATCTCCTGGTAAATTATGTTCTTCCATATATTCAGAATCATAGTTGGTAGTTCCTGTTTTTGCAGCTACATTTGTTGGTGTTCCGCCAGTTAATGCTACATCTTGCAATACATCAGAAATCATAAAGGCAGTAGAGTCTGACATGGCTTTTGTCTTTTCACCTTCGAATTCTACTACTTCTCCTGTATCACGGTATACAATTCTTTCTATTGTATGAGGTTCATTATAGTATCCTCCGTTAGAGAATGCAGCATAGGCTGCTGCCATATCTTTTGTAGAAACACCTGGACTGAAAGCTCCAATAGCGTGTGCTTCGTGAATCTTTCCGTTTTCAATTTCTGGTGTGATACCTAGACCTTCTACAAATTCTATAATCTTTTTATTATCTACTTGTTGGAATGCTTTTAATGCAGGGATATTTCTTGATGTTGCTAAAGCTCTTCTAAGAGTGATTGTTCCAAAGTATCCATTATCCCAGTTTTTAATTGGACGTCCACCTGTATATGTATAAGGTGAATCATCAAATAATGTATATGTTGACCAGTTGTTATACTCAATACCTGGACCATAATCAAATAATGGTTTTGCAGTTGATCCTGGTTGACGTTTAATACCTGTTGCGAAGTTTAATCCTGCTGCTTGTCTATTTCTACCAGCACCTACGGCCAATATTTTTCCTGTTTGTGAATCTAGTACAGTAACACCTGCTTGTACTTTATCATCTATCCATGTATAGGTTTCTCCGTTCATAACAGAGTTTACGGCATCTTGTTTTGCTCTATCTAAGTTTGTATATACTTCCACTGGTGTTTTATTAGCATCTATTCCGTAAACGGCTTCTAGTTCAGCGATAACTGTATCTGCATATCCTTGATAGGGATCTGAAGAAGCAGTTTGTTCTACTACTAAGTCAGCTACTGGAATACTGTTTGCAATATCTGCTTCTTCTTGTGTAATATATCCATGTCTTACCATTAGATATAGAACAGTAGAACGTCTTTTTTCAGCGTTTTCAGGGTTGGTATCTGGTCTGTAGTAAGTAGGTGCTTGGAACATTCCGGCGATTGTTGCAGCTTCTGATAAGTTTAGGTCACTTGCACTTTTTCCAAAATATGTTTGAGCAGCTTCTTCTACACCGTAGACCATACCACCTAATCCATGGTTATTTACATAAAATTCAATAATTTGTTCTTTGGTATAATTTTTTTCTAGTTTAAATACTGCTAAATAGATATCTGTAAACTTACGGATAATTCCTTGAATTCCTTGGTCTTTTTTAGAAGTAATTTTATTTTTAATTACTTGCATAGAGATGGTTGATGCTCCACCTGCATCAGAGTTTCCTAGAAGTTGACCAACACTCGCTTTTAGAAATCTAGGTGCATCAAAACCATTATGTTCAAAGAATCTTGAATCTTCTGTTGCGACAAGAGCATCGATAAATACTTGAGGTAAGTCTTCATAACTTATTTTTTCTCTTCGTTCGTCTCCTTTTTCATAGAATGGTTGTCCATCTTTATCATATAGAACTGTCATTTCTTTACTATCTAAGTCTTCTGCATCAAATTCAGGAGCTGTTACTGTAATATAGATTAAGAATGCAGCAAATAATGCAAGACATAGAATTCCTAACCCTAAGACGATTATTAGTATAATATTTAAAACTTTTCTTTTCTTTTTATCATTCTTTGTTTTTCTTAGCAATTGAGAAATTCCTACAATAATACCAATACCAATGGCAGTAACAATAGTAAATGCTAGTCCTAGTTTTAAATAGCAAAGTAATAATAATGCTACAAAACCTATCCAACAGGCAATCATTATATTTTTATTTTCTTTCTTACTTTTTGTTGTCTGTTGAGGTTTCTTTTTTAGATTATATTCTCTAGTGGTACTGGTGCTTTTTTTCGATGAGTTTTTCCTTTTTATTACTTTTTTTTGCATTTTATATACCTCCAATAATTGTATCCACTATATTTAAATAGTCGATTCTTGGTCTATAACCATCTTTTATTAAATATCCTCTTTCTTGAAAATAAGTATAGGGAATTGATTTTCTTTCTTCTTGGTTTATGAATTCTAAAAAATCTTTTCCTGGTAATAAGTATGTTTCATTTAAATTAGTAAATCTTACAATTAAAAAAACAATACCTTGATGGTTATATATATTTTTTATGTGATTAATTTGGTGTGAGTGAATATTAGCTAGGGGGAAAGCAGTTTTATTTTTTGTTTCTTTTGCTTCAAAGTCTATATATTTTCCTTTGTATAAACCATTATAGTCTGTTGTTGACGGTATTGTATAGTATGCTTCTTTAATTACTGCCTTGTCTCTTGAAGGGTAATTAACTTTTACTATTTTTACTGGTGTTGGTTTTTTATATATATAAGCTTTGTCTATTTCCCTATAATATTCATTGGATTCATTAATATCACTTTCTAATGACATTCCTCGATTTCTATATGTGATTGGGGATGCATTGTGTTCTTTTTTTATTCCGTTTGGATAGTTCATCTCATCACCTATTTTGTATTATACTATATGTTTGCTTTTTTTTCTATATTTTCGTTTATAAATTATTAACTTTTTGCTTTTTTTGTTATGTTTTGTCGAATGTAGTGCAATGATTATTTTTTTGGAGTATGCTATAGTAGGTGATTGGATGAATAATTTTGAAGTTATACGGTTATTAAACTTGCTTTATGATAAGACAAGAGAAGCTAATATTGGTATCTCTTATACTTCTATAAAACAACGTCTAGATAATTGACAAAATAGTTAATAAATGACATAATATTACTGTAAGGGATTGGTGATAAAATGTATCAGAATAAGATTACACTTATGCCACAAGATATATTGGAGAAGGAGTTTAAGATTGATACTCGTGGATACCGCTTGAAAGAAGTTGACCAGTTTCTTGATATTATTATTGGTGACTATGAACAATTTTTAAATATCATTAATAACTTAGAAAAGGAGAAGGCGGATTTGTTAGGTGAAATTATGAGCTTGAAACAAGAACTTCGTAATTCTAAGATGAGTGTTGAAGTTGCACGTAATAATGTAGAAGTTCCAGAAGTTACTAATTTAGATATCTTAAGACGTCTTTCTCAACTTGAAAAAATGGTATATAGTAGCAAAAATAATGACGATAATGACAATTAATATATAGACAAACGCTAATATTTTTATATTAGAGGAAAGTCCATGCTCACACAGTCTGTGATGATTGTAGTGTTCGTACCTAGGGAAAAAATAACCTAGGGTAGCAATTGCTAACGGCGGAAGATAATCTAAGTCTTCGGATAAGATTTATTCCATAAAGTGCCGCAGTGACGATGCTTTAGGAAACTAAAGAGTGAAACGTGGTAAACCCTGCGAGTGAGAAACCCAAATTTGGTAGGGGAGCTCTAACGACATAAGCGAATGAAGTTAGGGACCAGTAATGGTAGATAAATGTTTGTCGCCTGGTAACAGGAACAGAACATGGCTTATTTATATTTTTTGTTTATTATGTAGTGAGGTGTTATTATGAAAGAACTAGGAGAGTATTTAAAACATACTAGGATTGATAATGGTGTTAGTATGGAAGAAGCCGCAGAAGATTTGGAACTTTCTACATCTCAACTTGAAAATATAGAAAGTGGTAATGTACGAGCTTTTAAAGATGTTTACGGGTTAAAGCAGTATGTACGTCGGTATGCTAAGTATTTAGGATTAGATCCTGAAAAAGTGGTTGATGAGTTTAATGGTTTTTTATTTGAACATACTTCAAAAATCTCTTTAGATGATATTAAGGAGGCACAGCGTAAACTAGAGGAAAAGGATCAGAAAAAAATAAAATCTCCTTATACTATCGTTCGTAAAAAGAAGATGAATATTTGGCCTTTTGTTTTTATTCCGATAGCTATTCTTTTACTTTTTATTATCATTTATTTTATAGTTAGTAGTATTAATAAGGCACCTGTTGTAGATACTGAGTTAACAGCTAAGGTAAGGAAGGAGTATATTAATGAATTTACCTACTAAAATTACAGTAGTTAGATTAATACTTACTGTAGTAATTATTATTTTATTATGTTTTCCATTTTATAGTGTTGGAGTTCAGTTCCCTAGTTTTAGAATTCAAGATGTAACGGTTGAACTTCATTATATCATTGCTGGTGTTATTTTCATTATTGCTAGTCTTACAGATTTTGTAGATGGATATTTAGCAAGAAAAAATAATCAAGTTACTAATACTGGTAAAATGTTAGATGCTATTGCTGATAAAGCTTTAGTAAATAGTGTTTTAATTATTTTAGCAGCACAAGGATTTATTCATGAGATTATTCCAGTAATTGTAGTATTACGCGATATTGTTGTTAATGCTATTAAGATGGAGGCTGCTGGACGTGGTAGAGTGGTTGCAGCTATTGGTTCTGGTAAATTAAAGACAGCAACGTTAATGGTTGGAACAACACTTACATTCTTTTATAATATGCCATTTGAATTTATTAATATTAATGTTTCAGAAATCTTATTATATATTGCAACGATTTTATCTATCGTTTCTGCAATTCAATATTTTAATATGAATAAAGCATTGATTTTTGGGAAAACAGAAAACGCAAATTCATAGGTTAAAGTTATTTAATTTTCTCTATTTCGATAGAGGAAATTTTATTTTTGGCTTCATTTTTTCTTCATAAAACAATTGTTCGAAAAAATGTTGCTTTTTCTTTTTCTTTGTTATATAATGTATTTGTAAGTTATTTGTATATAAATAGGAGGAATTATGAAAAGTGCAAGTAAAGATGTTTCAAAAGATAAGGCTTTAGAACAGGTATTAAATGATATTGAAAAACAATTTGGTAAAGGTTCTATTATGAAGCTAGGGGATAGTAAACATATGAAAGTAGATGTTGTTTCTAGTGGTTGCTTATCTTTAGATATTGCTTTAGGAGTAGGGGGATATCCTAGAGGTAGAATTATTGAAATTTATGGTCCTGAGTCTAGTGGAAAAACCACGTTTGCATTGCAAGCAATTGCTGAGGTGCAAAAGACGGGAGGTCGTGCTGCTTTTATTGATGCAGAGCATGCCTTGGATCCGGTTTATGCAGAGAGATTAGGTGTTAATGTTGATGAGTTATTACTTTCTCAACCTGATACTGGTGAGCAGGCTTTAGAGATTTGTGAGGCTTTGGTTCGTAGTCAAGCTATCAGTATTGTCGTTATTGATTCGGTTGCGGCTTTAGTTCCACAAGCAGAAATTGATGGAGAGATGGGAGACTCACACGTCGGTCTTCAAGCTCGTTTGATGTCTCAAGCTTTAAGAAAACTTTCTGGTACGATTAATAAAACTAATACTATTGCTATTTTTATTAATCAATTACGTGAAAAAGTAGGTGTTATGTTTGGTAATCCGGAGACTACTCCTGGAGGACGTGCATTGAAATTCTACTCTACTATCCGTCTTGATATTCGTCGTAATGAACAGTTGAAAATGGGAGATGGAGTTGTTGGTAATAAGACGACTATTAAAGTTGTTAAAAACAAAGTGGCACCTCCATTTAAGACAGCTGTTGTCGATATTATGTATGGTGAGGGAGTATCTCATGAAGGAGAAGTTATCGACTTAGGTGTGGAAGCTGGTGTTGTTGAAAAAACTGGTGCTTGGTATTCTTATCAAGGAGAAAAACTAGGACAAGGGAAAGAGAATGTTAAATTGTTACTTAAGGATAATCCTGAATTATGTCATGAGATTGAGAATAAAGTAAGAGAGTATTATGATATTTCTTTAGAACAAAAAGAAACTGCAAAAAAAGAAAAAGAATAGTTAATATTCTTTTTTTTTTCATATAATAAAACGAGGTGATGTTGTGAAGAAATTAAGTCAACTTGTAGATTGTGATTATTATGATATCGATGTTTTAGGGATTGCTACTGATTCT
Source organism: Bacilli bacterium (assembly GCA_017886705.1). Classification (GTDB taxonomy): domain Bacteria; phylum Bacillota_I; class Bacilli_A; order RF39; family UBA660; genus Faecimonas. The sequence continues at coordinate 4,429 of JAGHJJ010000012.1, read as the reverse complement.
AGGAATGTGAAGCCTGGATATCTTTTTGTTGCTACGAAGGGTTTTCATGTTGATCATTACGATTATGTTACTGATGCTATTGATAAGGGATGTGTTGCTGTTGTTGTTGACCGAGTAGGTAAGTTTAGTGTTCCTACTATTGTTGTAGATGATATTAATCAAACTTTGATTTCTATATGTGAGAAGTTTTATGATGTTACTACTCATGATTTTACTTTTATTGGTATTACTGGTACTGATGGAAAAACTACGACTGCTACTATTACTAGAAATTTACTTAATCATTTTATTCCTACTGCTTATTTAGGAACTAATGGTCTTTATTGTGGAGATAAAATCTTTTCTACTACGAATACAACGCCTTGTGTAGAAGATTTATATTACTATTTTTCTATTGTAAAATTTTACAAATGTCAAATTATTGTTATGGAAGTGTCTAGTGAATCTTTGCTTCATCATCGTGTTGATTCTATTATATTTGATGTTGTTGCTTATACAAACATTACTGAAGACCATTTAAATATTCATAAAACCATTGAAAATTATAGAAATTGTAAATTTAGATTAGCAACGCTATGTAAGAGAGATGCTTCTGTTATTATTAATGGAGATGACGATAATTGTCGATTACTTAACGTAAAGTATAAAACTACTTATGGATTTTCTAGTGACAATGATTGTGTCATATCTAATGTCAAAAATTGTCAAAAAAATGTCTATTTTTCTTTGCGATATTTAGAAAATAAGTACCTAGTTCAGAGTCCTTTTTTAGGAAAATATAATATTTATAATGTTACGTTAGCTTTACTCATTGTTCAAAGTGTTGCAGGTTCTTTGGATAAGGCGATTGGATTATTACCTAGTGTTCCTTATGTTTTTGGTAGAAGAGAAGTCTTTACTAGTGATAGTGGTTTTGATATTTTACTTGATTATGCGCATACCACTAATGGTATTTTGTCATTACTACAGAGTTTAGATAATTACTCTCATATTATTGTTGTGACTGGTGCTGCTGGTGGTAGAGAGGTGGAAAAACGTCCTGTTATTGGTGATATTTTATTTAAATATGCTGATTATATTGTTTTTACCTCAGATGATCCTAGGTATGAAGATCCTAAAGATATTTTTTTAGATATGTTAGGAAGTCATAAGACGGAAAATTATACTTTTATTCAGGATAGAGAAGAAGCTATTCTTCATGCTTTTCAATTAGCTCAAGATAAAGATGTAGTTGCGGTTATTGGAAAGGGAAGAGATAATTATATGGCCGTATTAGATCAGAGAATTCCCTATTCTGATTATGATGTTATTTTAAAATTTTTAAAAAAGTTTAGGTTTCGACAAAATTCGACACGTTTCGACAAATAATTTTGACATAGTATTTAATACGTAGTAAATACTATGTTATTTTGAAAGGGTGTTATTATGAATGATGAAAAAGTTAGGTTTTGTTATTATGATTTACAGGATTCTTCTTATGTAGAAGTTTATGGTCATATTAGTCCTATGGATCATAGAATTTTTGTTAACGAACTTTATAGTTTACGACTTGATTCTATTTATTCACAAAAGCAATATTTAAAGCCTTTTTATTCTACAGGGACTTTAATTAATTCTTTGAAGCCTGAAGAAGGAGTGATTGATTTATCAGAGATGCGGTCTATGCTAAGAGTAGAAAATTTTGATGATAACAGAACTAAGCGTATTTTAGAATCTTATTTTAGTTCAATACAGATTGATGGAATTACTAAGTATACTAGTGATGTGTTTAAAGCTTTAGTTAGAGAAAACTCTTCTTCTATGTCGCAGTTATTATCTTCCCCTAGTTTTGAACGTGAAATTCATAGTATAGATGCAAATACTAGAGCTGTTAGGTGTACTGGTTATAATTTTATGGTTGCTAAAAGATTACAAGATTCTCTAACATATCCATTAGAAGATTATGAGATTACAAAACCTAAAATAAATGTAAAAGTTAGCTAATTATTTGTCCAAGATGTCTTTTCTTGGTCTTTTCTTTTTCTTGACATTAAATAGAAATAAAACTACAATAGAATTAGATTTAGGTGTTTACTTAATCTAGATGGAGGGAATATATGGATAATTATTTTTTCTCCATTTTACTTGTAGTACTTGGATTACTTATAGGGCTTTTTATAGCGTTTGTTATAAACAGTATCAGAGTTAGTGCTGCTTCAAAAAAAGTTGCTGCTCTTATGGAACAAGCAAAAAAAGAGATTGAAAAAATGCGTAGAGATGCAGCGTTAGAGCAAAAAGAAGAAGCACATAAATTGAAAATGGATTTGGATAAGGAAATTCGTGAGAAAAAAGAAGAAATTAAGGAATCAGAAAGTCGTTTGTTGCAAAGGGAAGCTAGTATTGATAAACGTGACGAGTTGTATCAAAAAAGAGAGGCTTCTTTAGATGAGCGTGAAGAGAAACTTTCTGAAAGACAACTTGAAATCCAAAATGAAAAAAGTAAAGTGGATGAAATTAAGAAAGAACAATTAGATTTATTAGAAAAAATTTCAGGATTTAGTAGAGAAAAAGCTAAAGATTTGGTAATGAGTCAAGTAAGAGAAAATATGAGTAAAGAAATAGCTGAGTTTGTTCGTGAAAGCGAAAATGATGCGAAGCTTACTGCTGATAGGAAAGCAAAAGAGTTAATCGTTACTGCGATGCAGAAGTATGCAGCAGATATTGCAAGTGATCAAACAGTTACGGTTGTTGATTTACCAAATGATGAGATGAAAGGTCGTATTATTGGTAGAGAAGGACGTAATATCCGTACGATTGAAGCTATTACTGGAGTTGATTTAATTATTGATGATACACCAGAAGCTGTTGTTTTATCTAGTTTTGATCCACTACGTCGTGAGATTGCTAGAGTTACTTTGGAAACTTTAATTAAAGATGGACGTATTCATCCTACTCGTATTGAAGAGTTATATGATAAAGTATGCCAAGATATGAAACAACAAATTATTGAATATGGACAAGATGCTACTTTTGAATTGGGACTTACTAAGTTTGATCCTGATTTGATTGAAATTATTGGTAAACTTTATTTTAGAACTAGTTATGGACAAAATGCATTACAACATTCTTTAGAGGTTGCTCATTTATCTGGATTACTTGCTAGTGAATTGGGTGAGAATGCCACTCTTGCGAAAAGAGCGGGTTTGTTACATGATATAGGTAAAGCAATCGATCATGAAGTAGAAGGTAGTCATGTAGATATTGGTGTTGATATTGCTAAAAAATATAAGGAAGATCCAATTGTTATTAATGCGATTGCTTCTCATCATGGAGATGTTCCAGCAACTAGCGTAATTGCTAGTATTGTAGCGATTGCTGATGCTTTGTCTGCTTCTCGTCCGGGAGCTAGAAATGATTCTTTGGAAAATTACATTAAACGTCTTTCTCAATTAGAGGAAGTTGGTAATCATATTCCAGGAGTTGAAAAATCTTATGCAGTTCAGGCTGGTCGTGAACTACGAGTTATCGTTAAACCAGAAGAAGTAGATGATTTAGAAGCTCATAGGATTGCTAGAGAAGTAAAAGAACAAATCGAAGCAAATATGAAATATCCTGGAACTATTAAAATTACTGTTGTTCGTGAAACAAGAGCACAAGAGGAAGCAAAATAGTTGCTTCCTTTTTTGGAGGTATTCGATGGAAAATAAATATCAATGGTTGATTTGTGAAAGTAGAAGACTGCGTAGTAGTGATAATGTAATTAGTGTTTTAAATAATATGAATCGTGTCTTAGATTCTATTATTTATCAAGATGATAGTTATTCTTATGAAGCTTTTCGTACTTTGTTAATTATAAATCATAATTTCAGAAGCTTTTTAAACTCTAATTATTTAAATGATAAAAGGGATTTATCTTTTCTTTCGTATCAGATTAAAAATTATTATGCCTATGGTGGAAATCAAGATATTATTTCATATTTAACTGATGTAGATTACTATCAAGATATACTTTTGAAAGTAGAATTACAAGGAAAACAGCAGTTTGTTCTTCGAAGTTTTTCTCTTCCTTTTTCTGGTATTCCTAATGATTTGAAAAAATTTTGCGAATGTCCTGATTTTTATCCAGAAATTTCTGAGGAGATTAAATTAAAGATATTATGAAGATAGATTTTAAACATTATTCTAGTATTAGGTGAGTATAGTTTTAGTTCTATTATTTACGTAATATTAAAATTAGTTCATACTCCGATGTAGTTTCATAGTTGACAAAGAGGTTGGAAAGGGGATACAATCTTATTAAGATATGTTAAGTAGGGTGTATATATGATGATGAAAAATATAAAAAATAGATCCGGTTTTACCATGATAGAATTACTGGCAACTATTACAATACTTGGTATTTTAATGGCTGTTGCTATTGGAGCGGTTTCTTGGATTTTAGATTTAAATG
>JAGHJJ010000093.1 GCA_017886705.1 Bacilli bacterium | reverse complement strand
ATTTTAGTTTATCATTAAATAGAAAACGAATGAGGTGAGATAATGACTGAAAAAGAACGTATAGAGTTAGCAGAACTACTTTTTCCAAATATAACAAAAACTAGAGAAGAATATGAAGAAATGTATCCTGAAAGAGATTTGCCAGAGGGAGCTATGGTAACAAGATATGGACCAAGTCCAACAGGTAGTGTTCATTTAGGAAACCTACTTAGCGCTTTTGCAGATATGGTATATGCGAAGCAAACAAAAGGAAGTTTCTTTTTAAGAATTGAAGATACAGATCAAAAAAGAAAAATTGATGGCGGAATTGAAAATATCACAAGTATTTTACATGATTTTGATATTTTACCTACTGAAGGATATTCTTTTGGTGGTAATTATGGACCTTATATTCAAAGTGAAAGAACAGAAATCTATCAAACTTATATAAAAGATTTAATTGTAAAAGGTCTTGCTTATCCATGCTTTATGACAGAAGAAGAACAAAATAATATTAAAGAAGAACAAGCTATTAATAAAACTAAAATTGGTATTTACGGGATGTATGCAGTAGATAGAGATTTATCTTTAGAAGAAGTAAAAGAAAAATTAGCAAACAACGAAGAATATGTTATTAGATTAAAATCTCCAGGAAATGCAAATAATCAAATAGAAGTAATAGATTGTATCAAAGGAAAAATGAAATTCCCAGAACATGATATGGATACAGTTTTATTAAAGAAAGATGGTACACCTACTTATCATTTTGCTCATGTAATTGATGATCACCTAATGCATACAACACATGTTATTCGTGGCGATGAATGGGTATCTAGTATACCGTTACATATTCAATTATTTGAAATTTTAGGATTCGAGCCAGTAAAATATGCTCATATCGCACCAATTACTATCAAAGATCAAGAAACTGGTAATATCAGAAAAATTAGTAAAAGAAAAGATCCTTGGTTTGGTGCAAAATACTATGAAGAAAACGGAATTCCAATCGAAGCATTACATCTTTATCTAGCAACGATTACTAATACTAACTTTGAAGAATGGTATTTAAATAATCAGGATAAAACAATTTATGATTTTGAATTCTCATTTGATAAACAAGCAATCGGTGGAACATCTTTTGATGAAGCTAAGTTAATAAATTTATGTAAAACTTATTTTTCACGTAAACGTGGTGAAGAAGTATATAATGAAACATATCAATGGTCTTTAAAACATGATAAAGAATATGCAAAATTATTAGAAAATAATAGAGAAGATATGATTAAGTTCTTAAGTATCGAAAAAGATGGTCCAAGACCTAGAAAAGATATTAGTAAATACTCTGATGTGAAAGAAGAGTTCTCTTATGCGATTGATTCTATGTTTGAGGATGAGTTTTACTCTAAATATGATGGTGATAAAACATATGATATAGAATTAATTAAAGAATATGTAGAAGGACTAGATTTAAACACAACGAACGAAGAATGGTTTAACGCTACAAAAGAATTTGCAAGTAGTCATGGTTATGCAGCAAGTCCAAAAGACTATAAGAAAAATCCGGACGATTATAAAGGACATGTTGGAGATATCTGCGAAGCAATTCGTGTTATGATTACTGGAAGAACGAAATCTCCTGATTTGTTCTCTATTATGAAAATACTAGGTAAAGATAGAATTAATAAACGAATTGAATTATATAGAAAATATAGTAACAAGTAGAAGTATATCTTTATGTATACTTCTTTTTTTAGAAAGGATTTTGTATGAAATATGATTATGTAATAGTAGGGGCTGGTTTGTTTGGAGCAACGTTCGCAAATCTTGCAAAAAAAGATGGAAAGAAAGTTTTAGTAATTGAAAAAAGAAATCACATTGCAGGAAATGTTTATACCGAAGAAATGGAAGGAATTCAGGTACATAAATATGGAGCACATATTTTTCATACTGATGATAAAGAGGTTTGGAATTATGTAAATAGTTTTGTAGAGTTTAATCGTTATACCAACTCACCAGTAGCACGTTATAAAAATGAGATTTATAATATGCCATTCAATATGAATACTTTTGCTAAAATCTGGGATGATGTTATTACTCCAGAGGATGCTAAAAGACATATCGAAGAAGAAAGGAAAGAAATGGAAGGTAAGACTCCTGAGAATTTGGAAGAACAGGCTATTTCTTTGGTAGGAAGAACTATCTATGAAAAATTAGTCAAAGGTTATACAGAAAAACAATGGAATAGAGAGTGCATTGATTTACCAGCCTTTATTATTAAGAGACTACCTGTTAGATTTATCTATGATAATAATTACTTTAATGATAAATATCAAGGAATACCTATTGGTGGTTATACAAAATTAGTAGAAAAGATGTTAGAAGGAATTGAGGTAAAACTTGAAGAAGACTTTTTAGAAAAAAAAGACTATTATCAAAAACTTGGTAAAAAGGTTATTTATACAGGAATGCTAGATGAATATTTTGATTGTAAATTAGGAAGATTAGAGTATCGCTCTCTAAGATTTGATACGAAAGTATTAGATATGGGAAATTTCCAAGGAAATGCTGTAGTAAACTACACAGGAAGAGAAGTGGACTACACTAGAGTGATTGAACATAAACACTTTGAATCTACATCAAGTAAAAAGACGGTTGTTACTTATGAATATCCTGATGATTGGACAGAAGAAAAGGAAGCATATTATGTAATTAATGATGATAAAAATAATAATTTAAAAGAAAAATATCAAGAGCTAGCAAACAAAGAAGAAAATGTAATCTTTGGTGGTAGACTTGCAGAATATAAATATTATGATATGGATGATGTTATTAGGAGTGCCATGGATACTTATCATAAGGTAGAGGTGAAGCAGTTATGGATGTTAGAGAACTAAGAAAAAAAGTAGAATATATGTGGAGAAGTCCTAAATTAAAAGATGAAACATTAGAAAAATTCTTTAAAGAATTAGAAGAAGTAAAAGAAGAAAACCGAGAGTTTTATCTTCGAACAATGAGCAAATTACTAGTAAAAAAAGGCAGAACCTCTTCTGCCAAAGTATACGTAAATGAATTGTTTCAAGAACCTTCAAAAATTCCAATAGACTATTATAATTCATATAAAATAAATGTTATGGAAGGTAATTACATAGATGCTTATCTAGATCTATTTAAATATAAAGAATTGTTACCAGATATAGACATTTCTTTACCAATAACAATGTTAGAACAAATAATTGATATAGAAAATAATCCTAATCTATATTTAAATGCAGACTATACTATTGAAAAAACAGACAAACTATTTGATTTTCAATTTAATAAAGTATTCTATTTACCAAGATACCATAAAATAATAGATTTTTTTAATACAAGAGAGTATACCAAAATGATACATGAATTAAAAAGATTAAGAATGACAACAAAAAATGAACCTTATTTAATAGAAACCAAGTCCTTATTAGAATTTGCTAGAGTATTAGAAAGAAAACAAGAAGAATTAAAAGATAGAAGAGAGGAAAGTGAAAGAAAAGAAGAGTTCTTAACTCCTCAACAAGAAGAAGTATTAAATATAAAAATCAAAAGAATAAAAGAATTACCGGAAGAGGCAAAATTAGTATTAATACAGCATACTATGAAATCAGATTATAAAATTGCAAAAGAATTATTAAAAGAGCTAGAAGAGTCAACTCCAATTTTATATGATGTAGAGGTAGCATACTTAAAAAACTGTATTAGAGAAAAAGAATTAGAAGAAAATCTTCCGGAAGTAAGAAAAGAAGCTTATAATAATGCTTTAGAAAAAGGAATAGGTCATCTACACTATGAAGATTATGAAACAGCCTATGATTATTTCTTATATGGAAAATATGTCACAAATCATCCTATCTTTGATTACTATATTGGATATTGTTTCTTTAAAACTTACCACGATGAAGAAGCTTACCAAATACTATCTAGTTATAAAGAACATGGAGGAGAAAAATTGCTAGAAACTTTGACGTTATTGAAAAGCCTAGATTGTAAAACCTCAAGACTTGAGCAAGCCAGTGAAAAAGAATTGGAACAGGCAAGAATTGTCCAAACATATAAATTAAATTATAGTTATTTGACAATTAATAAAAATAAAGTAAAAGAGTTAACCCTACCTACACAAACATAACAGCTACTTAAAAATAGATAAATTCATAGATAGTGTTTTCTTTCTATTATGACGATATCTAGTAACATTTTCAAAAAAATTGGAAATGGTTGCTAGATTTTTTCTGATTAAATATATTTAAGGAGTGATAATATTCATTAATATATATATTAAATTGAAATGTTATTAATATTGACAAATACTAAATATCCAATACAATAAAAAAGTACTATAACAAAAGGGGAAGATTATTATGATGAGAAAGGGATTAGTTATTGTTCTTTCAGGTATTTGTTTGATTTGTATTGTGTTATTACTGGTACCAGTTAATAAAAAAGAAATAGAAATAGAGCAACCAAGAGATGTTGCTGTAAAAAAAGAAAAAGTAGAAGATGTAGCAGTAAATGTTATGGAACAATATAGGATACAATATAATAATTCAGATATTGTTGCTTTATTAGATATACCAAATACTGATATTAATACTGTTGTACCTAGAGGAGAAGATAATGAGTTTTATTTGAATCACTTACCAGATAAACAAGAAAACTCTTTAGGAAGTGTTTTTTTAGATTATAGAAATGAATTAAATGATAGAAAGTTAATTATTTATGGACATAATTCCCCTAATGTGGATACTCTTTTTAAAGGATTGGAACAATATTTAAATTCTGATTATTATTCTACTCATAATAATATTTATTTACAAACAGATTATACTAGATATCATTATCAAATATTTTCTGTTTATATTGCTACTAGTAATGTATCTCATGTTAATTTAAATTTAACTAATAAAGAATATAAGAGACATTTACAATGGTTAAAAGAAGAATCTATTTATGATACAGGAGTATCTATTTATGATGAAGATATTTTAATACTACAAACTTGTTTTTATAATCCAGAAAATTCTTATTTAATTATTGCCGCTAAAAAAGTAGAAGATTAAAAATTAATATTTTTACTTGTTTATGATATGTAAACTAGGAGTTGTTCCTAGTTTTTTTGGCTTTAGATTTGTTTTTTTTGACAAAATATGACAAAATAAATTGACGAATGGTATAAAAAATGTTATAATAAGCACGATTTATACACGTTTAGGGAGGGTTCGTATGGAAGAGATAAATTTAAAAGAAGTGTATAGTTATT
>JAGHJJ010000092.1 GCA_017886705.1 Bacilli bacterium | reverse complement strand
TGACCTTTTTAACGAAGTTGATAGTTTTACTAAAAGTCATCAAAGTTTAGAAAAAGAAAATCAAAATATGAAACGAGAAATAAAAGCGTTAACTACTAGAAATCAAAATCTCACAAAAGAAAATAATGATTTAAAATTTTATATCAAAGCCATTTTAAAGGCGATAAAACACTTTTTTAGAGAATTGCTACAAATTGGTAATGAGCCTACAAAAGAAGCCACTACAAGTGAAATAAAAGATTATTATGATAACAAAGATTTTGATAGTAATGATGTTTATGATATTTCAAAAGGAACTACTAAAGAAGATGATCTCTTTAATTATGCTAATATCCCCAGTTATTATAAAACTAAAAAAGATAATGACAAAGATAAAGATGACTTTGAAATAAGTTTATAGTAATATCTATCGAAAAATTGAGAAATTTGATATAATATAAACAGAAATGCTGTGGTGATTTCATGGTTAAATATACTTGGATTAAAAAATCAGTGCCAAAAGAACTTTTGGTTAAACAAATATATGGTATTGTTTTTTCTAATGATGGAAATATACTATTGAGAGTTGATAATAATAAATATAAATTAACAGGTGGAAAACCAGAAAATAGTGATGATAATTTTTGCGACACTTTAAAAAGAGAATATATAGAAGAATTAAATATTGAACTAGAAAATATTCATTATTTAGGTTATTTGTTAGTTGAAGAAAAACAAGAAAAGTATGCACAAGTTCGAATGATTGCAAAGATTAAAAATGTTAGTAACATTAGACCTGATATAGATAATGGAAAAATATATGGAAGATTTATGTCTAAGCAAATTAATGTAAAAACATATCTAAATTATCAAGATTTAGCAGGTAATCAATTAATTGATGATGCAATAAAATTGGCTAATGAAAAATATAATTTTATATTTACAAATGAAGAATATTATATTTAATGCTTAGCAATATGAAAGTGGTGAAAAATTATGATAATAGTTAATAGTGAAAAGTTAAATCAATTAAATTCTATTTCAACAAATGATTTATATATTTTAACTGATTTTGATGGAACAATTACTAAGGATAATAGTGACAGCTCTTGGGCAAGTATTTTTAAAAATCCTAAAGTATCAAAAGAATTTATTAATGAATGTATAAAGATATTTAATTACTACCATAAATTTGAAATAGATGAATCATTATCTATCGCTAAAAAAAATTCAATTATGAATGAGTGGTATAAAAAAAATATAGAAACATTAATTAATTTTAATATTACTGAAGAAATAATAAATTATGCTTCTAATAATGCAAGTATTATGGACTTTAGAACTGGAGCAGTTAAATTTTTAGAGACAATGAATAGTAAAAATATTCCTATAATTGTAATATCAGCAGGAGTTGGAAATATTATTGAACAATTTTTAATTAAGAATAATTGTAATTACCCAAATATTTATATATGCTCTAATTTTTTAGAATATGAAAATGGTATTGTAAAAAGTGTAAGAGATAATAATTTAATTCACCCTTTGAATAAAAATGAGGTATTTCTACCAGAAAATATTAAAAGCAAAATTGAAAATAGAAGTAATATACTTCTTCTTGGAAATAGTGTTTCAGATATAAAAATGGCAGAAGGTAATAAAAATGTTTTTAAATTAGGCTTTTTAGATGAAAATATAGAAGAAAGACTTACGTCTTTTAAAGAACATTATGATATAGTTTGTACAAATAATACAGGATATGATGAGATATGTAATAAAGTCAAAATTTTAGGCCAAAAGATGAAAAAGGAGTAGAAAAAATATGGAATTGTGTTGTGTATATATTGAAACTGATAAATTTGATGAAGTTGTAAGTTTTTATGAAAAAGTTTTTCAAACAAAAGGAAATATTTATACAAAAAATAGGTGGATAGAATTTGATTTTGGAAACAAATTATCTATATATAACAGGTTATATGATGTAGAAAAAATTAAAAATAATACTACTCCTGTTAATTACAACGAACAGTATGTAAATAATTTTCCGTCTTTAAAAGAGCGAAATGTTAACAATATTATAACTCTCAATTTTTATACATCTAACCTAAAACAAGAATACAATAGAATCAAGAAACTAAATTTGTGTGAAGTATCAGAAATCATGTATGTAAATATAACTGAACCTTATTATTATTTTAATATTTATGATCCTGAGGGAAATACTATAGAAATATGTGGAGATTATATTGATGAATGAAATAGAGTATATTATTAAAAATTTAAATGGATATAAAGATGTTGCTTCAAATGTTAATAGAATAAATAAAAAATTATTAGAAAATAATATTAATGTAATTAATTTTTTTGACCGATTATTAGCTTTAGAAAAAGAAGAATTTTTTATTCTTATGACACTAATCATTAAAAAAAGAATGTTATATGATTTAACATACTTTAAATATTATGAAAAATGGTTGTATAAATATGTCGACACTTGGGGTAAATGTGATGCTTATTGTTATCGTGTGCTTAATCCTATGATAGAAAAATATGCAGAACTTTATCAAAATATTATAGAGTGGACTAAGGCAGAAAAAATATATGTAAAAAGAGCTTCTTTGGTATGTTTTATTATTTCAAAAGCTGAGTTTTATGTTGATTATGATATTCAAAAAATATTGAATATTTGTAATATTCTAAAAGAAGAAAAACATATACATATTCAAAAAGGGCTAGGCTGGCTATTAAAGTATGCATATTTAACATACCCTAATGAAGTAGAAAAATATTTAAGAGATAATGTTGATATTTTAAGTAGAACTACATTTAGATATGCATTAGAAAAAATGCCTAAAGATTTAAGGAATATGATGATGCACCTATAAATTTTCAAAAATCAAAAAAATCTTCGTAACTAATAGATTTCTGTTTTTAACCTAGTTCTTGACGACTAGGTAACACACTACGATATTGGCAGAGCCATCTATTGGGCTTGTTCAAGAAGAATCACTTATATTGAAAATTGTAATCATTCAATTTTTGTAACAGAAGATAATTTAAAAGAGATTTTTATTCAAATATATAATTCTATTATCGAATGAAAACATAAGACTAAAGATAAACTTTTAACTGCAATTAAAGAAACATTAAGCGGAGATAGTAATGAAGTAAATATTGATAAACTTATGCAAGAAAAAGCAACATTAGAAAATCGTTTATCTAATCTTATAGATATGAAGTTAGATGATTATATGAATAAAAATGCTTATTTATCTAAAGAAAAAGAAATTAATGATAAAATAAAAGAGATAGATGATAAAATTAGTAATTATCAAAATAGGTTAAAAACTAATAAAGATATTTCTAAGCAATTA
>JAGHJJ010000091.1 GCA_017886705.1 Bacilli bacterium | reverse complement strand
TAAAATATCTATGAATACTGAAGAAGAATTAGAAAAAATATTCAAAACTATTAATACTACGCAAATAAAGTCTATGCTTGAAAATCAAACATAGACTTATCTAAAAATTTCTCATGCGTTTATCCTGCTTCTTTCGAGCTCTTATTATATTATAGTTTAATATTCTTAATTTAAACTTGAAAAAAAACTTGAAAAATTATTATTTTATGATATTATAGTAATCATTTAAGAGGGAGTTTGTATGAATAAAGTTTTAAAGAATTTACTTATTATTTTTGTATTATGTGTCATAGGAGTTGGTGTTACACTTTTTATTATTAATTATCGTAGTAGTAATACTACTAGTAAGACCAATAATACTAATGGTGAAACAGTTGTCACTGAGAAAGAAGATGTAGTAAACCAAGAAGTTGTTAAGAACGAAGTACAAGAAGAACCAGCAAATAATGTTACTTCTGATAGTAGTCAAGTTTCTAGCGAAAGTAGTTCTACTACTTTGAATCAACAAGAGGAAAGTAATTCTGTTGCTGTGACTCAACAGGCGGAAAGTACCTATATTCCTGTTACAAAGTTTGTTGTTAGAATTCAAAATAGTGATTTATATGTTGGAGATACTACTTCCATGATTACGACTATTTATCCGACTAATGCTACTAGTCCGGACCTATCATATTCTTCTAGTAACCCTAGTGTTGCAACTGTATCTAGTGATGGTACAGTCACTGCTCTTAGTCCAGGGGAATGTTATCTTACTGTTACTGTTAACAACCTTGCTACTGGACAAGTTTATGTTAAGATATTAAGTCGAAATAATACTATATATCTTAATGATAATGTGGAAGAACAAAAACAAGAACAACAGCAACAACAGAAACCACAACAGCAACAAACAGAGCAAAAAAATAATAACTCTAACTCTAATTCTAATTCTTCTAACCAAACAACAAATAAACCATCTGATTCTGATAAGAAAAAAGAAAACAAAAAGAATGGCTGGTATACTATAAACAATAAAAAATACTATTACAAAAATAATGTTTTAGTAAAAAATTCTTATGTTGATTATATCTATTTAGATAGTAAGGGTGTGGCTCAAGAGAAGATTGGTGACTTTAGTGCTACTTTATATGGAGCTGTTGCCTGGGCTAACCAAGATCTTAACATAAGAGAAAAAGCAACTCAAAATAGTAAAAAGATAGGAACAGTTGCAACTGGTGATAAAATGATTATTTTATCTAGCGAAAACTCTTCTACAAAATATATAAAAATTAAATACAATGATCAAGCTGGCTATGTTTATTCTAATTTTATTTATATTAATCTACCTGATGTTATCCCTGATATGATTTATAATATTAGTAATGCAGAGAAGTCTATCTATAAGACATCTGGGAAAAGCATTCCTAATGTAACAGGGTCTAACTTATATGGTTTTACTAAAAAGTATAACGAAAAGATTGGTAAAACTACCTATTATGCTCCATTATTATATCCTGTTGCGAAACAATTACAGAAAGCCTATGATACTGCTATATCACAGGGCTATAATTTAAAGATTTATGATACTTATCGACCTTATGATGTATCTGTAAAAATAAATAAAGAGTTTAAAGCTCTATATAATTCTGATAGAACTGTAAAAAATGGAATTGATTATGATAAAGACGGATATTATTGGGGAACTGGATGGTTTTTGGCAAACAGTATCTCTCTTCATAATCGAGGTGTCGCTATTGATTTAACATTGACTGATGGCTGGGGCAATGAATTGGATGCTCAAACACCAATGCATACTTTAGATACCCGTTCTGTTAGAAAATATAATAATTCTGTAGCTAATGTATTAAGTGATATTATGACGTCTGTAGGTTTTGAAACGTTAAATTCTGAATGGTGGCATTTCCAAGAAAATAGTTATAAAAAAAGTGCTGCTAACTCATTTAAGTTAAGTTAATTTTATAATATAAAAAACCAATCTATTAGTGATTGGTTTTATTAAACTCAAATTCTATTATTGAGTTATTTTTATATGGTTGCCCTAGTTAGATTCGAACTAACGCATCGTGCGGTCAGAGCGCACTGCCTTACCGCTTGGCTATAGGGCAATTTATCTGACAAAATTAATTTTACTACAAAAACAACAAAAAAGAAAGAGCTAACTTGCTGTTTTTGCATTTTCTGCATTCTCACCTTCGTTAGTAGCCATATCTGCATAATAAATATTACCACTTAATGATACACGCTGGTTAGAGCCTAACACACTTCCAGCAGTTTCTGCAGTAATATTTACCGTTTCATCTTTTGTAGGACCACCTAGTAAACTTAATTGTTCTACTCTTTGTTGATATGTCACTGTCTCTTTCTGACTAGGTATCAAACTTAGAAACTCATTTGTTTCTTTATAAATTAATACAAAAGAAAAAATATTTACAATAACTAAGGCTACTACACAAGAAAAAGTCATGTATCTTTGTCTAACTTTATTTTTCATTAACTTATACTCCTCTACACCAATACTTTCCTATTCTTTGTATCATAATCATTATAGCATATTCATTTTCACATCACTAGATATTTTGTTATATTTTTAATGTACTAGACTAAAAAACAATGCTAATAACTTATCAGCATTGTTAGATTATAAAAAACTTATACTATTTTTTTATTACATTATCTTGATGTTGTTAGATAGTTTTAACTTTTATATTTCTTATTACTTTATATTTTTTATTTTCGTATTTTAATGATATCATCTGGCTCTAAATTACCAATAATTAAAGAAGAAGTTATATCATGTTTATTCATATTTTCCATTACTTTTTTCTCATCATAATTAGCATAACAATATTTACAAAAATGACTACAAGTATTATAAATTCCAATATCTACCATCTCTACACAATTACATTTTCCGCCAGTTCTTGCCTTCCATTTTTTAAATTTTTCTTTTCCAGTTAACTTTTTCGCCATAGCAGCACTTAAACAATCCTCTTTAATAAAACCATACTCTACTAAATTTTCTTCTTCGAAACAAGTTTGGACTGTCATATGATGTTCTTTAGCAACCTTCGCAAAATTTTCTCCTATTTTCTTATAGTCTTCCCTGGTAAGTACCTTAGGATTTAATATTTTTAAATTTTTTCTAACATTCTTATAGTCGTCCAAAAAAGAGATAATGATATGAGTAATATATCCTTCTAACTGTTTACACATTCTTTCAAACATTTTAATATGATAATCTATCGTATATTTATCATTAATAAATACTGGATCATAACGAACATAAGTATATTCAGATCCTAACATAGTAGATACTTGTTTGATGGCTTCTATAATTTTTACTTTATCTGGTACACGGGTCTCTATATCTTTTAGATATGGTGTTAAGGTAATATGAAATATTTTAGGCTTATCAATTTTTTCTAAATATGGAAGAATTGGTATCGGATTTTTAGTACAAAACATAATAGCGTCCACATCCGAAAAATAAATTCTACTAACTAATTTAGGATAAAAGGGATTTCTAACATCTACAAATCCTTCATGATATCTATTCATAAACCAAGATGTATAAAAAGCAACAATATCAGTTCTACCACTTACATTTAAAATCATATTACCACCATATCCATTGTATCACAATTATATCTTTTCTAAAGCATCTTTTTGATACCAGCCTAAAGGAGAAGAAGTAGAAACAAGATACGGATATTTTGCATCCGGTAAAATCCTAGTAATGACTCCTTCTATACCGCTTCTAGCCGTATTACTACTTCCATCAGATGATCCATTTCCCTTTTTAGTCGTTTTTACCCTAGTTCCAATCGTAAAATCATTCGTATTTGCTGTTAATATTAAGTCATTAGAAAGCCATCCTGTACCACGGTTAATTAAATAAGGTGCATATCTTCCAGGAATTACCCTAGTAATTGTTCCACTATGAATAAGAGAAGATACTTTACCATCACCATAACTATTTTTATATAAGTAATTAAAAGAAACAACATCGCCTACTTCATATTCTGCTACTTCTGGTGGTGTAGGCTCAGGTACTACTTCTGTTCCATCAGGATTAGCATATTTATCCCAGGCTTCTTTTGTTCCATAAAAATAATCTAAATCTAGATTACCAGAATAACCATTAATATATCCTTTTGAGGTATATTGCCATAAAATATAAAAAGGCCAATACTTATTTTCTGGTGGAGTTCCAGGAGCTCCAGTATTTGCACCATAACTTGCTATCCAAAGACCAAAATTACCATTTACGACTCTACTCCAATCATAATTATTAGCAGGATAAGCACTCATATAAATAATTGGTCTAACACCAGTTTTCTCGTAGACAGCTTTTAAAAAATTATATGCCCAGTCTGTATTACTAACATCCACTTCCCAATCTAAAACAAGAATAGCCTGTTTAATATAATTTTTTGCTTTAGAGACAAACCAAGTTGCTTCATCTTCCGCTGTATTTCCCAAATCTGGTCTAGCATAATGATAAATTCCTATCTTTTTATTACTACTCTTTGCTTGCGTTAAATATTCTATATAATTAGGATCTGTATAACCAACACCCTCTGTTGCTTTTACTATTACAAAATCTATTGCTAAAGCATTAATATTAATACCTGCTTGGTATCTAGAAATATCAATTCCTTTTAACATTTTCTCACCTCCTATCATATTATATAAACAAGACAAAAAAGTAATCATTTTAGGTACCTACGATTCTTATATTTACTTAATCAAAACATTCCTGCATGAATTTATCTTATTTATGTTAAAATAAGATTGGTGATATTATGAAAAAAATAAAAGAATTAATAAAAGAATACAAACTAATAATTATTTTTAGTATCCTTGCCTGTACTATACTACATCTTCCATTATTTACAAAAACACTATTAACAGGTGATGTATTACTAAATACCAATTATTATTCCGGATATGCCTGGGAAATTTCTCTAGGTAGATTTGGACTATATTTTTATGGATTATTAAAAGGATTTATTGTAGTACCAGAACTAGAAATCATACTTAGTATGTTTTTTATAACCGGAAGTATTATTTTAATGTTAGACTTATTGGAAATAAAAAAGAGATATTTACAAATACTTAGTTGTCTACTAATTATTCTATCTCCCGTCATCTCTTGTACTCTTCTTTTCCATTATTGTTCCCTTCCTTATAGTCTAGCATTTTTTGCTACTGCATTAGCAATCTATCTTTTAATAAATAGTAAAAACAAAATATGGAAATACATTTTACCTTGTATTTTAACAACACTAGCACTCAGTATGTATCAAGCCTACCTTGCTATCGGTCTTACTTTATTATTACTATACTGGATGATACAAATTATAAAAAAGAAGTTTAACTGGAAAAAATTCTTTATTTCTTTTCTTATTATCTTACTAGGAACAGTTTTCTACTATATATTAATGAAACTATCGTTACTAATAACTCATGTAGAACTAAGTACTTATAAAGGAGCAAATACAGTAGGAATAAAATCGCTACTAGAAATACCTGAAGGCTTACTTCATTCCTATCAAACATTTTATGACTTCTACTTTACCGATAACATTGTAAATACTACTAATATTGGTATGAACTATCTAAATTTTATTTTTCTATTATTACTAATAACTGCATCTATCGTTCTTATTCTTAGAAAAAAAGTATCTATAAAATATATTTTACTATTCTATCTATTCTTATTTTTACTACCAGTTACTATGAATGTAATTACTATTATTATTCCAGATACTAATATGCAAATATTACAAGGAATAGCCTATCTCTTATTATTTTTCTTTCTTTGTTACTTAATTAACGATAACAAAGTATTACAAATAATAGCTATTTTTCTATTTATCTTTATGATTCGAGGATATTATATTCAAGATAACGCTACTTATAAAGTATTAGAACAAACCTATCATAAAACCTATAGTATTGCGAGTGACATAAAAGAAAAAATAATAGAAATCGACTATAATAAACCAGTAATGATTGCTGGTGATATTGGTAAAAATAAATATTATATGAAAAAGCAAACAACAGAACTTAGTCAATTATCAAATCTTACTTATGGATACGTTTCTAATTATCCTCTGTTTTGGAGTGAGTTTACCAATACGAAAAACGGTTGGAGTCGTTTTATGGAGACATATCTAGGTTTTCCAATCACTTTTGTTGATTTAGATACTTATCAAAAAATATTAGAAACAGACGAATATAAAGATATGAAAATATATCCTGATAAAGATAGTATCCAACAAATAGATGATGTAATTGTTGTTAAACTTTCAAACTAAAAACTGAGAAATCCTCAGTTTTTTGGTTCTATAATAAATAATTTGGTTAGTAAAATTGCTGACAGTATTTCGGTCTATAAAACATCAAAAGGATTTGATTAAACGACTCATACTGACTATACTAAAAAATATTAAACTTAAAGATTAGAAATATTTTTTAATATTTTAGCATTTCATTCTTTTTGTTTTACCATTATTCATTTCGATTAATAATAGTTATTTTAAATTTTATTCCTCTTTTTATCATTTATCAATTTCTTCTACTTCTTTATTTAACATTTCTAAATAATCTTGTTCAGCAATAGTTAAATGTTTTTGCATATATTTATCAAATTCTCTATGTGCTTTTTCTAAAGCTTCTTTATGTGATATGGTACCTGTTCCTTTCAATATATCTTTTCTAGTCATTTTTAGAAATGAATCTAATTCATTTATCCAATCTTTCATAGTCATTGGATGCCTATCTAAAGCATTAATCTCTGCTACATCTAAATAAGCTGAAACCATCCTGTTTAAAGTATTAAGTTCTTCCTCTGTTAGATAATTTTTAGCGATTTCAGTTTCACTCTTTGTTGGATAATTGCCTTTAAAATTAGTAAGGCCTAAATTATTTTTTTTCGAATCAACTCTATAAAATATGATTTCAGCAGCAGTTTGTCCATGTGTAGCATAATGCATCTTATTCTGCACAGTTTTAAAAAATTCTATTGATAATTTATTTTTAGGATCATAGTCAATTGAAGTTGCATTAAATATCTAATACCTTTCTCCAGAATATCTTTTCTGAAGATCTAATATCACGAATTCTAGCAAGCAATTCCTCAAAGTATGGACTTCCACCATTATTTTTTAATCTTTCATCGTCTAAGACAAACCCTTTAACCATATAATCTTTTAAAACCTTTGTTGCCCATATTCTAAATTCAGTTGCTTTTTTAGAATTTATTCTATACCCTACAGCAATAATAGCATCTAAATTATAGTGTAAAACATTATATTTTTTACCATCACTGGCAGTTGTTAAGAATTTCTTAACAACTGAATCTTTTTCTAATTCCCCTTCCTCAAAGATATTTTTTAAATGCATAGAAATATTATTTTTAGTGGTATCATAAAGATTAGCCATTACATCTTGACTCATCCATATATCTTCATTTTGAATATTAACATCAACTTTTACATTACCATCTTTTGATATATATATAATCATATTATTTTTCATAGCTAATCTCCTTTCAAAGTTTCTCAATATAATTATACCAAAAAAGTCGAGTTTTTTCTCAACTTTAGTACTTATTTTAAAGAATTTATATATTCTTTCATCACTCTTACATATATCGATATTTTTTATATTATCACTAATAGACCTGTTTTTGGAATTAACATAAAGAAATGTTTTGAATCAATTTTTTCTAATCCTACTAATTCATTTTAACAATATCAAAATTATTAAATTTACAATCTCTATATAAGCTACTATCCGTAATTCTAGCCTTATTAATTGAGACTTGTCTAATTACACATGGCAAATAGTATCCACAATACTTAGTAGTTTTTCTCCATACATTCTACCACTATCATCAGGGTGTGAACATTACGTTGTATTAGAAATATTTTCATCTAAAAATTTGATAGTTTTACGATTCTCTATTATTTTTTCTTTGAACTAATATTTTCTTATCTTTTAAAATGACTCCTCCAACTTTATCTATCATATACACCTCTATTGAAACGTAATTTTATTTGCTTCTTCTTGTTGCAATATTTTTGATAGCACCCAGCGATTATCTTTAGTTCTAGTAAACTTCCAAAACTCTACAAAAGAAGTAGCCTTCATACTTCCACCTACTCGTTCTAAAGTCTCTGTATTAATCATATAATCAACCATTTTTCCTTTAATATAAAACCATATTAAATCTTTTTTATCATCAGAATCATCATGAACAGAAACAGGTTTTACATTCACTAGTCTGATTTTTTCTAAAACATTTTTTCTTTTCTTTACTTCCATCCATTCTAGTTTACTTTGAAAATTTTCATATAACTCTTTAGTCATATAACCTTTCGCATTTTTCATATCACCTTCTGCCCAGGCTTCTTGAATAGTATAATAACTATCAATTACTTGTCTTTCAATATTTTTATAATTCCAAGTAATATCTTTATCATCTAACATACGCATATATCGTTTACTATTAAAAGAAGAACGTAATACTTTGCAATACAAAACAATAGTTCCAATACAAAGTAAAATAACCATTAAAATCGCACTTAAGATATTCGATATTACTCCACCTGTTCCATAGCTTCTAGTACCAGAAGTATGATGACCACTGCTAGATCCAGAGCTGGAAGAGCCAGTTGAACTTCCACCACCACCACCAGCACGAAGTGTTATTGTCTGATAATCTTCTATATTCTCAGCATTTACTACTCTAGGAGAAATAAACACAGCAAAAGATATTATAATTAACAACAATAATACTATTTTACATGTATTGCTTAAAAAGATAGATTCTATATATTTCATATTTCTCATTCCTTTATTAATTCATTAAAAACATACTTTGAAATTCTTCGATAGTATATGTCTTTTTATCATTTGGTAATGTTACATAAGAGTAAGCATTGTTTTTTTCTGCTACCGTAAAGACATCATCCGTCCACATCACTTCACCTTTACCAGTGATTTTAATAATCCAATTACTACTACCATAAAACTCTGTTGTATTTTCTGTATTTATATATTTAAAACCAGAGTTTATATGACCATTATTCTCTTTATATATATAAGTAGAATATGTTTTCTCACCACTTCCACCATGAAATACTGCTATATAATTATCTGGTATAACATCACTTTTCTTAGACAAAACAGAAAACACAACAGGAAGAACCGCCAGAATAAGTATCGCTACAGAAATAATAATCTTAATTTTATTTTTCTTTAATTCTTTATTTACCATTTTTATTTCCTCCATGAATATTAGCCTTTTCTAATGCAAGCAAATACTCTTTCTTATCAAGACCTCCTGCATAACCAGTAAGGCTACCATTGGTTCCAATTACTCTGTGACAAGGAATAATAATGGAAATAGGATTATGTCCTACAGCACCACCAATTGCCTGGGATGACATAGAATTTTTACCTAATCTTACCGCAACTTTCTTTCCTAATTCTTTATAAGTAATGGTATCACCATAGGGAATATTTAATAATTCTTGCCATACAATCTGCCTAAAATTAGTTCCCGCTGGTTTTAACGGTAAACTCTTAATACTAAGATTTGCTCCTGCAAAATAAGATTTTAACCATTCCTCTACTATATGAAATACTTCTAAATCATTATTTTCATATAATTCTTTGGAACATCCATCCATAAAATACTTCTGACCAGCAATAAAAAGACCTATTAAATATTCTCCATCACTAACTAAAACTAAATCTCCTACTGGAGAAGAAACTGTTTTTGTATACATATAATCCCTCTATCTAATATTAGAATATCATATTTTAAGTTGATAGTAAACTTAACATTTAAACATCATTTTTAATATGCTTCACATTTTTTAGAAAGTAAATTTATATTTTTTGGCAACCATCCTCAAACATTTCTTCTTTTCCCTATTTTGACCTAGTTAGAGAAATTTGCTAAAGTGCTCATAACAAACGAAAAGGAGATACCATGAACAACAATAAAATCACTGTAAATAATATTCAAATATCCGTTGTACAAACGAATGCTACAGACTATATATGTATTTCAGATATTGCCAAAGCAAAAGAAGGAAATAGCAGTTCAAAAGATATAATTAAAAACTGGATAAGAAATAGGAAAACTTTAGAATTTATAGGGACTTGGGAAATACTTTATAATGCAAACTTTAATAGGGTCGAATTCGACTCCATTAAAGCAAATGCTGGATTACATACATTCACTTTAAATCCAAGTGAATGGTGCGAAAAAACAAACGCCATAGGAATCTATTCTAAGCGTGGTAAATATGGAGGAACCTATGCCCATAAAGATATAGCATTTGAATTTGCATCAGCAATTAGCCCAGTTTTTAAATTATATTTAATCAAAGAATTTCAAAGACTAAAAGAAAAAGAAAATAAAGGTATCGAATGGAATACAAAAAGAATACTAACAAAAAACAACTATTTAATTCATACCAATGCCATTAAAAATTATATATTACCAAAAACTGATTATTATAAAGATAAAACCTGGCTAAAATATGCGGAAGAAGCGGATATATTAAATGTTATTATTTTTAAATCAACAGCAAAAGAATGGAGAAATCTAAATCCGACTTTGGCAAAAACTACTAATATGAGAGACTACGCCAGTATTTATGAACTTACGGTACTATCAAACTTAGAGTCTCATAATGCACAGCTAATAAAAGAAGGTAAAACCAAAGAAGAACGATTTCTAATATTATCAGGTATTGCAGATGAACAATTAAAAATATTAAATGAAAGTAAAAAATTATTAAATTAAAAACGATTAGTATTATTATTGGTTCTTCCGAAAGTTTGCGGATTAACCAATAATAGGAAGTAGGATGAATTCCTACTTTTTATTATTGGGAAATTTTGGTATCATGTTTAAGATAGAAGGAGATGCGGTGTGAATAATACATTTTTATATGGAGAAAAATATCCAGTAATGAATACGGAAGTAAAATCAAATGAAATTATCTTTAATATAGAATCAAAGAAAGAAAAATGCCAGTGTCCTGAATGTAAACATGTAAGTTCTGAATGTCATGAATATTACATAAGGACAGTTCAAGATACTCCAATACATAATAAAATAGTATGGTTAAAAATCAGAGTTCACAAATATGAGTGTACAAATCCTAATTGTAAAGTTAAAGTGTTTACAGAAGAAATTGATTTTGTTAGAAAACATAAAGTTATGACAGATTTCTTAGTCCAATTTATTTTAGGAATTTCAATATATTTAAGTTCAAGTTGTAGTTCATTAGTACTTT
>JAGHJJ010000090.1 GCA_017886705.1 Bacilli bacterium | reverse complement strand
GTACCAGTACTTGCTCATCCAGAAAGATATAGAATTTTTCAAAGACATCCAGATCATATAGAAGAATATCTAAGAATGGGAGTATTATTACAAGGAAACTATAAGAGTTTGTTTGGTAAATATGGTAGTCAAGCTAAGAAGACATTAATTTATTTCTTAAAGAAACATCAAATTACCTTTTTAGGTAGTGATTGTCATCATGAGAAAGATTTTAAGATAAAAAAGTTAAAAAAGAAATTGAAATCAATAGTAAAAAGTGATAACATGATAGAGGACTTATTAGAGAATAACTTTAACAAAGTAATTTCTAATGAAAACTTTGGTATTAGAAGATAAGTTTGTAGTAGTAATTGTAGTAGTAAATAAATAGAGAAGTTAGGAGTATAGGTATGGATGAGGTATTAGTAAAAGAACAAGAAAATAGTAGTGAAGAAGAAATTATTAAGACAAAAGAAATTATTATGGATTTAGATGCTTATCAGAAAGAGCAAGAAGAGTTAGAAAAAATGAATAAAGTATCTGTTAGAAAATTAGGATATTTATTCGTAAAAAGAGTATTTGATATTGTGTGTGGTTTGATTGGTGTTATCTGTATGATTCCATTAATGTTTATTGTAAAGTTGATTACAGTTTGCAGCGGAGATTTTCATTCTATATTTTATTTTCAAAAAAGAATTGGAAAAGACGGAAAAGAATTTAAATTATATAAATTCCGTTCTATGGTGCCAAATGCAGATGAAATTTTACAACAAACTTTAAAAACAGATAAAGTTAGAGCAGAAGAATGGAAGAAATATCAAAAATTTGAAAATGATCCAAGAATTACTAAAATAGGTAATATTCTTAGAAAAACATCGCTTGATGAAGTACCACAATTTATTAACATATTAAAAGGCGATATGTCTATGATAGGTCCTAGACCTTTAATTCCAGGAGAATTAGATTCACATGATGGTAATCATGAAATATACGAAAGCGTTAGACCTGGCATTACTGGATGGTGGGCATGTAATGGTAGAAGTGCAACTACTTATGAAGAAAGGCTAGAATTAGAATATTATTATGTAAAGAATAGAAGTTTATGGTTAGATATTAAGTGTGTGTTTAAAACAATAAGTGCGGTAATTTGTAAAAAAGGAGCTAAATAAAAGTACTGTGTTTTAACATGAGTACTTTTTATTTTTCTTGAGAGGTGTAGGTTATGGAAAAGAGGCAGGAGCCAATAAGAGTTGCTCAAATCATGGGTAAATGGCTTGGTGGCGGAGTTGAATCTGTAGTAATGAATTATTATCGTAATATAGATAGAAATAAAGTGCAATTTGATTTTATTTGTGATGAGGATTCAAAATATATACCAAAAGATGAGATTGAAGGATTAGGCGGAAAAGTTATTTTAATTCCTCCTTATCAAAAACCATTTAAATATCATAAAGAATTAAAAAGAATATTAAAAGAAGGAAAATATAAAATTGCACATTCTCATATTAATACATTAAGTGTTTTTTCTCTATGGGCAGCAAAAGCCGCAGGAGTACCTGTGAGAATAGCTCACAGTCATTCTACTACTAATAAGAAAGAATGGAAAAAAAATTTTATGAAGCAAATTCTTAGACCATTCTGCAAAGTGTTTGCAACAGATTATTTTTGCTGCAGTGAAAAAGCTGGAAGATGGCAGTTTGGAAATAGAGCTTATAATCAGGGAAAAGTATATTTATTAAATAATGCCATTGATGTTGATAAATTTAAATATGATGAAAAGTTAAGAAAGGAAAAGAGAAAAGAATTAAATATTAGTGATGATGAAATAGTGATTGGTCATATTGGAAGATTTGTAACTGTAAAAAATCATATGTTTTTAATTGACATTTTTAAAGAAGTTTATAAGCGCAATAAAAATTCAGTTCTTTTATTAGCGGGAGATGGTCCACTAAAAGAAAAAATAAAAAGAAAGGTTGAAAAATTAGGACTAGAAAATAAGGTATACTTTTTAGGGCAAAGAAGTGATGCTAATGAATTGTATCAAGCCATGGATGCGTTTGTTTTACCAAGTCTATATGAAGGACTTCCGGTAGTCGGTGTTGAAGCACAAGCTGCAGGATTACCTTGCTTTTTCTCAACGGATATGACAAAAGAAACAAAAATATTGAATACAACAAAATTTATTGAATTAACAGAAAATTCTAAAAAATGGGCTACAATAATTTTACATGAAATAAACAATTATAAAAGAATTGATACAACATCTGAAATAACAGAAAATAATTTTAATATTAGTATTGAAGCAACAAAACTGGAAGATTACTACGATAAATATATCAAAAATGTTTTGCATATAGTGAATTCAAATAAGTATTCAGGTTTAGAAAAAGTTGCCTGTGATATTATATCAAACCCAAATTATGAATATAATGGAATCTATGTTACAAAAGATGGTCCGATAATAGAATCTCTCAAAAGCAGAAATATAAAATATGAAATAATAACAAAATTAAGTATCAAAGAGTTAAAGAGAGTTATAAAAAAATATCATCCGGAAATAATTCATGCTCACGATTTTACAGCAAGCGTAATTTCTGCAGTGTGCAAAAAAAACATTAAATTAATTGAACATCTTCATAATAATTGCCCTTGGTTAAAAAAAATAGGGATAAAGTCATTAGCTTTTTTATACGCTGGAATAAGAGCAGATAAAATAATTACAGTATCAGAATCTATTGAAGAAGAGTTTATTTTTTCAAAATATATTAGTAAAAAGATTTTATGTGTCGGTAATCCAATAAATACAAAAGAAATTATTGAAAAGCTAGATGGTCAAAAGTTTGAAAAAAAATATGATGTGTGCTGTGTTGCGAGAATTACAGAGCAAAAAAATCCGATCAGATTTATAAGCGTCGTCAAGGAATTAACTAAAACAAATAATAACTTAAAAACAATTTGGGTTGGTGACGGAGAATTAAAAGAAATGATGATAAAAGAAATTAGAAAAGAAGGTTTAGAAAATAATATTAAACTGGTTGGATTTAAAAAAAATCCTTATACATATATGGCACAATCAAAAGTTTTTCTTTTAACATCAGACTGGGAAGGATATGGTTTAGTAGCTGCAGAAGCATTAACAATAGGATTACCTTGTGTAGTAAGTAATGTTGGAGGATTACCTAATATAGTTGATGCTTCTTGTGGAAAATTATGCACAAGTGATGATGATTTTATCCATGAAATTCAAGAGTTATTTTCTGATAATAATTACTATCTAACAAAAAGTAAAAACGCATTAAAAAAGTCAGCAGAACTAAATAATATTAATGAATATATAAAAAAAATAAATAGCATATATAAATGAAAGAGGAAAAGATATGAAAAAAATTAAAATTGTTAATATTATTTCCAGGTTAGTATATGGTGGCACAGAAAGTGTATTGTTAAATTATTATAGTCACATTAATAGAAAGCACTATGATTTAAGCATAATCACAATGGAAGCTGTAAATAAAGAAGCGGTAAGTAGATTTGAAGAATTAGGTTTTAAAGTTTATATAGTCGGTGACTGGGAAAAAAAGCCAATAAAAATCGGAAAAGAAATACTAAAATTATTAAAAAAAGAGAAATATGATATTATTCATTCTCATTTGTCACATACTAACTTTTATTTTATGATTTTAGGATATATAGCAGGCATAAAAATAAGAATATCACACTCACATCTTATATATAAAGATAAAACTTTAAAAGAAAAAATAAAACATAAGATATATAAAATATTAATAAAAATCTTTAGTACAAATCTTATGGCCTGTAGTGAAGCGGCAGCTATAGATTTATATGGCACGACAAAAAATGTCTACATTTTACGTAATGCGATTGATTTAAAGAACTTTGCTCCTGATTTAAAAATAAGAAAAAAATATAGAAGTTTATTACATTATAAAGATGATGAGATTGTAATTTGTAATATTGGAAGAATGGAACAACAAAAAAACCAACTATTTTTAGTAGATGTTTTCAATGAATTATATAGAAAAAATAAGAAATATAGACTATTAATAATTGGTACTGGTAGCATGGAAAAGGATATTAAAGATCATATTTATAAATTGAATTTATCGAACAGGGTACAAATTTTATCAAATAGAGATGATATCAACAATATTCTAAAAGCATCTGATTTATTTGTTTTACCAAGCCTGTATGAAGGACTAGGAATTGTATTAGTTGAAGCACAGGCTACAGGATTAGTATGTTATACATCAAACAAAGTTGTTCCAAAAGAAGCAAAAGTGACCGACAATCTATATTTTATTGACTTAGAAAAAGGGGAAAAAGAGTGGGCAGAGAATATTGATGGTGCATATGATAAAACAATTGAACTAAATCAAAACCATAAAACAATTACTAACAATGGATATAATATAGAGATAGAAGCTAAAAAACTAGATAATTATTATAAAAAAATAATGTAATAGGAAGTGAAAGTAAGTTGAAAAAGATAGCATTTATTAGCTCAGGATATTTGCCTTTACCGTCGGTAAAAGGTGGCGCGGTAGAAACATTAATTGATATATTGTTAAATTCATCAAAAGTTCAAAATAAATACCAAATAGATGTTTATAGTATATATGATAAAGAGGCATTTGAAGAATCAAGTAAGCAAAATAAAATAAATTATATATATCTAAAACCTTGCTTTATCATTAAAAAAGTTTTTAGATACATAATTAATAAATATACAAGAAAATATATTGGAAATGATTATATTATAAATCTGATAAAGAATTACAAAGAAAAACTATCGAATTACGATTATGTGATTATAGAAAACAAACCAGAGTTTAGCTTGACTTTAAGAAAATATATAAAAGGAAAACTTATTTTTCATTCACACAATGATTTTTTAAATAAAGATACGAAACATGCAAAAGAAATATTAAAATCATATGATTGTATATATGCATTAAGTGAGTACATTTGTAATAGAATATGTGAAATAGATGAGCAAGAGGGAAAGAAAAAGGTAAAACTTTTATACAATGGAGTTGACACAAAAAAATTTGAAAACCCACCTATGAAAGAAATACAAGAAATCAAAAAGAAATTAAAATTAAGTCAAGATGACATTGTGATATTATTTACCGGAAGATTAGTAGAAGAAAAGGGGATAAAAGAATTAATTCAAGCATTCAATAAGTTAAACAATGATAAACTTAAATTAATTATAACAGGAGATATAAATCCAAGAAATTATAAATTGAAAATGTTTGTTCATGAACTAAAAAAAATAAGCAATAAAAATAAAAACATTATCTTTACTGGATATATAAACTATCATAAAATCCCACTTTATTATAATATTGCCGATGTAGGAGTAATACCATCAATTTGGGAGGAACCTTTTGCTTTAACAGTTATCGAACATTTAGCAGCGGGGCATCCAGTTATTGTATCTAACTCTGGAGCAATGCCAGAATTAGTTAATAATAATGTGGCAATTGTTGTCAATAAAAGTTTCAACTTTGTTAATAATTTATCCGAAGCGTTACTTAAAGTAAAAAGTAACACAACCAATAATAAAAGATTATGTATATTACAAGCAAAAAAGTTTGATAAAAGTAATTATATAAATAGATTTATCGAGTTATTATCAGAGGAGGAATAAAATGTTTGCCAAAATCGTATCATATATTCCAATAGTAATGGCTATCATCTTTGCATTTTTCGGATATGCAATAAAAATTTCGGAGCCAATTCAAGGGATTGGCTCAATGTGTTTAGCTGTTTTATGCCTATTTTTAATGAAGAAGAAAATAATTAAAATCAGCAAAGATGATAAGCTATGGCTTATATATACACTATTAATTTTTTTGTCATTATTATTTTCAATAAATGTATATAGTTCTATAAGTTATATTATCATGTTTATGGGATTAGTAGGCTTTAAAATTATAATAGATAATTTTGAGTTATCTATAGATAAAGTAGAAAAAATTATTATAAGTATTGGAATAATTCATGTAATAGCTACACTTTTGTATTTACTAGTTCCGAATGTTATTCAAGTAATCGCATCAAAAATATTATCTGTGCCATCATATATATATAACATCAATTTGTTCAAGCATGGCATGATAGCAGGTATTGCTTCAGAGCATGGTGCAAATGCAATTTTTATTTCTATTGTTTTATCAATTGCCATTTCAAAAAGTATAACAAAGCCACGGTTGTCAAATTTATTATTA
Organism: Bacilli bacterium; assembly: GCA_017886705.1. Lineage (GTDB taxonomy): Bacteria > Bacillota_I > Bacilli_A > RF39 > UBA660 > Faecimonas. The sequence continues at coordinate 19,132 of JAGHJJ010000090.1, read as the reverse complement.
ACAGTAATGTGTATTATTGCTTTACTTCTTACGGGTAAACGGGGCCCACTTATAGCTAATGTAATCGCTTTTTTAGTTGTTTTTGTTAAATATAATCTAAAAAACAAAAAGGCCATCAGAACTTTTTTAGCAGTTTGTGCTTTTTTATCAATACTAACTATTATTTTATTACAGATTCCAGCAACTAATGTAGTTTTTGAAAGATATAATGAAGCTGTTGAAAACAATGAATTGTTAACTGGAAGAGAAGATTTTTATAATATTCAAATATCATCAATAGAAAATCATTTTTTTACTGGGATAGGAATAAGAGGTGTTCATGAATTAATCGGAAATAATGATGGGCACAATATATATATCCAAGTATTTGCAGAATTAGGTGTACTTGGAATAATAACACTATTAATTATATTATTAACAAATTATATTAATACATTAAAAAAGAAAAATTATGAATCAATTATAGCATCACTCTATTTTCAAACATTTTTTATAATATATGGATTAAGTGGGAATCCAATGTACTTATTTACAACACTTGTAATTTATTTTATATTTACAAGTCGAATATTTACCAAAGGAGTTGAAGAATCTTGAAAAAAATAGGAATACTAACATACCATGATACAACAAATTTTGGTGCAGTATTACAAGCATTTGCACTGCAGAGAAAAATTGAAAAATTAGGTTATAATTCGGAAATTATTGATTATAAATGTCCCGCGATAACCAATAGGTACAAAATAACACCAATATATAAAAGCCAAAATTTAAAACAACTAATAAAAGGAATATTAACAAATAAAAATAAAAGAAAATTAAAACAGGATTTCAATTTATTTAATAAGGAACAGCAAAAAATTAGCAAAAAGTTCTATGACAAGGAAACAATAAAAGAATGTGAAAATAAATACGATATGATAATTTCTGGAAGCGATCAAGTTTGGAATTTAGATTTATCAGGTAATGATACTACTTATATGCTTGATTTTATTGAGGATAGTAAAAAGAAAGGTACATATGCTGTAAGTTTTGGATATAAAGAGGTTCCATCAAAATATTATAATAAAACGAGAGATGCAATAAAAAGTTTTAACAACATATTAGTTAGAGAAAAACAAGGACAAGAAATTATCAAAAAAATGATAAGTAAAAAATCAGATGTAGTTTTAGATCCAACTCTTTTATTTGGAAAAGAAGAATGGTGTAACTTATTAAATATTCAAAGAAAAGATGATGGTAAAGATTACATACTATTATATATAATAGCCCCTAATAAAAATATAATTAAATTCACAAAAGCATTAGCAAAGCAACATAAATGTAAAATAATTTATATTAATGATTCATATAAAAGAATATTGGGAATGAAAAATATAGGACATTGTACCCCTAAAGAGTTTTTAGAATATGTCTACAATGCAAAATATGTAGTAACGACGTCATTTCACGGAGTATCATTTTCTATAAACTTTGAGAAAGAATTTTTCTATGCATTATCAAATGAAAAAGGAAATTTTAATTCAAGAATAGAAAACTTAATAAGTATATTAAAGATAAATAATAGAAATATAAATGTTCAATATGACATTAATAGTAAATTAGATTATAAAAAAATTAGTAGTGAATTAGATTTGGTAAGAAAACAATCAATAACGTTATTAAAAAAAGAATTGGATGATATAAATGATAAATAGTAAAAAAGATTATAAAATTTATTTAGAAGCTGACAGAAAGGCTAGAAATTATCCCAAAAAAAGAATTTGGCTAGGGAATAGAAAAGAAGTTCCTTTATTAAAGTACCAAATATTAATGCGTAAGACAGAATATTATAACAACTGTAAAACTGGATATATAAATAAAATAATATTGCTATGGTTGAAGTATAAATATAAAAAATTAAGTATAAAATATGGCTTTACAATACCAATTAACACTTTTGGCCCGGGATTATGTATAGCACATAGGGGAACAATAGTTATAAATGATGCAACCAAAATAGGAAAAAATTGTCGAATTAACATAGATGTTAATATAGGAACTAATATGGGGGAAAGTGGACAATCTCCAATCATTGGTGATAATTGTTTTATAGGGCCCGGAGCAAAATTATTTGGAAGAATATCCATTGGAAATAATGTTGCTATTGGCGCCAATTCAGTAGTTAATAAAAGTTTTCCAGATAACGTAACGATTGCTGGAGTTCCCGCAAAAATAGTTAATCACAAAGGAACCGCTAATAGATTTAGTTATTACGTAGAAGGAGACATCAAAAATGAAAAAAAATAATATTTCAGTTGTTATACCCGCCTATAATTGTGAACAAACCATTTCTAAAACTTTAAAAAGTATTTTAAATCAACAACAGCAACCAATGGAAATCATAATTGTTAATGATGGATCAAAAGATAATACAAAAAAAATATGTGAAAAATACTCAAACGAATATGAAAATGTTAAAGTAATTAATTTAAAAAATAATAAAGGTGTAAGTAATGCCAGAAACACTGGTATTCTTCACGCAAAAGGCAATTATATTCACTTTGTTGATTCTGATGACACCGTAGAGAATAATATATATTTTGTTGCAAATGAGCACCTAAAAAAAGGTAATATTGATTGCCTAGAGTTTGGCAGTAATTTTATATATAAAAATAAAATTTTAGAAAAACGATATATAAAAGATGAAATATATTGTGAAAACAAAAATAGAATTGCTGACTTTTTACAGGATATGACATATGATGATAAAGAAAGAGTTCTTAATGTTGTGTGGAATAAAATCTATAAAAAAGAAGTAATTGTAAAAAATAATATAACATTTAATAATAAGATTAATTTAGGAGAGGATTTTTTATTTAATTGCTGTTTTTTTGAAAAAATGAATAGTTATTTAGAAATTAATAAATGTTTATATAACTATTATAAAAATCAAGAAGGAAATTTAACATCTAAATTTAGATCGGATGTGATTATGAGGCGTAAAATAATTTATGATGCTTGGGTAAATTTATATAAAAACTATGATATATATCACATTAAAGGTGAAAGTTACTTTGAAGAATATGAAGGAAAATTATTATATTATTCCTTATATACAATTTTTTCGCCCAATTGTGATTTAAACAACATAGAAAAAGAAAAATTTTTGAAATCCATAATAAATAATGAACATAGTAAATTCTTAAATAGTTATTTAAAAAGAGGAATAGAGAAAAAAATAATTGAACATTCAAATGAGAAGTTATTATTAAAATACATGAGAATAAAGATAGCTGTAAAAAGTATTATAAAAAGGGCAATTAATAAATAGGAGGATAAGAATGAGCAAAAAAAAGTTGGCAAAAAATGCAATATTAAACTTAATTAAAACAATAAGTTCATTAATTTTTCCACTCATAACATTTCCATACATATCAAGAATATTAGGAGTAGAAAATTTAGGAGCATATAACTTCAGCACTTCAATTATAAGCTATTTTAGTTTAATAGCGGGATTAGGAATTAGTACCTATGCAATTAGGGAAGGTGCTCGATATAGAGAAGATAAAATAAAATTGTCAAAATTTTCATCAGAAGTTTTCACTATAAATATAATTGCCACAGTTTTATCATATGCTTTATTAATTATATGTATATTGTTGTTTGATGATTTGAAAAATTATATTTCTATAATTCTAATATTAAGTGTATCTATTATGTTTAACACATTAGGATGCGAATGGATATATAATATATATGAAGATTTTAAATACATAACTATAAGAAGTATTGCATTTCAATTTATATCACTATTATTACTATTTCTCTTTGTAAAAGATTCTAATGATTTAATTATTTATTCTATCATAACAGTTATATCAACATCTGGTGCAAGTGTTATTAATATATTGGTAAGAAAAAAATATTTAAAAATAGGATTAACTTTCAACAAAAACTTAATAAGACATCTTATTCCAATTTTACTTCTTTTTGCAAACTCTGTCGCAACAACGATTTATATTAATTCTGATATGACTATAATAGGAATAATTTCTGGAGATTATTTTACTGGATTATATTCGGTGTCAACCAAAATATATTCAATGATCAAAACTATGTTAGGAGCAATAATAATAGTCTCAATTCCTCATTTGGTATCATGGATAGGTAAAAAAGATTTAAATGAATACAGAAATACCGCAAGTGGAATTTTAAATGTATTATTATCATTTTGTGTGCCAATAATGATAGGTATATTTTGCATGAGTAAATATATTATATTAATTATATCTGGAGAAGAGTATTTAGCATCAACATTATCATTACAAATATTAAGTTTTGCCTTATTATTTAGTATTATAAGTTGGTATTATACATCATGTGTTTTAATTCCTTTTAGAAAAGAAAAAATTGTTTTAGCTGCAACAACATGTTCAGCCATTGTCAATGTTGTGTTAAATTTTGTACTTGTCCCTAAATATAATATTAATGCGGCGGCCTTTACAACGTTACTAGCGGAATTAATTTCTGCAATAATTTGCTATATATATGGCAGAAAATACACTAAATATATACCACCAATTAACATTTTAATGAGCATACTAGTTGGCAGTATAGGAATATATTTTATATGTTACATAATTTCCAAAATATTTACTTCAGCATTGTTAATTCTCATATTTTCAATTATATTCTCAGCCTTTATTTACATTTTGGTTCTAATTCTATTTAAAAATCCAACATTTTCTACACTTATTAATTTAATTAAGCAGAAAAAATACCATTAGCAAATAAATGATATAAAAAATAAAAAAAATATTAAAAAGGAGAACATTATGTGTAGTTATTTTGAAACTCTAACTAAAACTGACTGCAACGGTTGTGGCACATGTGCCCTAAGATGCCCAGCCAAAGCTATTACAATGGAAAAAGACAGTGAAGGTTTTTTATATCCAAAGATAAACTTAAAAAAATGTATAAACTGTGGATTATGCAGAAAAATATGCAGCAACAATCCAAAAAAGAATTCATATAAAATAAAAGCATATGCAGCAAAAAACAAAGATTTGAATGAGAGGTTATGCAGCACATCAGGTGGTATATTTAAAATCATAGCCAATGATATTATCTCACGTGGGGGGTAGTTTTTGGCGTAAAATTTGACAAGAATTTATATGCTGTGCATGGTTATGCAACCACATTGAAGGATTGTCAATATTTTAGTTATTCTAAATATATACGGAGTGACTTAAAAGACACATATAAAAAAGTAGAAGAGTTTTTAAAACAAGATAAATGGGTACTTTTTACAGGTACACCATGTCAAAATTATGGATTGAAAATGTATTTAAGAAAAGATTATAAAAAATTAATTCTGTGCGAAATTATATGTCATTCCAATCCATCTCCTAAAGTATTCCATCTTTATATAAAAAATATAGAAAAAATTAATAAGAAAAAGGTTAATAATTATTATTTTAGGAACAAAAATGAAAAAATGAAAAATCAGCCTTATGTAATATTCTCGGATGGAAGCACAAAAATATATAACGAATTTAATAAAGCATTTGGAGAAATGTTAATAAGTCGCCCATCATGTTACAATTGTCAATTTTGTGATTTAAATAGAAAAGCCGATATTACTATTGGAGATTTTTGGGGAATTGAGAAAGTCTTTCCAAAATTAGATGACAAAAAAGGAATATCACTATTATGTATTAATAGTGAAAAAGGAGCAGAAGAATTTGAAAGAATAAAATCTAAAATAGATTTTTTAGAAACGGAAGTTACAACGGCATTCAAATATAATCATCATTGCAATGTTAAACCTCATAAAAAGAGAGATATATTTTTTAAAGGTATAAGTGATGGTATTATTAATGAAAATAATATTATTAAATATATGAATAAATATGTTAAAGTTCCTTTATATAAAAAAGTAATTAATAAAAGTAAAAGAGTAGTAAAAAAGATTATTAAAAAGTAATAATTAGTCTTATATATAGTTTACAAGTGAGAGTGGTTATATGAGAGTATTTAAATATATTAATAGAGTACTTAGTGTTGTTTTAGATATTGTCTTTATTCTATTATTAGTTAGTGTATATAGAATGGGATTAATACCTGTTAAATATTTAGTTATACTTAGTGTATTGGTTGTAGTACTTGGTGTTTTCTTTACTGTTTTTTCTTTTAAGGTTAAAAGACTTGTTTTGTCTATTATTTTATTTGTTTTTATGGTACTTTTTGGTACATTGTCTTTTATTGGTATTTATTATGTTTGGACTACAAATTCTTTTTTTGATAGGATAGAAGAAGTCAAAGAGAAGAAGATTTATTATGTTGTAGTAAAGAAAGATAGTAAATATAAAGAGTTAAATGATTTAGATGATGAGACTATGGCTATTTTTGAAAGACAGTCTAATAATTATAAAAAAGTATTAGAGGAAGTTCGTGATAGTATTACTATTCATGATAAGGAATATACGAATATGAATACTATTGTTAAAGATTTATTAAATGGTGATGTAGATAGTTTATTGATTAATTCTACTAATAAAGAGATATTAGATGAAAATATGGATTCTTTTCAGTCTAATACTAGGGTTATTGCTGAGTTATCGATAGATGTCATTCAGAAAAAAGAACAAGAAGAAGAGAAAAAATATGGACCTATGAATATTTTAATTAGTGGTATTGATACGAATGGTCATATTGATAGTGTATCTAGAAGTGATGTTAATATTGTAGTAACGATTAATCCTTATACTCATGAAGTTTTACTTACTAATATTCCTCGTGATATGTATGTACAGCTTCATGGTACTACTGGTCTTAAAGATAAATTAACTCATGCAGGAATTTATGGTATTGATATGTCTATTAATACAATAGAAGATTTCTTAGAGATAGATATTCCTTATTACATTAGAGTTAATTTTGATAGTGTTATTAAACTAGTAGATACTATTGATGGTATTGATGTTAATAATGATGTAGCATTCCAAGGTAGAACTAGATACTTTGAAAAAGGTATAATTCACTTAAATGGTAAAGAAGCTTTAGAATATGCTAGAGAACGTAAGAAGATGCCTAATGGAGATAATACTAGAGGAGAACATCAAGAAAGAATTATTGAAGCTATTATTACTAAGATTTCTAGTAGTAAGGAATTACTTAAAGATTATGGTAATATCTTAGATGATTTAAAAGATTTATTTCAAACTAATATTCCTACTGATACTATAAAAAAATATGTTAGAGATCAAATAGATACTATGAGTAAATGGAATGTTCATAGAGAAGCTGTCACTGGTACTGCTGCTTCTACTTATAGGGAAACTTATTCTATGCCAGGTATGAGATTATATGTAACGATACCTGATGAAGAAAGTAGAAAAGATGCATCTAATAGAATTAATGAATTGTTGGAGAAGGTGTCAAATGAAAAAGACTAAAGATAAGACTAAGAAACATCATATTAGTAAATTAAATATATTAAGTATTATTGCAGTTATTGTATTTAGTATATTTTTATATTTCTTATTTAGTATTAATATTTTACCTACTCAATATTTAATACTTATTATTTTAGTAATTTCTATACTTATTATTTTATCTATTGTATTTATTAATTTAAAGAAGAAAGTAGTTAAAGTAATTGGTGTTGTTTTAATAATTATTTCTATTATTTTAAGTAGTGTAGGTAGTTATTATTTATATTATGGAAATGAGTTTTTAAATGAGTCTTTTAGTAATGTAAAAAAAGAGATATCTACTTATTATATTGTTACTAATAAAGAGAATAAATATAAGAAGAAAGATATTCAAGGTACTATTTATTATTATAAAAATAGTAGTAATATTAAGAAGGCTATAAAAGAAGTAAAAAGTGAGTTTTCTATTAAGACTTCTTCTTATGATAATGTTACTACTATGGTAAGTGATGTATTAAATAAAGATATTGATTTTATGTTGATTGATAAAGCTAGTTATGATGTTTTATTAAATGTTAATGATAGTCTTGATAAAGATTCTTTTAAGATTGTTTATGAGTTTGATATTGCAACCGATGTTGAAAAGAAGGAAGAAGAGGAGAAGAAGAGTAGTTTTAATATTTATATTGCTGGTAGGGATTTTGATGGCCTAATTGATTATAATACTATTGTTACTGTTAATATGAATACTCATGAAATATTAATGACTAGTATTCCTAGAGATTATTATATGAATATTTCTGGAATGAATGGTAAAAAAGATTCTTTATCTCATATGTATGCTTTCGGGTTAGATAAAGCAGAGAAATCTGTTGCTGAATTTTTCGAAGTACCGATTGATTATAATATTCATATTACAACAGAGAGTTTAGTAGAGTTAGTAGATAAAGTTGGTGGTATTACTTATTGTTCTGATCAAAGTTTTACGACGACTCATGCATTGATTTTAAATTCTTATGATGATCGTGGTAAGAAAAAGTTATATGTAAAAAAAGGATGTCAGGAGTTAAATGGAATAGAAACATTGACTGTTGCAAGAGAGAGAAATGCTTTTGTTGGAAGAGATAGAGTAAGACAGCAGAATTGTCAAAAGATTATTATTGCTATCTTTGAAAAGCTAAAGAGCACAAATTCCTTTGTGAATTATAAAGAGATATTAGATTCTTTAAGTGATTTGTACACAACAACTATTCCAAGAAGTGTAATTACTGATATTGCCAAAGATACGATTGATGGTGCTGACTGGAAGTTTATTACGCAATCGGTGGATGGTTCTGATTTATGGGATGCAGATATTGCTATATTGAATGGAAAAGGTTATGCAATGCAGCCTAATATGAATGATGTTGTTAATGCGAGAAATAAAATAAATGAAATCTTGGAGAAAGAATAAAAGATGAAAATCTTTTATTTTTTTGAAAATATTGTTTACATGTAGTGATTATATAAAGATTATGTATAAGTAAACTATACAAAAAGGTATAGTTTTTAACATTTGAAAATAAGCTTTTAAAAATATCATCATATTTTTCTGCGAAAAAATATGGTTTGACATTTTATTATTTTTTGTTTTATAATAATTATAGGTGATAAATAATGATAAAAAGGGAAAAATATTTAACTCGAATAAGAGAATTTTATGATGTTGATTTAATTAAAGTTATTACAGGTGTTAGAAGATGTGGGAAATCTGTATTATTAAAACAAATAATTAAAGAATTAATAGAATTAGGTATAAACGATAATCATATTATTTACATTAATTTTGAAGATGTAGAGTACTCATTTATAAAAAATTATCTTGATTTACATGAATATATAAAAGAAAAGCTAGTTGATAGCCAAAAATATTATTTGTTTTTTGATGAAATACAAATGGTTGAAGATTGGGAAAAAACAATTAATTCTTTTAAGGCTACATTAAATGTATCTATATTTGTTACGGGCTCTAATTCTAGGCTTCTGTCTAGTGAACTGGCTACTTTATTATCAGGTCGTTATGTTTCATTTAAAATAGCTCCTTTTTCCTTTAGTGAAGTTGTAGAACTTAAAAATATACAAGGCAAAAGAGATGTAGAAGATGCATTTAATGATTATTTACTTTGGGGTGGTCTTCCGCAACGATTTGAATTTAAAACAGAAGATGGTATGATTGCTTATTTATCTGATGTTTTTGATGCTATTGTATTAAAAGACATTGTTAAGAGGCATAATATTAAAAATGTTGCTTTATTTCAGAGAGTGATGGAATATTTGGTAACTAATCCTAGTCAGGTATTTTCTCCAACCAATATGATTAAAGAGTTTGAAAAAGAAAAAATACCTATATCTACTAGAACAATATATGAATGTTTAGACTATGCTGAATCTTCTTTTTTGATGTCAAAGGTTTCGACTTACGATGTAAGGGGAAAAAGGATTTTATCTAGAAAGGATAAGTATTATTTATCAGATTTAGGTTTAGGGCAAATTTTAAATATTAATAAAAAAACACAATTTGGTGCATATCTTGAAAATATCGTGTATAATGAGCTTGTTTATCGTGGTTATAATGTAAGTATCGGGAATAATAATGGTTTAGAAATAGATTTTATCGCTACAAAATATAATCAGAAAGAATATTATCAAGTAGCTTATACTTTGTCTAATAAAGAAACAGAAACAAGAGAATTTGGTGCCTATACTAATATTGGTGATAATTATCCAAAATACGTCATTTCTACTGATAAATTAGATTATTCTCAAAATGGTATTATTCACAAAAATATAATTGATTTTTTGTTAGAAGACTGGTGATTATTTAGTGAATTTAATTATTTGTTATTGTTACTTGAATTAATATTAATAACTTATTAGAAAAAGAGAAGTAAACTATACATTTTTGTATAGTTTTTTTCTGGTTTTTGGACTAATATTTTGAAAAAGTTGATATACTAAAAGAAAAGGGGAAAAGATAATATGTGGTATATTATCCTTGGAATTATTTTATTTATTTTAGTTTTGTTTTTATTTTGTGCGTTAAAATTATCTAGTAAATACGATAATGATGATAAAAAGTAAATTTTTTTAGAATATCTCTTGCGTGACCGCCCTAAATGTGATATGCTTAAAAAGCAATGGACCCTTAGCTCAGTTGGTTAGAGCATCCGGCTCATAACCGGGCGGTCACTGGTTCGAGTCCAGTAGGGTCCACCATTATCAGTTGCGGGTATGGCGGAATTGGCAGACGCGCTAGACTTAGGATCTAGTGTCTTAGACGTGCAGGTTCAACTCCTGTTACCCGCACCATTATGAAACAAAAGGACCCTGCTGGTCTTTTTTTTTGACTGGTGACCGCCCGACTTATCTAAAATATAATTTCTATTCCAAGAATCGACAAATGTTGCTCTAACCAACTGATAGTATATCCCTCTAAAAGAGGTGGAATATGGAAAAAGAATTTGATAAAATTATCGAAGAATTTAAAAAATTAAATAGGAAAGGATATATTAAAGGTATTACTAATAATTTATGTAATTCTGCAGGTCTTACATTAGAAAATCAGCTTGGTAAAAATCCTGATAGTATGTTCTTACCGGACTATTATGGTATTGAAGTAAAATGTACTCAAAGATTTAGTAGATATAATATAAGTTTATTTTCTTTAGCGTTTGATGGCCCTAATTTATACGAAAGTAATTATTTATTAGAAACTTATGGAATAAGAGATAACGTTTATCATGAACATAAGAAGTTGATTGTAAATTTAAAGTTAAATAGAAAAGTTTTAGTTTATGATAAATATTATTTTGAATTAAGGATTGATTATGATAATAAAAAGATTTTTATAAGAATATATGATAACGAGTTAAATTTCTTGGAAGATAGAGCTTTTATTTATTTTGATTCTTTAGATCAAAGATTACGTGTCAAACTTCATCATCTAGCCTTGTTTTATGCAAGTAAGAATGTTTTTAACGATAATCTTTATTTTAGATATTATAAATTAGAATGTTATAAATATAAGGGAATTGATTCTTTTATAAAGTGTATTGAAGAGGAAGATGTTTCAGTTGCTTTAATATTGCAAATTGCTAAGAGTGGTAAAGCTTTTTTAAAAAACAAGAATAAAAATATGCTATTTTCTATTAGAAAAAATAGTTTAGAAAGTCTTTTTAATCTTATTTATTATCTTGAAAATTAAAGAAAGCATTAAGTAACAAAAGCACTAGTACGTATGATATTTGTACTAGTGCTTTTTACTTTCTAATGTTTGTTAGGGTGTTATCTTTGTGATGGTTATCATAATAGGACTGAGATGAAAAAAGTTAACTCTATACATGTATTGACTTTTCTATATAGGTTACCTATAATATAAAATCAATATACAAGGAGGGATTTGCTATTAAAAAAGTAAATATAGGAGGTATAGAAATTATATACAATGAAGATCAAGAGCAAGAATTAAATCAAATTATCCCAATGATTAAATTAAATGCTTTTTTATTTGCTGACTGGAAAAATCAGTCATGGGATTTTAGAAATAAAACTTCTAAAGATTTTGATTTGGTGTTTGAAACTCGTCTAAAAATGCTCTTAGATAATCCAGATGTACAAAAATCCTTAGAGATGCCTGAAACATTGCCATCTATTTATTCTCAATTTTTAATTAAAGAATTACAAAAGCGTAATGAAACAAATATACAATTAAATACTAATATACCAGAAAATATGTTATGGTTTTTCCTTGCTTGTAAATATTATAATTCAGAAACGCAATTTACTGATTTTACAGATCTTACTGTTCTTACCGAATTTATGAAATATCGAGCAAATAAAGAAGAGCTATCAGACATGCTAAGAAACTAAATATTGATATGAATTCATCATGGATGGAAGAGTTATCACTTATTTTTATTGATGATTTTAAAAACTATTATAGGGAACTTGAAGATAATAAAGAAGTTGTACTTGAAGAATTAAAAGCAGAAAGAGTGAGGTTTAATAGAACATTAGAAAAGGGTTTAAGAAAATTTGAAAAAGTATCAGATAAAGATGTTGATGGTACGACTGCATTTCATTTGTTTGATACTTATGGATTTCCATTGGAATTAACAATTGAATTAGCAAAGGAAAAAGGATTAAATGTTGATGTTGAAGGATATAATCAAAAATTTAGGGAACACCAAGAATTATCAAGAAGTTCATCTCAAGGTAAATTTAAGGGTGGTTTAGCTGGAGATAGTGAAATAGAGACTAAATATCATACAGCAACTCATTTACTTAATGCAGCTTTAAAAGAAGTAGTGGATAAAAATATTCATCAAAGAGGTTCTAATATTACAGTAGAAAGAATGAGATTTGATTTTAACTGTGATCATAAATTAACTGATGAAGAAAAGAAAAATGTAGAAGATTTGGTAAATAAATGGATTGATGAAGGATTAGATGTTAGAGTAGATGAAATGTCAAAACAAGAAGCAATTGATTCGGGAGCTGAATGTATGTTTATTGAAAAATATCCTGATATTGTTACTGTTTATTCAATAGGTGCTGTTTCTAAAGAATTATGTGGAGGTCCACATGTTAAAAATACAAAAGAAATAGGTAAATTTAAAATTATAAAAGAAGAAGCTAGTAGTGCTGGTGTAAGAAGAATTAAAGCTATACTAGAATTTTAGAAAGTAGCAGTAAAACTATTGCCACTTCTTTGCTGATTAAAATGTATTTAGTAGTGGATTTTAATGGTAAAGTTGTAAATAATTTTTTTGTAATGCATTATAGAAAGGGTTAATCTTGGTACGAATTTAAATGGTGGAATAAAGTGTTTGAAATCAATGAATTATCAGATAAAGTGAATTTATATGAAGGGTTAATGGAAGAAGAAAAATTTAAAATATTACGCTCTAAGAAAATTGATGCGAAAGTTATTGATTATTTAATGTATAAACTTAGTGATTTATATATTGAAATATTAGGAGAATATGAAGGGCCTTTATTTGAATTAATGTCAATAGAAAAGCTTGAAAGCTGGTGTTGGCAAACTACAGAATCAGCAATAGTATTTTTAAATGATGATGATTATATTGAAAGAGGGAACTTAAAACTTGATGAAAGAACACCAGAATATTATCATTCTTGGATATGTTTTAAGTTTAATAATATAGAATATGTTTTGGATCCTTGCTTAAATTTATTATGTCAAAAGAATGATTATTCAGAAATATTTGAAATAGATGTAAAAGGAAAAGTTAGTGCTGAAGCAGTAAAGAAAGAGTTAATTAGGCAAGTTACTGCATCAAAAGAGGAAGATGACTCAGCAGGATACAGAGTATTTCAATCGTTTATGAAAAGTTGTATGGGAGAGTCCTATGATAGTTATATGGAAGATAAAAAAGGAGAAGTTATTGCTTGCGGATCAAAAGATGTAAATGCACCACTATATAGAAATGATGCAGGTTATAAAACAGAAATAGCTAATGGTAAAATAAAAAAATTAACAGTTCATTATTATACTGGTTATTAATATAACATTAGAAATTATACAAAATTATTTTTTATGTGTAATTTACATTTTTGGTATTAGAGAAATGTGTATTTAATTATTTAAAAAAGTAAATTTTATGGCTATGTTTTTTAATATTTTCTATAGTATATAACAGTATTTTGGATAGAAATTCAAATTATAATATATCATCTGTTAAAGGGTGTAAATTGACAAAATGGTGATTATATGTTAAACTACGACTACATTGTGTAGAGGGGGAATGCTGATGAAAAATATGGAGTTCAGTAGAAAAAACTTAGAAGCGTTAAAGAATAGAGTTGCTGTTGTTGCTTTGGCAACTGGTGTTGCTTTTATGGGTACTGGATGTGGCAAAGAAAAAACTGATGATACTACAGAAGTGGGATATAATTTAATAGCCGATTCTGGACGTACATCAGGTTTATATTCGTATGTTATTAATGGTGAAGGGTTAGAAAGTGAAAAATATCTTTTTGATGATGACTTTGTAAAGTTGATGAAAGTATCAGAGAGAGAAGTTTATAATAACGACAATAGTACAACGGCATTTTTTAGAAAAAATATAAAAATGGTATGGCCTGATTGTTTTAAATTAGATAATCATCCTGCAGTAGCAGGTGCATTTGATATGCATATGGAATTAGAAAAAATGACATCTACCAATATGACATCTTTTGTTGTTGTTAATTCTTCTATGACGGCAAAGCATGATATAGATCCTGGAACCCAATTTTTAATAAATGGTCAAAAAGAAATTAACAAAGGAGATACGCTTGCTAGTACAGCTATTTATTATGATGGTGAATTGGTTGCGTATCAACAAACTGGTGCTGGTAGTGATTCTCAAAATGTTATTGATGCAACTGTAGGTAATGTAGATGTGGCTTTGCAGACAGTATCAGAATATGGATTATTAACTGAAACTGAAATTGTTGATTATCAAGAATTTAGTGAAATAGAAAATGATTTAGCATATAATAATAGTTATAAAAAAAGTAAGTAATATAATAAGGTAGAATGATAATAAAAGTTATAAACTTTGTTGTGATGTTAAAAAAGTTTGTTTTTATGAGAGTTAGTATTTTTTACTAACTTTTTTTATTTATAAGGAATTTTCTTTGTCTAAAATAAAAACTTTATAAAAATTAGTTGACGTATGAAGAAATGCATTATATAGTGTTTTCATCCGATATCATTGGTAATTGTCAGAAGGAGATATAAATATGAAAGATAAAGAAATACAACTAATTGCTGTAGAAAAAGTGTTGAAAGAAATGCTTATGGCAGAAGAATATGTTAGAGGATGGAATGCTTCTTGGTATGAGCAATGTGCTGATGCTTATAGTAGTGATTTGTGTTGTATGGGAGAAAGTGATATTTTGGATTTTCAGGAAAAATATCATGATCATTATGTATTGTAGGATGTTAAATCGCTTGAGAATAGAATTGGTGAACCACTTAGAAAAGTAGTCTTAGTCGGAGATTTTAATGATGAATATGAATGTGAGTTTGGTAAGATTGCTTGGGAAGGAATGTGTTCTAAAAAGGCAATAAGAAGCTTTTGTTTTTCTAATGATGGAAAAATAACTTTTACTAAAGATGATAAGAAAAAAGAAGAAAAGAGAAGAAACAGGAAATTAAAAGATGATATTTATACTTCTTATGATGCTACTTATAATGTATTATCTGATGACTTCAATTTGAATGTTACCGTTGATAGAGTTGTGACTGAGAAGTATAGTAGACGCTTTAGAGATTATATTGAGTTTTCACGTTGTGGAGATATTGTAATAAAGAGATTAAATGATATTTATATATATCAAGATTTAAAGACTAATGATAAAATTATTAAAATAGAAAAAGGTTATCGTAGACGAAATAAATCATTTAATTCTTCGGTTTCTTTTGAAGCGGTTTTTGATTCTTTTGATACTTTTCAAAAGGGTGCTGTTGAAATTAAGACTTATAAAGGGAATGGTAAGGTAAATGGTACTTATCGATTTGATGTAAGTAGAGAAAAAGGTGCTCGTGCTAATTTTTATTCTAGGAAAGGTGTGAAAGTAGATTTAATTCATCATCCGGAATTATTAAAAAAAGCAAATCTTTTACTTTCTGCTAAATCACCTAGTACTGGTGATATCTAAGTTTGCTGATTCTACACAACAAGCTGTTGCAAATTCTTTAGGCAATCGTGTTATTTCTTTTGATGCAACTGATTTTACGATGGATGCAGTAAGTAACGCTGATAAAAGAGTTGTAGGTACTATAAAGAATATTCAAGGGGAATTGCCTTTATATGGTTTAAATCAACGAATAAGTGATTGCTTTCAACTTATGTGTAAGACTACTAGCTTATCAGAAGAAAGAAATATAAAAGTATTAGAGAAAAGGTGAGTTTTTCTAAATATTTCATAAAACTATTGCAATTTATTATGTTTTTAGGTATGGTAAGATTGGAATTGTTAGATTTAAAATTAGAAAAGAGGAAATGAAATGAGTGACATACGTAAAAATTATGAAGAAATGTTGTCTGAAATGAAGAAAATAAATAGTCGATTAGAAGAATTAATGGAAGATAAACAGGTTCAAGAATATCTTGCCCTTGATGGTCGAAGAATGGAATTAGAGCCAGAACTATTGAATCTGCATACTGATATGAAGAAAGAAGAGTTTTCTAAATGTAGTCATATTTGGATACCTGTTAGTAAAAATGTTGATTATTATGAAGGACGTTCTGATATCGATTATGGTTGTATGAAATGTGGATTAGATCAGAGAGTTTTGAGTGTTTCTAATCCTGAGTTTTTATCTGATGATGATAAAATAATGTATAACTATTTATGTCAACATTACGCTATTCATCAAGGGATAAAATCTCGTACTTTATGTAATCTTGATTTAGCACATGCTATGTATTCTAAAATTGTAGAGTATCATCCTGAAATTGATGATGTAACTGCGTTAAAATATTTTGAAATTGCTCTTGATAATATGAGAAATATACGTGTTACTGACGATAGAAAAGAAAGTAGAGTAAAAAGATTGATGTTAAAACCAGGATTTCATAACTGGGGAGGATATAAAAACTAAAAAGGAGTGAGAATAATGAGTGATAATAAAACAGAATATTCAAAAAATATGCAAAAATTAGTTTCTACTTTGCAGACGATTATAGAAAGTGATGAATATGTAATAATACAAGAAAAATATGGTGAGGAACACACCTTAGAATATGGAATGTATGGTCATAAAATGACACCAATTTCATTTTCAGGTTTAGATGACCAAGCAGTGAGTGGATTTTTATATCAAGGAATTTGTATGGTTGCTCCTGATGCTAAAGTTAGTGTCATGCATGTGAGTGCTTTTGGCGATATTCGTGATGATGTTGCTATTGATTTGAATGCTAAAGTACATGCTGTAATTACTGGAGATAATCCTAAAAATGCTGCATTTATTGGTAATTTATTAAAGATGATGCAAGAGGAAGAGACTGATACTATAGATAAAAGTGATAATCCTGCTATATTGATTAGAAAAATAAAACCTTTACATTATCATTCAAAATAAAATAATAGGATGTAGAATGAATAGATTACAATATTATTTACTAAATAAAGTACATGATGAGAGAAAACTTGATGGACATTATTTAGAAAATTTATGGCATGATTATTGTTTTTATAGTCAAGAGTATTCTTTTCCGATTTATTTTAGTAAAAGTGATTTTATGAAACTTTTTTCTACTACTTATGATGTGCTTGGTTTAAGACTTAATGAAGAAGAGTCTAAGACTGTGTTAAATCAGTATCTAGTAAATTTGGAATGTGATGCATGTACAGGATCATTAGTTAATACTTCCTGGGCGATTGATCACATCTGGTATTGCATTGTTGGTGTTTCAAAAGATATCAATCGAGATAAGTATCGAGATTGTCTTCCACTTATTCAAGAAAAGTTAATTCATTGTTTTGGAATTGAGGAAAATTTTAGTACGAAATTAAAAAGAAAAACTATGACTAAATTTTATATCAATTGTTAAATTTACTTAAAAGGAGTTCTTATGGAATATATTATTATTTTAGTTGTTTTTTTAATTATTGTATTTGGTCTTTATAAATTATGTACTTATCTGAATAAAGATAATATTAATAGGAAGAATCGTATAAACAATGTTATTTTAAAAGCAGGCGTTGTTTATATTTTGATTTTTATATTACTTATAATAAAATTTGGTCTTCATGGATATTATAATGGTGGTAGAAATCCTGCTTGTTTATCTCTTACTGATACTTTTTGCTATAGTTTTGGTGTTCTAGGGTTTGTTTTTAATATTTTTAACTATTTATGGTTTGGTATTATCCTATTTATTTTATTTTTACTTTATATTATTATTTATAAAATTAAATATAAAAAGAAGATATTTAAAAATAAGCTTATTTATTTAGGAGAAGCTATTGCTATTATTATTGTTTCATTGTTTTTATATATTAGTAATACTAATTTTAAGTATTTTATTAATTTCTTTAATGATGGATTACTTGTTTCTTATGATTATGAAATTACAACGGACTTAATATATAGAACTACTTCAAATGATGGTGGTAGTTATCATAATGAATATTATTTAGTTAGCTTTACTGAAGGAAAAATTGAAAAGTATGAAGATGTTTATATAGGGTTTCAGGGATTTAAGTATAAGGATCGATTTTTATATCAAAAAGATATTCCTGATGATATGAAAAACGAATTAAAGACTTTGCTTGATAGATTAGTTATAGAGGAAGATGTTAATGATGATAATAATTATTCCCCTTATGTGATTAATGATAATAATCAAGAAAAAAGAATATATAATAGTGAGTCTATTCGATTATTAGAAGATATTTTCAATAGAATTGATAGTTTATAATTAATTATTTTATATATTAGGAATTTGCTCCTCAAAATGCAAATTTGAAAACTTGATAAAAAATAGTTGACATACGAACAAATGTATTATATAGTGTTCTCATCAGGGGAGGAATATTATGTATAAAGCTTATCGGTTTCGTTTGTATCCTACAACTAATCAAATAGAGTTAATTCACAAAACATTTGGTTGTACTAGAGTAGTATATAATCATTATTTAGAAAAGCAAAAAGCACT
>JAGHJJ010000089.1 GCA_017886705.1 Bacilli bacterium | reverse complement strand
TTCTTTCAACAATTTGATTGTATCACAAATTGCGTTGAGATTTTTATTTTTCAACGCTTTTTTAGATTTCAAACAAAAAAAGAACTGTTAGAAATTAATCATTTAATTTCGTAACAGCCCCTTTTTTTGTTTATAATTTAATTGTAGTATAAGAGGTGTTAAAATGAAGAAAAAGTTTAGACATCATTTTTCTAAAAACTATTTTTATGGTTTTTTATTATTTAGTTCTTGGTTTTTCTTGTTTTTTTAGCTATTTTAGCTTGTACAGGGAAGAATCCTTTTTTTGCTTTGATTTCTGTTTTATTTTCTTTGTCTTGTTATTTTGTTGTACTTTATTGTGCAGTTTTATTTTTACAACCTGATGAAGATGAAAATTATACTCCTTATACATCTCAAACTACAGTCGAAGGGATTTTAGATGAGAAGAGTCGTGATGAGATAGATAAAGATGGCGATGGCAGAATTTTGATTTCTGAGTATTATCCATTATCAGAAGAAGAAGTTTTACAGAAAATACTTTCTGTTGATTCACAATTTTCTAAGGAGGATTTTTATGCCTGGGTAAAGCATTTATATTCTGTTATTTTAGAAGCCTTAGATAAAAGAAATCCGGTGATGTTACGTCGCTTTGAAAGTGATTATTTATATCAAAGACATGTTGCTTTTTTTGATGATATTACTAAAACTGGAGCTGTTATCTCTAATTATGCTATTAAAGGTGTTTTACTTAAAGATTTTAAAATTGAAGGAGATAAAGAAATATTAGTTGCTGCATTAAGTGCTTCTATTAAGAAAAGAAATATTTATGATAATAGTTATAAATCATATATTTTAACTTTTGCTCGGAAAAAGGGAGTAAAAACTACAGGAACTTTATTAGAAAAAGATACTAATTGTCCCAATTGTGGAGCAGTATTAGATTTGGATAGTCATGGTGTTTGTTCTTATTGTCATACTTTAGTTTCTAACGGAGACTTTGGTTGGATATTAATCGATATGAAAAGTATAAAATTAGTTGGTGATTAAAAAAGAATGAATTAATTTTCATCCTTTTTTTCATTTTTATTTTCTTTATCTGTTTTTATTATCTTTAGTTTTGTATTTAGTTTTAGATTTTTTACCGTATTTAATGGTAAAAAATAGACGTTATAAACTTTCCTTTTTGGAAAAATGTATTTTTCTGTATTCATTTTTTTATACATATATAAAATGTTATCTTCTTTGTCTGTTAGAACAATATCTATTTTTTGACATAGAAAGTTAGTTGTTACAAATTTCTTTTTAGAAAATTTAATTCCGTAATCAATTGGTTCTAAGACAAATTTTAATCCTTTGAAACGATTCCAAAATCCTGTTAGCTCTATGATTTTTATTTTTTTATTTTTTACCTGTAAATACATTCTTTTTCCTTCTTTCTTTTTTTATTTTATCATTTTTTCTTACATTTACAAAGTATTTTAAATATGATATTATATAGAAGGAAAAGGAGGAATATTATGAGTGGACATTCTAAATGGGCGACAATTCATCGTAAAAAGGGATTAATTGATGCTGCTCGTGGTAAGGTGTTTCAAAAATTAGCAAAAGAGATTATGGTAGCAGCTAAAGGTGGTAGTCCTGATCCGGATCAGAATGCGGCTTTACGTTTGGCTGTAGATAAAGCAAAAGCTCAAAATATGCCAAAGGAAAACATTAATAAAGCAATAGAGAAAGCAACAGGTTCTAATGATGCTGCTAATTATGAGAGTGTTAGATATGAAGGATATGGTCATGGTGGAGTTGCCTTTATGGTTGACTGTTTGACTGATAATCGTAATAGAACTGCATCTCAAGTTCGTAGTGCTTTTACTAAAGCTGGTGGAAATTTAGGTACAGATGGTTCTGTTAGTTATATGTTTGAACGTCGTGGATCTATTGTGATTCCAGCAGATTATGATGAAGATACTATGATGATGGTAGCTTTAGATGCTGGAGCACTTGATTTTGAAAAGGTAGAAGAGCAGTATTTAATTACTACGGATACCGAAAATTTCCAAAATGTAAAAAAGGCTTTAGAAGATGCTTCTGTAAAAGAGTTTTTGGAATGCGAACTTACATATGTTCCAAATATGGAAGTAACACTTGATGAAGAAGGTCAAGAAAAAGTACATAAATTAGTAGATACTTTAGAAGATTTAGATGATGTACAAGATGTATATTACAATTTAAAAGAAGATTAATTATGAATTATTTACTAATAGTTTAAGGTTTTATATTCCTTGAACAAAGTGAAAGGATAGGACATATTATGGATAAAAAGTCTCAACTGAAAGAAATCAATACAGAGTTAAAGATATATGTCAATGAAGCATCTTTTGTTTCTAATTCTTGTAGGAATAAATTAATTCGTTATTTAGGTGATGCTTTTGATATTAAGTTGCCTATTGAGAATTTTGCGAAAATTGATGTTTCTTTATTAGAAGATGGCAGTATTGAAATGAGGGATGAGGTTTATCAAAGAGAGGATTCACTTTCTTTTGACGAAGTTTTAGAAAGGTATCATATTTTTAAAGAAAAAGCAGATAATTTACTTAAGAGAAAAAGTAAGGATTCTTTTCCTTTAAATGATTCTAGTAATATTAGAAATTTATTTGTTGTATTATTACTTTCTGTTTTATTTATTGCGTTATTTATTTATACTCTTAGATCCTTTTTAGCTGGAGATTATATTCATTGTATTTGGTTATTTCTTTTTATTTCTACTTGGCTGGTACCTAGTGTTAGAGAGAGGTTTATTCAGGCATTTAATTATATAAAAAGAAAACTTAAATAGTTTTTTACAACAACTTTTTGGTTGTTGTTTTCTATTTTAGGTTGATGTTCGATTGCTACTTTTTTGGTTTTGTTATATAATTCTTTTGGGAGTTGAAGAATATGTATGATTATATCAAAGGAAAAATTGCTGAATTAAAGTATAATTCTATCGTTGTTGATAATGGAGGAGTAGGTTATTTAATTTATGTTCCTAATCCTTATGCTTTTGAAGTTGGTAAAGAATATAAAGTATATGTTTATCAACAAGTAAAAGAAGATGAAGAAGCTTTATTTGGTTTTAAAACTAGAGATGAGAAAGAATTGTTTTTAAAATTAATTAGCGTTAAGGGATTAGGTTGCCGTATGGCGTTACCAATTCTTGCAGTAGGTTCTATTCAAGGTATTATGGATGCAATTGAAAGAGAAAATATTTTATATTTGAAAAAATTTCCTAAGATAGGGGAGAAACTTGCTAGACAAATAGTTTTAGATTTGAAAGGAAAGTTGGAATTTATTGGTATTGGTATTTCTGATGATGTAGTAGAGACGGAACAGGAATTACAAGAGGCTCTTCTTGCGTTAGGATATAAAGATAAAGAAATTAAGAAAGTCGTTAGTCAAGTAGATGCTAGTCAGTCTATAGAAGAACAGATTAAAGAAGCATTGAAGTTATTGTTAAGATAGATTATGGATAAAGTTATTAGTATAGAAGAAGTTTATTGTAATAAGGTTATGAGTAATGTTTTAGATATGGCTTTAGCTCTTGAAGAAGAGGGAGTTGTTTGGAATATTACAAATAGAGAGCTTCGTGGTTTATTAAATCAGTTTTATCATTTATATCAAAGTAAGGGTATTATTTATTCTTATCAGGAAGATATGCAAAGTTATTTTGCTACTATATTTACTTATATTAGTGAGGAACATATTCCTTCTATTTCTTTTTTGACAATTATTGACGGGTTTTTCTATTGCTATGAAATGATGAGTCCAGTAGAAATAGAAAGAAGTGATTTTACTAAGACTGTTAGTAAAGTGAAAAGTATGATTAATTTGAAAGGAGAGGGAAATCATGCAAGATGAAAGTGTTGTTACAAATTATCATTTAGAAGATGATCAGTTGATGGATAATACGATTCGTCCTGAGAGTATTGAT
This sequence comes from Bacilli bacterium, assembly GCA_017886705.1. Taxonomy (GTDB): domain Bacteria; phylum Bacillota_I; class Bacilli_A; order RF39; family UBA660; genus Faecimonas. The sequence continues at coordinate 1,542 of JAGHJJ010000089.1, read as the reverse complement.
GAATATATTGGTCAAGAGGATGTGAAAGAGAATATTCGAGTTTTTGTAGAGGCAGCAAAGATGAGAAATGAGCCTTTGGATCATGTATTACTTTATGGTCCTCCAGGACTTGGTAAGACTACACTTGCTTTTATTATTGCTCATGAACTTGGTACAAATATTAAGACTGCTAGTGGTCCTAGTATTGAAAAGAGTGGAGATTTAGCAGCGATTCTTTCTTCTTTGGAGCCAGGTGATGTCTTGTTTATTGATGAGATTCATCGTATGCCAAGATATATTGAGGAGATTCTTTATCCGGCTATGGAAGATTTTTCTTTGGATATTATTGTTGGTAGTGAAGGAAACAGTCGTAATATTAAGATAGATTTACCACCTTTTACTTTGGTTGGTGCAACGACTCGTGCTGGGGATTTGTCTGCACCACTTCGTGATCGTTTTGGAATTACTTCTAAGTTACAGTTTTATACTGTTTCAGAACTTACAGATATTATTAAAAGAACAGCTAGAGTTTTAGGAGTAGAGATTGATAACAGTGCGGCTATAGAACTTGCTAAAAGGAGTCGTGGAACGCCAAGAATTGCTAACCGTTTATTTAAGAGAGTTCGAGATTTTGCTTTAGTTAAAGGGAATGGTAAAGTTGATTTGGCAATTACAGAAGAAGCTTTAGAGCGGTTGAAAGTAGATAAGATGGGACTTGATAATACTGACCATGAATTGTTACTTGCAATTATTGAAAAATTTAATGGTGGTCCGGTTGGAGTAGAGGCACTTAGTAGTTCTATTGGAGAAGAGGTTACTACGATTGAAGATGTTTATGAACCATATTTGTTACAAACAGGGTTGTTAAAGAGAACAAGTCGTGGTAGAATAGCAACGGATAAGGCATATGAAATATTAGGTATAGAAAAGCAGTAGGTTTGGTGATGTAGTAGTATGAAAAAATTGTCTTTTTCTCGTGTAAATACAGTTTATGATTTTTTACCTGTTTTAGAAGAACATTTACAGTCTATCAATGTTTTATCTATTGATATTTATCAACGTCATTTACAGTCATTATTAGATTTAGATGAAGGAAGACAGCAGTCACTTATAGGGTTTATGCATTATGTTGATGAGGTGTTTTCTACCGATTATCATCCTTTTATTAGGCATAAGTTAACGACTATTTTATCGGCTGCTACTTATTATCATGATTTTTATCAGCAAGTTTATGATTTGTCTTTTGGAGAACTTTCTATTTTAGCTAATTTTTCTTCTTTTAATCCGGTAGAAGTTTATCCTGAATATTTAGAAATGTTTCCTAAGCCAGTACTTAGTGTTATTGAAAACAAAGCGAATGATTTTATGGTGCGTAATGATTTGATGAGTTTTGTTTCTTTGGCTTTAGATAAAGGTGTTTCTAGTACTGATGTATTTGAGCAGTTGCAATCGCAGCCTTTATCTATGTTAAGAAGGCAGTCGAATGCGTGGCAGTTGGATATTGTAGAAGGAGGTCCTGTTTATGACAGTAGAGGAGTTCAATTATGATTTACCAGAGGAGTT
>JAGHJJ010000011.1 GCA_017886705.1 Bacilli bacterium | reverse complement strand
AGTTTGTTTAGGAATAGATTCATTTAGATGACATTTTAAATTCAATATATTTAAGGGACAATATCTGCTTGTGTGGTTAGGATTAGTGACAACAGAATCTTGAACAAGTATAGCCCTTATGATTGGATCATAATTTTTATAAGCTTCAAGACCTAGTACATCATCGACATAAAAATAATATTCACCAGTTAATTTATTTATATATAAAGTTCTATAAAAAGTAATAGTACCAAATATAGTAATAATAGTTCTTTTAACATTAGATTTATTAATATAATAATTTTCTTTTCTTTTTTTAGAATTTTTAAAGACTTTATCTACAGATTCAAAATAATTAGAAAGAAAAGAAATGCTTATTTCGTTCATAATGTTTTGTAGTTCAAAAAAAATATTTACATATCTATTTTTGCTAACATTAATAATAAATTTATTTAATATTTCATTTAATTTACTTTTAAAAGTAGAAATTATTTGATTAATTATAAAATTTTCTGTACTAATATTTAAAATTTGTGGTAATATATACATATGAAAGAACTCCTTTATTTTATTGTTTTTTAATTATTTATAGGTATATTATACCATGAGTTCTTTCATTTTTTTTACTAATAAGGAATTTTCTCTTTATTAGGACAAAATAAAAAGTGAGCTATGCTCACTATAAAAAGATTCATATTAATTATGAATTTTTTTTGTTTTCCGATAAATTTAGACTCCGTCTTGTTGTGTAATCAATTTGACAAAACAGTAAAACAGTATATAATATATCTATATTAGAAATGGAGGTGGAATAAAAGAATGAAAAATTTAAAATATTTTGGTAAAGGACTAAAAAAATTAACACCTTTTGTTTTAGCAGGAACAATTATGGCTACAATGGTTGCATGTGGTAAAGAAGAAAAAGATAATGTTTTAGATGGAACAATTTTAGAAAATACTGTAGTTGCAACAACTGATGATGGAAATGTTTATTTAGTTGAAGAAACAATAAATAATAGAACTAGTAATGGGTGTAAAGATAGTTTTCATTATAAAGATGTTATTTCTGGTAACTATTATCATCTTATGGAGGATGAAAATGATAAATGTCCATTGGGTTCATATATAAACGTTGACTTTGAAACTATGGAACCTATCTCATTATATTTAACAAAAGAAGAACTTTTAAAAGATGATTTTACAGAGGAAGAAATAGTTGATATTATTGATAGAGCTGTTATATCACAGCAACCAGAAGAAATTCAAAAGACTAAAGTAAAATAAAAAATGGAATAAATTCCTTTGTTGATAAAATGTTGAAAAATAAAGGAATAATGAGTTATAAAAAAAAGAGAACGCACCATAAAATAAGGTTCTTCCGAAAGTTTGCGGATTAACTAATAATATGAAGTAGGATATATGCCTACTTTTTATTATGAATTTAATATTTGTGAAACAATCTCTTCTAAAGCAAAGTTGTCTAAAGTGGACAAAAAACATAAATAAGTTTTCTTAAAAAGGTTGCATAATTTCTGTTTTCCATATACAATACGTTTGATAAGTTTGAATTTGTTGTTGTTACCTTCAACAAATCCAGAATTTATTTCAGAAGATATTGCGTTTCTAACGGTGGCAATATCTTTTTTTAAACCATTACAAAATGATGGAATATTATCTTTATATAACTCTATAAATATATCTAATAATTCTATATCGTTACCAAATATAATATCGTGGAAATCAGTAAATATTGTTTTAATAGTTTTAATTATTGGATATTTATCTTCAATAATAGGTAAATACTTTTCAATTTCATTATTTTTCTTTTTATTATCAATTGTTAATAAATTTTTTAAAAGTTCTTGTCTTGTAATAATGATAATATCATCAGGATATACCATCTTAGTATTTCTAAGTGGAAATTTACTTTTATATGAAATATTATTATTTTTGGCTACCATAGTAATATAATCACTAAGATTGCTAATTGAACCATTATATCCTTCTTTTAAAACATAAGCCAAAATATATTCTTGAGGTATATTGTCTATTAACATTTTATAAACAATATTACGATAATTATCTAATAAACTTTTTCTATCTTTATATTTTTTAATCTCGCTTAAACTTTCTACTTCTTCATCACTCATTTTAGAATATTTTAATAATGTTGAATATGATATGTTAAATTCTTTGGCAAGAGCATGTTTTCCATGGCAATCAGTAGTTTTTAATCTCTCCCTTAATTTTTTTATTATTTTTTGTTTTTCGATTCTTCTTTCTTTTTGTTCTTTATACTGTTTTGAGTCAAAATCTCTTTTTCTATTATCAAAAGTAATAGCATTTCCATTTTCATCTATTGGAAGGGAATTATCATATTTCAAACTATTCAGTTTTTCTTGATTTATTGAATTTTGATATTTTGGAACTTTTTCTATTTTACCATCTAATATTTCTCCATCCTTTATAAAAATTTTCTTTGGTATTTCTTTATAAAAAATATCTTTTAAATAAACAATTAGATTTTGAAACAAATGGAATCTATCTGCTACTTGAATACAATTTGGTAATATTTCATTAATTGCGGTTGCATATTCACTGGCTCTATCTCTTGCCACTTTTTTTACTTTAGGATGTTCTTTTAACCATTCCTTGACTGTATTTGCATCTCTTCCATCTAGTAAAGCAATTAAATGATGATCTTCTAAATCATAAATTGCTGTTGCATAACTTTGACCTTTTCTTTTGGCAACATCATCTATTCCTATTCCTTCTACTTCTTTATTATCCTTAACTTCTATTTTTTTAATAAGATTATCAATAGTATCGGCACTTACTTTTACTCCTAGAAAAGAAAGTACTAATGAACTACAACTTGAACTTAAATATATTGAAATTCCTAAAATAAATTGGACTAAGAAATCTGTCATAACTTTATGTTTTCTAACAAAATCAATTTCTTCTGTAAACACTTTAACTTT
>JAGHJJ010000088.1 GCA_017886705.1 Bacilli bacterium | reverse complement strand
GATAGATGACAATAATTTGTCATTTTTAATACCTCCTTTAATGACAAATAAATTGCTTGGAAGATATTATATCAGTTATAAATCTTAGTGCACAACTTCTGTGCACTTCATTTTTTAAAATACGAAATGGTAAAAACATGAATATCAGATGGACAAATGATTGTATCATCTAATATTATGTGTTAAAATAAAGCAACAAAAGAGGAATAGTTATGGATAAAATTAATGTAAAAGAATTTGACTGGTCAAAATTACGAAAATGTCAAAATCAAGGTAGCCTAAGTACAGTTTATATTCAAGATGATATCTGTATTAAAATACTAGATAAACTTTATCCATCAGAAAGAGAACAAATATTAGATAAATTTCTTGCTATGAATGGTATCAAAATAGATGGTGTGATATTTCCAAAAGATTTAATTGTGCAAGATGGAAATCTATTGGGATATACAATGGATTATTTTCAAGATTCTACTAGCCTTAATGATTATTTTACAACAACTAGATTTGTAAATTGTAAAGATATATTTAATGCAGTAATAAAAGCAAGCGAAATATTAAGAGAAATTCATAAATATGATATTAAAGTCCAAGATTTATCATTTGAAAATATTTTAATTAATAATCAAGGAGAAGTAAAATATATTGATATCGATAGTTGTCAGTATCAAAATTATGAGTCATACTTTCTCTCAAACATACTACATAAATATATGTTTGATTATAGAAAACAAGAGTTTTGTAATATGACAAAAAATACAGATAGATTATCTTTTCTTCTTGCATTTTATAATTTAATGTATTTAAAAGAATTACAAAATATATCAGATAAAAAATATAATCAATTATCAAATCATATTTCCACCTTAAATAATATTAAACGGTTAGCAAATCACTTAAAAGATAAAAATAAGAGAATAACTAGCATACCTTATATGGATGATTTAATAAATAGAGATGATGATTATACGATAAAGAGAAATAATTGTTCGTTATTAATAAAAAGATTAGCAAGAAAAATCTAAAAAATAAGGAGATGGTAAAATGTCAAAACTTCTAACAATGATTATACCAGTATATAATACAGAAAAATATTTAGAACGGTGCATTAGTAGTTGTATCTCTGAAGAAGTACAAATTATTGCAATTGATGACGGGTCTACGGATAACTCTTTAGAAACATTAAAAAGACTAAAAGCAACCTATCAAGATATAGAAATATTAAATGGTAATCACCAAGGAGCAGTACATGCTAGAAGAATGGGATTAGCAAAAGTAAACACCAAATATTTTAGTTTTGTAGATAGTGATGATAAAGTAAGAATAAAACCTTACCTAAGGTTATGTAAAAAATTAGATGCTAATAATCTAAAAGTAGGAAATGGTAGAATGACTGTATATTTACCTGGAATACCTATTCCTTTTACTAGTAGAAAATGGAAAAAGGACTACCTAGATTTTACGAAAGATAAAAAAGAGTTTTCTAATACCACGTGTTCTTACTTAGATAAAATATTTCATTATGATAATATTCCACTATTAGATCAAGATAGTAAACAAACAGTATATGAAGATATGGAATTTGTATATTATGTTCTTGCTAAAAACAAAAGCATGCTTCATTCTAATGAATCTATTTATGAATATCATATGCGAGGCCTAACTGGAAATAGTACCTCTGCTATTGGATTGAATATGAATTATAGTAATGGTATCAGTGGTTTACTATCTGCATCTACTTCCATGCAAGAAAAATTTAAAAAGGATGGATTGTTTGATAGCTATGAACAAGAATTAGAATCTATTATGATAAAATTAATTTATCAAAGAATTCATAATATTTTCTTTTCCAATTCTATAGAAAATAAAAAAGAAATGGCTCTACATATGATAGATATATTGAACTCTTACTTACCAAATTGGCAAGAAAATATCTATTATCAAAATCATTTTCAAAATAGTGAATATAATGATTATTTATTCTATTTATCAACAGAAGCAAATCTAAAAAAATATCATATAGATAAAAATTATACAACACATAAACCAACGGAAGAATTATTAAAAGATTATGATAAGAAAATAAAAATAAAAAAATTAGGCTAAAGCATTCTACAAAACGTAGAGTGCTTTTTGCTAAAAAGAATTATATAATAAAACCGGTGATGAAAATGGAAATAGGTACAAGAATAGCAAACTTAAGAAAAAATAAAAAGATGACGCAACAGGATTTAGCAAGTTATCTTTGTGTTGCAGATAAAACAATATCAAGTTGGGAATTAAATAGAACAGAGCCTTGTCTAGAAGATATTGTAAAATTGAGTAAAGTTTTAGACTGTAATGCTTCTTATTTAATTTATGGTGACATAAAAAGAAAAGATATAGAAACAGAAATTAAAATAAAGCTTACCAAAGAAGAATACCAAGTATTAGAAAAGAAAATGGAAAAGCTTGCTCAATTTATAAAAAAATCTCATCAATTAGATACGTATTATGAGCCAGCTTATAGAAAATTTGTAAAAGGTAAAGATGAGGTGATTGATGAATGGTTAAGAATTGGAAAAAGAGGAAAAAGAAATATTTTAACTTATAAACACTGGTACGATATTCATTGTGATGAGTATGAAGTAGAAATAGATAATTTAGAAAATATGGATAAAATATTTAAAATTTTAGGATTAGAAGAAATCGCAACAGTAGATAAAATAAGAACGACCTATCTTTATCAAGATAAATATGAAATTGCCTTAGATTATGTAGAAAGATTAGGTTATTTTGTCGAGATAGAGGTAAAAGAATATACAAAGTCGATAATGGAAGAATATGATTTATTATTACATACTGCAAAAGACTTGGGATTAAACTTGAACTATATAGATAGACGGGGATATCCATATTATTTGATAAAGATGAAATAATTTCATGAAATCATCATCTTTACGGATTATAATAAGGTTAATCATTGATTTAATAAAGTGAATGTGAGATAATAAAGAACACGAAAGGAATGATTACAATGAGAGCATTAACAAATGAAGAACAACAAGAATTAATAACGATGTATCAAAATGTAGTAAAAGATTTTGAGGATTTTCCATTTATTTAAACAACAGAGGACTTATTTCGGTGGAGAGAAAAAGTAAAAGAAGAAAATGGAAATGACGGTAATCGTCGCAATGAAATTATTGAAGCTGCAATAAGGGTAATGCATCTTTAGAAAAACTTTATGCCTGGTCTAAATTTACTCGTATGGTAGATAGAGCCAAAGCGGATGTTTTTATATATTAGGAATTTGCTCATCAAAATGCAAATTTGAAAATTTGATAAAAAATAGTTGACATGCGAACAAATGTATTATATAGTGTTCTCATCAGGAGGGATTATTATGTATAAAGCTTATCGGTTTCGTTTGTATCCTACAACTAATCAAATAGAGTTAATTCACAAAACATTTGGTTGTACTAGAGTAGTATATAATCATTATTTAGAAAAGCAAAAAGCACTTTAT
>JAGHJJ010000087.1 GCA_017886705.1 Bacilli bacterium | reverse complement strand
TACTTATGATGAAGCAATTGACTTGTTACAAGCGATACTTGCATTAAATGAAAATTATCAAGTAGATGATATACTAAAACAAATGATATATCAAGAACCAGTAGAATTTATTAAAAACTTTCCAGTCTACGGACAAGATGAAGAAAAATTTATGCTAGACAATTTAAAGGCATTAAAGGGATTAGATATTTTAGTAGGAGCAAATGAACAGTGGATAAACTATTTAGACAGCAATTATCCAAAGTTAGATTATACAAATGAAGCACAACTTGAAATGAGTCAGGCAATACATAAACAATTTGCTAAAATATATTTTAATAACTTAATTGTTTTAAACGAACAACATCCGGAAATGACAGTAGAAGATAATACAGTATTTTTAGATTTATTTTTTAAGCTCATGAATAATATTGTAATTGATAGTAGTTTAGTAGAAGAAAACACTACACTTCGCAAGATGATTGAAGCACAAAATATAGAAGTAAGACCACTATCGCAAATTCAAGTAAATTATAATCAGGAATTAGTACCAGCTTTTCCAGAGACAACTTTTTTAGACTATAGAAACATTTATATAGAATATTTAGCTAAACGATATCAAAAACCAGTAGAAGAACTAAAACAAGAAATGCTATCAGGAGAACCAATGAAAAATGATTATCAGTTTCCAGAATTTTTAGGACCAGAAAAGAAAGAATTTTATCAATTCTTATATGATGACAACAGAAAAACAGAAGATTCTTATCCTAGAACTTTAGTAAAACAAAAATAATAGTTTTTTTTCATATATATTTCACACTTCATCGTTATAGTAATATAAAGGAGGAAAACTATGAAAAAAATAGGAATCATAGGAGGAATGAGTTATGAATCTTCTATTCACTACTATGAAAGAATTAATGATGGAGTAAATAAAATATTAGGAGGTCTTACTTGTGCAGAAATGATTATTTATAATGTTAATTTTGCACCCATCAGAGAAAAGATGCTAAAAAATGATTGGGAAGGTATTAAAAATAGTTTAATACCTGTTGCGAAAACCTTAGAAAAATCAGGAGTAGATGCTATTGCCATTGCAACGAATACCATTCATAAAATAGCAGATGACCTAGAAAAAGAACTATCTATTCCTTTAATTCATATTGCCGATTGTGTAAGTCAAAAATGCCTACATGATAAGAAAAAGAAAATCGGACTACTTGGAACAAAATATACGATGGAAGAGGATTTCTTAAAAGATAGATTAAAAAAGAATGGTCTAGAAATAGTAATTCCTAAAGAAAAAGAGGAAATAGAAGAAATTAATCGTATTATTTTTGATGAATTGTGTAAAGGAGAAATAAAGGAAACATCGAAAAAATACTATATCGATTGTATAAATCATATGATAAAAAAGGATGGTATCGAAGGTATTATTTTAGGTTGTACAGAAATAGAGATGCTAATTAAACAAGAAGATATTACTATTCCAGTATATGATACTACACAAGCGCATATTGATTCTTTAGTAGACTATATCACAGAAGAAAGAGCATAATCTTTCTTTTTTTCTTCTGAAAATATGTTAGAATAAAAGAAAAGGAGAGTTTTTATGGAAATTATTAATGATTATACGAAGGATGGACTACGTTTACCAATGATTCATTATGAAAGCAGAAGTAAAGACTACTGTATTGTATTTGTACATGGAATGAGTGGAGATATTTTAATCAATACTTTTGCACAAATCTGGGCCAAACAGGCCATTAAAAATGATATTGGATTTCTATTTGGTCATACCAGAGGCTATTCTTATATGAATGATATTATTTGTAAAAATAAAGAAATAAAAAGATACGGCACTACGTATGAAGTGTTTGATGAATGCTTAGAAGATATTGATTTATTTATAAAAACTGTCAAAACTTTAGGATATAAAAAGATAATTTTAATAGGTCATAGTCTAGGTTGCAATAAAGTAATTTATTATTTGTCAAAAAATATAGAAGAATTTTTGGAAGGAGTCATCTTAGCATCTCCTCCTGATATGTGTGGACTATGTCAAATGAAAAAATATAATGAAAACTATTCTTCGATGCGCAAAGAAGCTATAACGGCAATAAAAGAGAATACACCAGAAAAACGGTTAACGACCATTCTCTGGGATGAATATGAACTAAGTGCAAGAACGTTTTTAAGTATTAGTACAGAGGATAGCCCTGTAGATAATCTACCATTATATAAAAATCCCAGCCATTTTGAACAATTAGAAAAAATAAAAGTACCAATGCTAATTTTCGAAAGTAGTCAAGACGATATTATTATACGAAGTGTAGAAGAAGACTTAGCACTAATCAAAGAAAAAGCAACCAATAGTAAAATAACAACAACCATTATTCCAGATACAGGACATACTTACCAAGGAAAAGAACAGTATACGGCAGATATTATTATGAACTGGATAAATACCATAAGAAAGTAGGAATACAATGACAAAAATAAAAATTATAGAAGATGACTTATCAATTGCAAATGAATTAAAGGAAATATTAGAAAATGCGGGATATCTTGCAGAAGTAACAGAAGATTTTTCTACTATTTTAGATCAAATAAGAAAAGAACAACCTGATCTTATTTTATTAGATATCAACTTACCAAAAATAAATGGAGAAATATTACTGCAACAAATAAGAAAAGAAAGTAATATTCCTGTAATTATGGTAACTAGTAAGAATACCGAAGTAGATGAAGTATTATCGATGTCTTATGGAGCAGATGACTATATTACGAAACCTTATAATCCAACGATTTTATTATTAAGAATTGGTGCTGTTTTAAAAAGAAGCGAAAGAAGTACAGATAAAATTATCTATCACAATCTAGAAGTAATACCTCAGAAAGGAATAATAAACCAAGAAAACAAGGAAATTATCTTAACCAAAAACGAAATGATTATTTTTCTTTATTTATTGCAACATCAAGGAAAAATTGTTACTCGGGATGAGTTAATGACAGATTTATGGAATAATGATGAATATATTAATGATAATGCGTTAACTGTAAATATATCTCGTCTACGGTCTAAATTAAAAGAAATAGGTTATGAAGAAGCAATTGAAACAAGGAAAGGTCAAGGTTATATATTACATGAATAAAAAAGAATATTTAAAAGATAAGCGTCTATATTTGTTAATAGGAATTACTATTTACTTGGTGATATTATTAATACTTTTAGCTTTTAAAGTGAATATAGAAGCAACATTAGCCATTACTTTTACTTATTTTGTAGGATTAATTACAATATTAATAGTAGACTACATTAGAAAGAAAACTTTTTATAATAATTTTAAATGTAAATTAGATAGTCTAGATCAAAAATATTTAATTGTAGAAATGTTACAAGATGCCCATTTTTTGGAAGGTAGAATATTAACAGATGCTTTATATGAAATTGATAAATCTATGATAGAAAAGATTAATGAGTATAAAATGCAAGTAAAAGATTTTAAAGAGTATGTAGAACTTTGGATACATGAAGTAAAGCTCCCTGTTGCATCTCTTACCTTAATGGTACATAATCAAAAAGGAGACCAGAGTAAAAAGTTATTATCTCAACTAACCAGACTAGATAATTATTTAGAACAAATATTATATTATGTACGTAGTGAAAATGCAGAAAAAGACTATTTAATTACCAAAGTAAACTTATCTAAAGTAATTAGTAATGTTGCGTTAAAAAATAAGGATATACTTCTAGCAAAAGGAATTGATTTTGTTGTTAGTGATGTAGATATTGAAGTACTAACAGATTCTAAATGGCTAGAGTTTATTATCAATCAAATTGTAGATAACAGTATTAAGTATAGTAAAGAGCAAAATGCATATATTAAAATCGTTGCGAAAGATGAAAACAAGGTGATAAGACTAATCATTTATGATAATGGGAAAGGAATAAGTAAAAGTGATTTACCAAGAGTATTTGATAAAACATTTACTGGTACCAATGGAAGAGGTGAAAGTGCCAAATCAACAGGCATGGGACTTTATTTATGCAGAGAACTATGTAATAAATTAGGACACAAAATACAAATAATATCGGAAGAAGGAAAATATACTAAAATTACTATTTTATTTGACAAAAATACTTTTTTTCACATAGATAAGGAGTAGAAAATGATGGAAAAATTAGATTTACGTTATTATTTATTTCATGCCATAGAACCGGTAGAACATCCTAAGATAAATAGAAAGTCGTATGAGAAATTACATTGTTTTTTAGAAACCGGCTATATTTATCCTGGTAATCAAGTAAAGAAAAATATTCCTAAGAAATATCAGGATGCAGTTTATGTAAGTAAAAGTCCCTATGTATTTTTAGCTTTAACAGAAAATAATAATTTTCCACCAGATATTGCTAGTAGAGGCGGGGAGTTTTCGGCATTTAGTGAGGAAATTGAAGGAAAACTTGCGTTCATGTTTGATGAAGATATTTTAAAAAATAACAAAGTAGTTTCGTTTA
>JAGHJJ010000001.1 GCA_017886705.1 Bacilli bacterium | reverse complement strand
TTATTTCCTAGGTAAGAAATAAAAGAAAGCGCAGGCCTTTATATTATTAGGCAAATGCTACAGCTTGGTTTCCACCAAACATGTTAGCAACTGCATTTTTAATTTTGTTTGCGTTTATTTTTTTGTGTCCGTAACGTGGACATTCGACTTGCCATCTATGCTCTCAATTCCCGTCGAAACCGTGACAGCCCCGTGTAGTAAGATTATATCATATTTTTATGTAAAAATCTATATGTAAAATTTATGCAAAACTTTAGAATATATGCATAGAAAATATATCCTTTATGGTATAATATGTATGGGAAGGTGATAGATTGAAAGAAGAATGGAAAAATTTTAAACAAGGTGCATGGTGTGATGAAATTAATGTTAGTGATTTCATAAAGAAAAACTATGTAGCTTACGATGGTGATGAATCATTTTTAAGCGGACCTACAGATAAGACAAAACGTGTTTTAAAAGTATTTGAAGATATGTGTAAAGAAGAAGTAAAAAAACATGTTATTGATATTGATGTAGATCATCCTGCTGGAATTAATGCATTTGAACCTGGATATATTAGTGAAGATGATGATGTTATTGTCGGTCTTCAAACTGATGAGTTAGGAAAAAGAGAGATTGTTCCTAAAGGTGGACTTAAAATGGTTTATCAAGAGCTTGATGCATATGGTTATAAGATGAATCCGGAACTTGACAAACTTTTTAAAGAAACAAATTTGGTTACAACTCATAATGATGGTGTTTTTGCTGCTTATACTAAGGAAATTAGAAAAGCTCGTCATAATAAGTTGTTAACTGGTCTTCCAGATGCTTATGGTCGTGGAAGAATTATTGGAGATTATCGTAGAATTGCTCTTTATGGTATTGATTACTTAATGGAACAAAAGAAGAGTGACTGGGATAATATGAAAATCACGGTAATGGATGATGAAACTATCCGTTTACGTGAAGAGATTTTTATGCAATATAACGCATTACAAGAAATCAAAGATATGGCAGCAAGATATGGTTTTGATATTTCAGGACCAGCTAAAAATGCTAAAGAAGCTGTTCAATGGACTTATTTTGGATATTTAGCTGCTATTAAAGAAGATAATGGAGCAGCAATGTCTCTAGGTAGAGTAGATGCTTTCTTTGATATCTATTTTGAAAGAGATTTAAAGGATGGTACTTTAACAGAAGAAGAAGCACAAGAGATTATTGATCATTTTGTTATTAAATTAAGAGCTGCTCGTCATTTAAGAACACCTGATTATGATGAATTATTCTCAGGAGATCCTACCTGGGTAACATGTTCTTTAGGTGGACTTACTACTGAAGGAAAATCAATGGTTAACAAGACTTCTTTCCGTATAGTTCATACATTAGAAAACTTAGAGAGTGCTCCAGAACCAAATATGACTATTCTCTGGGCACAAGAATTGCCAGAAGCTTGGAAGAAATATTGTGCTAAAGTTAGTATTGCAACAGATTCTATTCAATATGAAAATGATGATGTTATGCGTCCAAGTATGGGAGACGATTATGCAATCGCTTGTTGTGTATCTGCAATGCGTGTTGGTAAGGATATGCAATTCTTTGGAGCTCGTTGTAACTTAGCAAAGACATTACTTTATGCTATTAATGGTGGTGTTGATGAAGTTAAACGTGAATTAGTTATTCCTGGATTTCCTAAGATGACTGATGAAGTACTTGATTATGATAAGGTTAAAGAAGCTTACTTTAAGATGATGCATGAAGTTGCTAGAATTTATTCTGATGCTATGAATATTATCCATTACATGCATGATAAGTATGCTTATGAAGCTGGACAAATGGCATTACATGATACTTATGTAAATCGTTTAATGGCTTATGGTGTTGCAGGATTTTCTGTAGCAGTAGATTCACTTTCTGCGATTAAGTATGCTAAAGTTAAACCTATTCGTGATGAAGATGGTATTACTGTTGATTTTGAAATCGAAGGAGATTTCCCTAAATATGGTAATGATGATGATAGAGTAGATGAAATTGGAAAAGAAATATTAGATGTATTCTACAAAGAATTAAGTTCTCATCCTTGCTATAGAAATGCTCATCCAACATTATCAGTACTTACTATTACATCTAACGTAGTATATGGTTCAAATACTGGTGCTACTCCAGATGGTAGAAAAGCAGGTGTTGCCTTTGCTCCAGGTGCTAATCCAATGCATGGAAGAGATCAAAGTGGTGCTATTGCTTCACTAAACTCTGTTGCTAAATTAGATTGGGCTAATTGTTGTCGTGACGGTATTTCTAATACTTTCTCAGTAGTACCTAATGCTTTAGGTCAAACTGAACAAGAAAGAATTGATAACTTAGTTAATTTAATGGATGGATATTTCGTTCAAGGAGCACATCATTTAAATGTTAACGTATTAAATCGTGAAATGTTAGTAGATGCTATGAACAATCCTGATAAATATCCATTACTTACTATCCGTGTTTCTGGATACGCAGTACGTTTTAATAAATTAACTAGAAAGCAACAAGAGGAAGTTATTGCTAGAACATTCCATGAGAAAATGTAGATATGAAGGCTAGCATTGACTCTATTGAAACATTTGGATTAGTAGATGGACCAGGTATTCGATGTGTAGTTTTCTTTAATGGATGTATGTTACGTTGTAAGTATTGTCATAATCCTGAGATGTGGAAGAAGAGGGATGATAATTATACTCCAGAAGAGCTATATAAAAGAATTAAGAGATGTGAACCATATTTCAAGAAAAATGGTGGTGTAACCTTTTCTGGAGGAGAACCTTTACTACATAGTGACTTTATTATTGAAGTTTGTAAGTTATTAAAAAAAGATAATATTCATGTAGCTTTAGATACCTCAGGAGTTGGATTAGGTCATTATGAAGAAGTGCTTTCTTATGTTGACTTGGTACTTTTAGATGTAAAACATACTGATCCTGAAGGATATTATGATATTACTGGTTTAAAAATGGGAGAAGTTGAAAAATTTATTGATGTCTGTAATAAAATGAATAAGAAAATTTGGATTCGTCAGGTTATTGTGCCTGGAATTACAGATACTTATGAATATATGGACAGTTTAGTTGATTATTTGCAACATATTCATAATATAGAAAGAGTAGATTTTCTTCCTTTTCATCGATTGGGTCGTGAAAAATATATTAAACTGGGTATTCCTTATCCATATGAAGAAAAACAGGATATGGATAAAGAAAAATGTAATCAATTATATGATTATTTCAAGGAAAGATATTTTAAATAATATCTTTTTTTGTTATACTTTTTGTAATTGAAGGAGTTTATTATGAGGAAGAGTGTGGTTTCAGAAATTTATTTAACCTCTAAATTTGTTTCAAAAGAATCATGGCATATTATGTTTTTGAAACTTGCAAAATATTTAGGCTCTTTTTCAAAATTTCAGGTTTTTGTTGTTTGTGAGATGAATAAACTTCATTATTATGTAAAAACTGATGTTGTGCTTCCTACGATGTTAGGAGACATTTCTGATTTTATGTTTTGTGAGTTTTCTGTTTGCTGGTCATTTTCTTATGAACGTGGAGTTCCTTATATTAATAAGTCTACTGATACTATTATTGATTTTATTGATAAGGAGTCCTTAAAGAAGACTCATGATATAAAAATGTTAGAACTTAATTTTCGATTAGCTAGGGATAAATTATTTAGTCATGGCTATTTATATATTAATGAGCAAGGAGAAATTATTCGTCGTAGGCTACTTAAAACATTACCTGAAGTATTACTTAGTATCGATTTTTCTAAAAATAAGAAATATACTTATCAGTCTCCGCCTAAGTATCTAGATTTTCAAAAAGCTTTTTCATTATTGCAAAGTGATTCTGTACAAGCATTATTTTCTGTTTCTGCGTTTCCTTATTTTTCTAAAGATTATTATTTAAACTTATCTGCTTATTCTTTTGATAAACATTCTCTTGTAGTAGGTTCTACTGGTAGTGGTAAATCTAAATTTATTAGTCTACTTATTAGTCGCTTAGCAACAACCCTTGATTATAAATTAAAATATAAGATTGTTGTTATTGATCCACATGCTTCTTTGGAAGAAGATATTGGTGGAATTCTTAATAGTTCTGTTATTGATTTTGAAACGGTAGAAAGTAGTATTAATTTGTTTATTAATTCTACTGATAATATTGTTGTATCTGTGGAGTTATTACTTTCATTACTTTCTTCTTATATGAAAGATTTGTATAATTCTAAGTTAGAAAGAGTCGTAAGACATAGTTTATTATTGCTTTTATATCATAATATATTTAGTTTTCAGAACTTACGTAAATTACTTTTGGAAGTAGAATATCGTGAATCTTTGTTATCAGATGATTTGCCAGATAGTATTACTAGTTTCTTTTTGACAGATTTTAATGAACTAAAGAATAAATATTATAATGAGTCAATTGCCCCTATACTTTCTTTTTTAGATGAAATGGAATTTATTTCTGTTTTTCAGAATGAATGTAGTGATGCTTTATCGTTACAAGATACTATTCATCAAAATCTTTTAACTTTATTTTCTTTAAATCGTAATAGATTAGGGGAGTCTTGTGTTAAGACAATTTCTGGTCTTATTATGCAACAGTTAATTACATTAATCCAAGATAGAAAGATAGATGAGCATATTATATTTATTGTCGATGAAGTATCTGTTGTTGAAAATCCTATTTTACTTAAGTTTTTATCGGAAGCTAGGAAATTTGGTTTATCATTAATTTTAGTACAGCAATATTTTGAACAGATAAGTAGGAAGTTACAAGATGCTATTTTTGCTAATGTTGTTAATTATTATGTTTTTAGAGTATCTAGAAGAGATGCTAGTATATTATCTAGTAATATTTCTATGAAGTTATCTCGCGATGATAGTGAAGAAAATCGTATATCTATGTTAATTAATTTGGGAGATAGAGAGTGTGTAGTACGACTTGGAAGCAGGGGAGTTTTACTTCCCGCATTTCAAGCAAGAACTGTTGACTTTGTTCCAATTAAAAGAGTTAAGAGTACTAAAATTTCTAAGCCTGTTCCTAAAAGTGAGGTTACTATTACTCCTCCAAAAAAGAAATTTGAGATTACACCAAATATTAAGCTAACCGAATTGTTATTAGAACAGTCTTCTAGTAGAAGAAATATGAGAGGTGATACTAATGAATAAGACGCAAGTAGTAGAAGCAGTGGATAAGATTTTTTCTAATGTTTTTGACTGTAAGAATCCATTTACCATAGATGAATTATTAACTAAGTTTGCTTTTGATGTTAAATTACCACAGCAAGTAAATGATTCGTTTACAGGGGAAGTAACCTGGGCAACGTCAGTAAATCCTACTAAGTATATTACAGAAGAAAATACTTGGAAGTGGAAAAGTTGGGAGCAACCAAAACAAGAAATAGAAAATTTAGAACAATTAGTTAATTTGTGGAATAAAATTAATTATCGCACTACAGAAAGGGTGTATGATTCTACTAATGTTTCAGAAAGTGATACAATTTATCGCTCTGAGAATATTTATCGTTCCTGTGATTCTAGTGATTGTAAAAATCTTATTTTTTCAGATGGATGTCAAAGCTGTGAATATTTACTTGCTTCTCAAAGATCTGGACATTGTAGTTTTTGTATTCGCTGTGATGATTCTTCTGGTTGCTCTAACAGTTATAATATTTCATGCTCTAGTAAGATTAGTAATTCTTTCTTTATCGAAGATTGTGGTTCTTTGCACGAATGTATGTTTTGTGCTCATATTTCTAATAAGAAGTATTGTATTTGTAATATGCAGTTTGATAAAGATGAATATTTTGCTATTAAAAAAGAAATTATTCAGTGGATTATGAATTCATAACGTTAAGTGGAGGTGATTTTATGAATCCTTTAGTATATCAATCATATATGAAAGATAAGATTATTCCTAAAACAGTTATTTTTGCATCTGCTTTTGGTCTTACTATTGATTCTTTTAAACTAGCGAATGAACATGGTAAGTATCCCTATCGTATTCGATTTTACCATGGAAATCATATTGTGGGACATATGGATCTTGTTGTGGATGAAAGGTTTGGAAAACTTTATCCTGGTTGGGAATATCCTTTTATCCTTTTTACACCAGTTGGTAATGTTTCAGGCCATTATTTAAGTTCTAGTAATAATAATTTGTTTTCTTATCGATTGGATTTATATGATAAGGATAAGGTTGATTCTGTTCGTGGATTATTTAAAATCCATACTTCCGGAGAAGTACGAAATCATAATTATTTTGTAGGTGCTAGTGCTACTTCCATTAAAGATGGCCAAGAGATTGCTGATATGACTACTAATTGTTGTGGAAGTGAGGTTAAATTTGGTGTTCGTAGTTATGAACCTTTTGAAGAAATTACCTATGGTTATTTTTGTGATCTTTATATCTATCACAGAAAAAAAGAAAATAGGGAAGAAACTCTACTTACTAAAATATCCGTTTCTAATAGTAGAGCTCAAAAAAATGATGCAAGTTTGTCTTTTTCTGATGGAAGTAGTTATGTTCTTCCTAAAGTAGGTGATACTAATGGTAATATTCGATTTGATTTATTGAATAAAGAGATTATGAATCACGATTCATCCTTTTTCGAGGTAATTGATAAGGTAAGAGATAATTTGACTTTTCCTGTCTATGGTGGAAGTATTTCTTTGTATGATAGATTTGCTAGTTTATCTTACCAAGATGATTCGCAATTTTTATCTATATCTAAAGCAGACGATGTAAAACAATTAAAAAAAGTAAATTCATTAGTAAAAAAATATCGTAAAAAGTAAATTCAGTCTTTGGAATGTTTTTTTGTATGAATAAAATTTTTTAGGGTATGTTATTACTGGTGATATTATGTTTTGGAGTGTAAAATTTCCATCAATTCCTGTTTTAAATCCAGTAGATAGTATACTTGATGTTGGTATTATTGGAGGAGGAATTACTGGACTTTCTACTGCGTACTATTTGAAAGATACTAATTTGAAAATTGCTTTATTTGATAAGGGTTCTATTGGTCAAGGTGTAACTAGTAAGACGACAGCTAAAATTACCTATTTACAAGGTGATATTTATCAAAAGTTAGGAACTAGAGCAAAAGAGTACTATCTATCTCAAAAGCAAGCTATTTCAGAGTTATTACGTATTATTGAAAAGGAACATATTTTTTGTGATTTGGAGCAAGTTAGGTCTATTGTTTTTACTTTGGAGGATGGAAATGTTTCAAAAATTAAGCGTGAAAAAGAGTTGTTAGAAAGTTTTTCTGCTCGTCCGTTTGATGTTTTTGATGATAGTATTAAAGCAGGTATTGGTGTTTCTGATACGTATGTTTTTCATCCTTTAAAATATTTATCTGGTTTATCTAGGCTATTACTTTCTAAAATTTTACTTTATGAAAATACTTTGGTTCAAAATATAAAGAGAGAAAATGATTATTATCTTTTACAGACTACTCTAGGAGATTTTAAGGTAAAAAATGTTGTTATTGCTTGTCATTACCCTTTCTTTTTGTATCCTAATTTCTTTCCGTTAAAGACATATATACAGAGAGAATATGTCAATGTAGCTAAAGTTAAGAAGCATGGTGATTATTCTGCTATTAATATTGATTCTTGTCTTCATTCTATTCGTTACTATAAAGATTATCTTATTTATGGTTCTAATAGACATAAGCTTACTAGTAAGATTGATTATGGTAAGAGTTATGAGAAAAGTAGGAAAGACTTTAAGAAATATTTTCATAGTTCTCCAGAGTATACTTGGATGAATCAAGACATTGTTAGTCATGATTTATTGCCTTTTATTGGTGAAGTTTCTCCTCATTTATTTTTAGGTACTGCTTATCGTGGTTGGGGAATTACGAATGGAACACTTGCAGGGAAGATTTTATCTGATTTAATTTTACATAAAAGAAATGAGTTTTCTTCTTTATTTTCTCCTTGTCGGATGAGTGTTTCTTTGTTTGCTAATTCTTTTTTAGGAACATTTCATTATATGAAAGTATATGCTGAAGCTCTATGGAAGAAAAATAATCCAACTTATATTCGAATTAATGGAGTGATTTATGCAATTTATGAAGATAAGGAACATAATATTCATAAGATTCGTTTGTTATGTCCTCATATGAAATGTAATTTAGTTTTTAATTCGTTTGATGAGACATGGGATTGTCCTTGTCATGGCTCTAGATTTGATTTGGATGGTAAATTGATAGAAGGACCTGCAAAAGAGAATTTAAAAACTAGTATATAGTTCCTTCTTTCGGATATACTAATAGCGAGGTGAAGAAAATGAATAAACAATGTGAATTAATTGAAAAAATTTATAAGGATGCTGCTATGGGAAGATTTTCTACTCGTAAACTGCTTGATAATTTGAAGGGTAGAGATAATAAAATTACCGGTGATGTTGAAAGCATTTTTGAAGGATATTCATCTTTTGAAGAAAAAGCAAAAGAGGAATTACTTGCTTGTGATATGACTCCTGAAGAGGAAGGAAGTATTGCTAAAATGATGTCTTCCATGGGAATTTTTAAAGAAGTTATCTCAGATAATAGTGATGCAGCAATTGCTGATTTATTAATTCAGGGATTATCCATGGGAGTAATTGAGATGGAGAAGCGTATTAAAGGTGCTAGTGACGATATTAATAAGGAGCATTTAAAACTAGCAAAAGATTTTAAGAAGTTTCAAGAAAAATCTCAAAAGACAATGGAAAAATATTTATAAGTCCAAATTAGAGAATTTTGTTCTCTTTTTTGTTTAAAAAAAGTTTTTTGTCACAGACTATATTTGGGAGGAATTTTATGAATAATATACAATATATGGAAGTCCCTAGTAATATTCTTACGGGCAAAGATTTTGATTATTTATCTGATATGTTTGCATGGAATTATGGAGCATATAAGAAAATGAAGAATTCAGTAGGTCAAGTTACTGATCAAGAAATTGTTACAGTGATGGATAAAGCAGCCAGTATTTTTGATCAAAACTTGAATACAGTATTATCTATTTTAGGAGGTGTTTCTAATGAATAATCAGATTACTAATCCCAAAGTAGAAGTTCCTACAGGAATTACATGTAATGATAAAGATTATCTTAATTCACTACTTTCTTGTTTAAAAGAACTGTCTAAAAATTATGTTATGGCTATGACAGAAGCTAGTAATGAGTGTTTATATGAGAAATATAAGCAAGTATTTTTGTCATTAATTGCGTTACAAAGAGAAGCTTATGAGTTAATGTTTCGTAAAGGATGGTATGCTTTAGAGAAAGCTGATAGTCAAAAGATTAGTCAAAAATTGCAGATGTTAACGCAAGAATACCAAGATTTAAATGCTTAAATACGGAGAGAGTTTTATCTCTTCTTTTGTTTTGTTTGCTAGTTAGTATATTATTTTCAAATTTGGTTATTTTATAAATAGGTGATGATTTTTGACAAAGTTTTCTAGATATGTTATAGTATACTCTATCTCAGGGGGAGATTATACATGAATACAGAAAATTTACCGTCGAAGAGAAAATTATTTGTAACGACGATGCTAATTTTTATTAGTTTAATGATTTGTTATTTTTATGAATATCATAGGATTTATCGTAGTATAGATGTTACTGTATCTAAGACTGCTACTGTTGAATATGGTAGTCCTAATTATGATATTCGTAGTGTTGTAGATTCTGTAGATGGAGAAATTGTTTCTATTAAGAAGGATATTGATACTACAAAAGTAGGACCACAAGAGATTGTTGTTGAAGTTGAGAAGAATCAAATTGTGAAAGAAGTACCTATTATTGTAGAAGTGAAAGATACCATTGCTCCAGAAATTCAGTTGAAAGAAGAAACTATATCTTTAACTGAGGGAGATAGTTTTGATGCTTTAAGTAATTTGGAGTCTGTTTATGATAAAGTAGATGGCGAAATTACTTATCAGGAAAAAGAGAATCTTAATTTAGAGGATGATACTAATTATTATACGATAGATAGTAATGTGGATAGTAATGTTCCGGGTACTTATGAAGTTAAGGTTACAGCGGTTGATAAATATGGTAATGAGTCTTATGTTAGTTATTCTGTAGAAGTTGCGGCTAAACCAGAGGAAGTTGTACCAGCGATTGAAGTACCAGTTTATCAAGATAGTTATCTTCCAACGGGAGATATGACAGCTTTAGTACAACTTGCTTATTCTTTAATTGGAAGTCCTTATGTTGCAGGGGGAAATAGTCCTTTAGGCTTTGATTGTAGTGGCTTTGTTCAATATTTATATAGTAGAGTTGGAATTTCTATTAGTAGAAGTACTTCAACTCAGATTTATGATGGTGTTGCTGTTAGTTACGAGAATGCTCAGCCTGGAGATATTTTACTTTGGGGATATAGTGCAGGTGTGCCTACTCATTCTGCTATTTACGTTGGTAATGGACAAATGATTCATGCTACTAATCCACGACAGGGTGTTATTGCTAGTGATGTTGCGGCATGGACTAGAGGGTCAGGTACTTCTGTTATTGCCGTTCGAAGAATCTAGTTTACTAGTTTCTTTTTGTTTTTGGAGGTATGAATATGGAAAGACGTTATAGTGATTTGGTAATTGAAGTTACTAGAAGATGTAATCAAGTTTGTAAAGATTTTTGTATGCGTGGTCCACAGCAGAATTTAGATATTTCCTATGACGATATTGATTTATTTTTAGATTTAAAGCGTAATAATTATAAGCAGGTTTCTCTTTTGTTTTTTTCGGGAGGAGAACCTACATTAAATCCTGGTGCAATTCATTATTGTATTGATAAAATTATAGGAGAAAAATTACCCATTTATTCTGTAGGTTTATTTACGAATGGTTTAATTTATTCTGATTCTATTGTTGAAGATTTTAATCGGTATAATGAATATTTTCAGGAGTATATTTTACCAGAAATGACAAAATTGCCAGCAGAAATTGTCCGTCAATCTTCACTTAAGGGTAGTTTTGTTACTTTTTCTGATGATCAATATCATTTACCTATTTCTCAAGAAGTAATACAATTATACTTAGAAAATGGCTATGGTATTAAGTTTGATTGTACAGGTGATCATAGTGTTGAAAAAGATAATTTGTTAAAATCAGGTTATTCTAAACAGGGACATGAGCTTTTGTTAGAAGATAACTGTATTAGGATGTTTGGAGACTCTGTTATAGATACTATATATCTTACTGCTAAAGGTAATTTAAGTTGCTACGGTGATGGAAGTTATGAGTTTATAGATAGCGTATCTAAGGATTATCCTGTTTCACGTTATACTTTGGAGCAGTTTTGTCTTGCTAATTTATCTGCATCTTCTAGAGATTATGATGATTCTGATAGGAAAAGTTTCGTTTTCTTTAAAAAAAGATAATTTTTCGTATAATTTTTTTATTTCTGTTCATTCTATGGATAGGAGGGATTATATGGAAACAGTACAAAAGATATTGTTAGTCATTACTATTATTGGTGCTATTAACTGGGGATTAATTGGAATATTAGATTTTAATTTAGTGGATACTATCTTTGGAGTTGGTTCCTTATTTAGTAGAATTATTTATAGTTTAGTTGGAATTTGTGGACTAATTAATATCGGTATTTTATTTAATCATATTGAAGCTAAATAAATTTTTCATTTTTAGTTTTCAAGTGAAGTAAAAAGTGATACAATATTTTTGTATCTTTTTATTTTGCCGATTTAGCTCAGTTGGTAGAGCAGCGCATTCGTAATGCGGAGGTCGAAGGTTCAAGTCCTTTAATCGGCACCATTGTGAGTTTATTTGATATTTCAATTTATATATATTTATCTATTAGATGATTGTATTTTTTTAAAGAGAAGATTTTATATTCTTTTCTTTTTTAGTTGTTATTTTGTAGAAAAAATGTTATCATTGTTATTGAGGATAGGGTGGTATATTATTTATATGGACCCTTTTATCTATTATTTTTGATGATTTGTTCTCGATTTATAGAGACATTTAAAATAGATTTTGAATATAGTTGTAAAAGAGGGATACCTTTACTATTCTTATTATTATATATTATTATGAAATGTGGAGGGATTAGATGACAATAACAGTTACTGATGTTATATCAATACTGAGAAAATTAGGAGACATATGTCTTGTCTGGGTTATTTTTTATTTTATTTTGAAGAATATTAGAAACAATATCAAACTTTCGTTAATATTTAAGGGTGTTGTGTTTGTTATTGTTTTAAGTTGGGTTAGCGATTGGTTAGGGTTTACTACTATTGCTGTTTTGCTTGATTATGTTATTCAATGGGGACCAATTGCTTTGATTGTTATCTTTCAACCAGAGATACGTACTATTTTAGAGCAGTTAGGGCGTAGTCAATTATTAGGACGTCATAAAGTATTAACTGTTGATGAGAGAGAGCATTTAGTTTATGAGATTGTTAATGCTGTTGATTATTTAAGAAAAGAAAGAATTGGAGCTTTAATTGTATTAGAACGTGATATTAGTTTAGGAAACTATATTGATAAAGCTAAAAAATTATATGCTGATTTATCTAGTGATTTATTAATAGCTATTTTTTATGAGGGAAATCCACTTCATGATGGTGGAGTAATTATTCAAGGAGATAGAATTACTTGTGCAGGTGCCGTTTTTCCGACAAGTAGTAGTCCAAAGTTAAATCGAAGATTGGGTACTAGACATAGAGCTGCTTTAGGTTTATCTGAAGAGACAGACGCAATATGTTTGGTTGTATCAGAAGAGACTGGTCGTGTTTCTATAGCATTAAAGGGAGAGTTGCTATATAACTTAACATTAGATGATGTTCGTATGATGTTAATTGATGAACTTCGACCAAAACAAGATATTGATTTAGATGAAGATGAAATAGATGAGGAAGAGATATATGAAGAGAATAAGTAAAAGTATAAAATCAGTCTTTCGTCATATTGGATCATTCTTTGATAAATGGTTAATTACTCCCATAACAAAAGTTTTTTTGAAGATAGCGGATGTCTTTAAAGATAATGCTAAAAGTGTTGATCGTATTGCTGGTAAGAAATCCACGTTGATTATTGTTAGTTTAGTACTTGCTTTTGGTGTCTTTGTAATTATAGATCAAGAATCTAGTGTTATGATTGATCAGTATGCGGAAGTGTTATATGACGAACCAGTAACTGCTGTTTATAATGAAGAGTTATATGTTGTTGAAGGATTACCTAAAACAGTTGATATTACTTTGATAGGTCAAAGAAGACATATTTTCTTGGCTAAACAATCACCTTCTAAAGGTGTTACAGTTGATTTAACTGGATTAAAGCCAGGAAATCATAAAGTAACGTTAGAATACTCACAACGTTTAAAATCTTTAGATTATCGTTTGGATCCTTCTGAAGTAACAGTTACTATTTATGAAAAAGTTAGTGAGACTCGTACATTAACGGTTGATATTCTACATCAAGATAATTTGGATAGTAAACTATATATTAATGATGTTGAGCTTGATAGAACTAATGTTATTATTAAGGGTGCTAAATATAAACTTGAACAAGTTGCTACTGTACGTGCATTGGTAGATGTTGATGAAATTAGTAATCCACAAGCTGGTGAGTTAACGTTAAAAGATGTTCCTTTGGTTGCTTATGATGCGGAAGGTAAAACAGTTGATGTTGAAATTGTACCTAAGACAGTTGATGCTAAACTTACGATTACATCTCCAAGTAAAGAAATACCGGTTACTATTGTTCCAACAGGCGATTTAGCATTTGGTAAAGCAATTACTTCTATTGAAACGAATGTTTCTAATGTTACAGTTTATGGTGAACAAAGTGCTATTGATAAGATTGAAGAATTGAAAGTAGAAATTGATGTTAAGGGATTAGATGCTGATAAAGAGTTTAATGTTACCTTGAAGAAACCAAATGGTATTACTGAGATTAGTGAAAAAACGATTACTGTATCAGTTAAAGTAGATAATTCAATTTCTAAAGAGTTTACAGTGGATCGAATTCAGTTTAGAAATCTTGCTGATGGTTATACAGTTCAAGCTTTATCGCAAGCGGATACTAAAGTTACTGTAGTTGTTAGTGGTAGTGCTGATATCGTTAATAATCTTGATGCATCCTCTATTACAGCTTATGTTAACTTGGACGGTTATAGTGTAGGTGAACATGAAGTGGATGTTAAGGTTGAAAAATCTAATGTATTACTTACTTATACACCGAAGACGAAACAAGTACAAGTACGAATTTCTGAGAGTAGCTAAGGCTACTCTTTTTTTTGCATAATTTTTTTATCAATGCATAGAGTTTAGTAGAACTATGATAAGAGGTGGATTATGAAAAAAGTTTTGCTGGTTTTTTTCTTTAGTATATTTTTACTTTCTGGTTGTGGAAAATATGGGGAAGAAGATGTTATTAAAGATTTTAGTAAAAAAGTAGAAGATGCTAAGGCTTATTATGTAGAAGGGTCTTTAGAACTTGTTAATAATGATGATGTTTATCACTATGATGTAGAAGTGGCTTTTAAGAAAGATAATTATTATCGTGTTAGTCTTACTAATACTTCTAATAATCATACGCAAGTTATTTTAAAGAATGATGATGGTGTATATGTGGTTACTCCTTCTTTAAATAAAAGCTTTAAATTTCAAAGTGATTGGCCTTATAGTAACTCGCAGATTTATTTATTAGAGGCTATTGTTAATGATATTAAGGATGATAAAGAACGTAGTTTTAAAGAAACTAAGAATGGCTATACGTTTACTACAGCTGTTAATTATCCTAACAATCGTAATCTGATAAAACAAAAAATTGAATTATCTTCTAAACTAAAATTAAAGAAAGTACAAGTATATAATAGTGATTCTGTTATTTGTATGACTATGGAATTTAAAGATATTGATTATTCTCCGACATTTAAAAAGAATTATTTTTCTTTGGATACTGTAATGAAGACATATTCTGTTAGTGAGGAAGAAGTAAAGCAGACTAGTAATTTAGATGATAGTATTTATCCGTTAATGGTTCCTTCAGGTACAAAACTTACTAATGAGGAAAAAGTAACAAAGGATAATGGTGAGAGAATTATTATGACCTTTGATGGTGAAAAACCTTTCTTATTGGTAGAAGAGACAGCTAATATCGAAGATGAGTTTACGATTATTCCTACCTATGGAGAGCCATACCAATTAATGGATACTTTAGGTGTTATGACTAACAATTCTTTAAATTGGACTACTAATGGTATTGAATATTATCTTGTTAGTGATGTGTTGAATCAAGATGAATTAGTGGAGGTTGCTCAATCTATTGGTGTTGTTCAGACTATGAAATAAAAGAGCTTTACCTCTTTTTTTTCTTGTGTTATAATTTGGTTGGGTGGTTATATGGCAAATAATAGACAATATAGAAGAAAAATGCATTCTAAAATAGATTCTATTGATTCTTCTTTTTCATCAGAAATGTTTAAAGTGGTAAAAGTATTAATTGCTGTACTAGTTTTTTTAGCAGTATTTTATTTTTTAACTGTTTATCTTTTAGAAAGAGATGATACATCATCTAGTACTATTGATACAACTCCTGCAGAAGCTGATATTCAGTATCAGGAAATTTTGGCAGGAAATAGTTTTTCTATGAATGATGATCATTACTTTGTTCTTTATTATGATATGTCTTCAGACGAGTTAAAGTCTGCTTATACTAATATGGTTAGTACTTATGAAGATAAAGATGAACATTTTCCTATTTATACTGTAGATATGAGTAGTACTTTTAATAAACAGTTTGTATCTGATACATCTAATCCTTCTGTTCAATCTATTGATAATCTAAAAATTTCGGGACCTACTTTAATAGAAATTAATCAAGGTAGGGTATCCAATTATGTGGAAGGAATCGATGCCATTTCTGATGCCTTAGAGTAAGGAAGTAACTTTCCTTATTTTTTTTGGTATTTTATGGTATGATAGTAATAGATTGTATCGAGGTGGTATTATGTTTAAACATAATAAAGGTCCATTTGTGAAACCTAATTTTCATAAAATTTCTCAATTAAAGGAAGAAGATGTTGATGATGATGAAAATATTAGGGAAGTTATTGTTGAGCATAAAAGTGGATTTAATACATTGGAAGTATTGATTATTGTTGTTATTTCTATTGCCTTTGGTGTGGTTGTTGGATGTAGTTTGTCTATTTTTCGTGAAAATTATCAAAATATGAATTTATCAGAACCAGTAAAAGAAATGATTGCGGTATATCAGAATATTTTGGATACTTATTATAAAGATGTAGATGGTAATGATTTATCAGATGCTGCTATCAATGGAATGATATCTTCTTTGGATGATCCTTATTCTGTTTATATGGATGAAGATGATTCTGATGTATTTAATACTACTGTTGATGGTAGTTATGTTGGCATAGGTGTAACTGTTGTTGCTAGTGATACAAGTGATTTTATTGTTATTGATGTTCTTGATAATTCTCCTGCACAGAAAGCTGGTATCGAAGTCGGTGATGTTATTACTGAGATTGATTCTAAATCGGTTATTGGTTTAACACTTGATGATATTAGTTCATTGATTAAAGGAAAGTCGGGAAGTAAGATAAAATTGACTTTACTACGTGGAGAGGATACTCTTACTAAGACTGTTACCCGTGGTAATGTTGAACTTGTATCTGTCGTTTCTAAAAAATATGATAATAATATTGGTTATATTTATATACAAAATTTTGCTGCTAATACGTATCAACAATTTAAAAAGGAATTAAATAAATTAGAAAAGCAAGGAATTACCTCTTTAATTATTGATGTTCGCTCTAATCCTGGAGGGCACTTAAATCAAACTAAAGATATTTTGGAACTATTTATGGATAAGAATAAAGTTTTGTATCAGGTAGAGTTTAAAGAAGATAAAGAAAAAATTAAAGATGAAACTAAGGCTTCTAGAGATTACCCTGTTGTAGTACTTATTAATTCTTCAAGTGCTTCTGCTTCGGAGATTTTGGCTGCTAGTTTTCAAGATTCTTATTCTCAAGCTACATTAGTTGGTGAGACTACTTATGGAAAGGGAACCGTTCAGCAAGCATATTCTTTAACAGACGGCTCTAGTTTAAAATATACTACGGAACGATGGTTGACTCCTAAGGGAAAATGGATTGATGGAAAAGGGGTTAGTCCTGACTATGAAGTTTCATTAAGTGATGATTATTTAAATAATCCTATAGAGGATAATGATTCACAGTTACAAAAGGCATTAAAATTGTTAAAAAATTCTTAAAAATACTAGGATTTACTAGTATTTTTATTTTCTTCGATACTATTTATTACTAATTGTTTATTGCTGCTTTCTGGACTACAGGTTGTTAGTATTAATTGATTATTACTGTGTTTGTTTATATGAATATATCCATTTTTTGGTTCTTCCCAAATATTAATTACGTTATAGATATAAATTTTCCCTTTATAATCTAATTCAATTTTGTCGCCTATATTAATATTATTTAATTTTTCAAAATAAGCTACTCGTCCTGTTCCAGAATGGGCTGCTAGAAAGACAATACTTTCTTTTTCTGTAGGCATGATTGATTCTTTTAAGATAGTTATATTTTCCTCTACATTGTTATGGATGCTATCTTTTTTATATAATGGTTGAAATAAATTTATTTTATCTATTTTTAAATATCCGATTTTTTCAGTTTGTTTTTTAAAATCTATTTTATCCACTTTATTTATTTTACTTGTCTTATTTGTTACAGGTTCTGTATCTATATAAATTTTATAACATATTAAAGAATATAATATTAGTAATCCAATTATTTTTAGAATACTTTTCATAAGGTAAATATATTTATTATTAGCATGATTAAATATGTTATAAAATTTGTGCTTGTATTTGGTACTTTTATTTTGTAGTCTGTTAATGTTATTATTTCTTCTTCTGTATTTGAGACTTTTAGAATTATATCATCTACTTTTTGATAACCTTCGGTTGTGTTTTCTTGTACAATTGTATATTCTCCATAAGGTAGAATGATTTCTGCTTTTCCAAATTCATCAGTTGTCATGGTAGCAATTAGATTGTTATTTTTATCAAATACTAGAAAGTTAATATTTTTTTCTGGAATCTTGTTTGTTTCATCATAGGTTTTATATATTACTACTTTCTTTTTTATAATTTCATTTTCTAATATTAGTTGATGATTGGCATTCTGTTCATTAATTGTTATTTCATATTTTTTAGTATCTAACTGATATCCAACAGGTGCTTTTATTTCTTGTAGATAGTAATTACCAAAGGGAATATTCTTAAGTGTTCCTTTGGAGTCTTCATTAATGGTAATTTCTGCTATTTTATCTCCTTGTTGATTAAATAGTCCATAGATAGCACCGATAAGAGATCCATCTCCACTAGCGGTAATTGATTGTGTATCTTTATCTATTTTTGTTATTTCTATTTGTGTATTTATTACATTTATTTTTAATTGTTCAGATTTTGCTGGAATATCTCCTGTTTGCATTAATGCTTGGCTATTTACGGATTGATAGAATAAAATAGGTTTATTATAATGACTTTCTTGTTTTAGAAGATTGATTGTATATTCTCCTTTTGACAAGTTATTACCAATTAATTTATTTCCTTCAATATAGAAACTAGGATTATCTAGAGAATATGATGAAATTATATTGCTGGTATCTTCTAAGATGATATTTTCACCTTCTACTATGGTATAGCTTTTGTTTAATAGAGAAGTTGATTTGTGATAATTTTCAATTAAGGTATTTATTTCATTCATTTCTTGTGTATATGCTTCGATTCTAGGACCGTTTAATCCATTTGTAAAATAAAATGTTCCGGTAGGGTCAGCTTCTTTCCAAATCATAAATTGGGTAACTGCATACCATTTACTGTCTGTGTGATTATGATATCCATAACCATAATATGCAATTTCGGTAATTCTTTCTTTTTGTTGTTGTGTTAGATTGCTGGGATTGATGGTTTCTTCATACTGACTTCCTTCTGTAAAGAATACGAAAGGATCAATGCAGTATGCGAATTGATTTGTCCCTTGTTGCCTAAAAAATCTAGCTTTTTGGTAATATATCGTTTGAGATCCTGCTTTTTGCTTATTCATGTAGATTCCATCGATGTATTCTCCTTCATAAAACTGTGTTTGTGCTTCAACTTGTGTACTGCATAATAATGTTAATGATATTGTTATTATGATAAATAATAATTTTTTCATATATTTCCTCCTTTTTGCTTTTCAATCATAGCAGGAGAAAAAAAGTAATGCAAATGATGGTTTTCTGGTTTTTGGCCTATTTTATTTGTGAATTTCTTAAAACTTATAGGGAAATGTAAAAATTCGTTTGTTTTAGTCATTTAATAAACAAATATCATAAAAAAATGAAATATGTTATAATCTAGTTAGTGAGGTGATATTATGACTGATATAGAGATTGCTCGTAAAGTAAAAAAAGAACCAATTACTAATATTCTTTCTTCTTTAGGTGTTGGTGAAGAGGATTATATTTTATATGGTAATGATAAAGCTAAGATTACATCTTCTCCTAAGAATAGTAGAGGTAAATTAATTTTAGTCACAGCGATTAGTCCTACTCCTTATGGTGAAGGAAAAACTACGGTTAGTATAGGATTAGGTGATGCTTTTCGTAAGTTGAATAAGGAATCCGTTCTTGTTTTACGGGAGCCTTCCATGGGACCAGTGTTTGGAATGAAAGGTGGAGCTACTGGCGGAGGATATAGTCAAGTTGTACCTATGGAAGATATAAATTTGCATTTTACAGGAGATTTTCACGCGATTACTGCTGTGAATGATTTGTTATGTGCCGCTATTGATAATCATATCTATCATGGAAATGAACTTGGTATAGAAACTGTTACTTTTAATCGAGCTTTAGATGTAAATGATAGAGCTTTACGCCATGTTAATCTAAATCAGCGTACAGAAAAATTTAATATTACTGCTGCTAGTGAAATTATGGCTTTATTTTGTTTAGCTGAGTCATTAGATGATTTAAAAAGTATGCTTGGAAATATTGTTATAGGATATGATAAAAATCAACGTTTAATTTTAGCAAAAGAATTACACATTGAAGGTGCCTTAGTAACTTTGTTGAAAGATGCCTTTTATCCTAATTTAGTTCAGACTTTGGAGCATACGCCTGCTATTATTCATGGTGGACCTTTTGCTAATATTGCTCATGGTTGTAATAGTATTGTTGCGACAAAGCTAGGTCTTTCTTTGGGAGATTATGTGATTACTGAGGCTGGTTTTGGCTCTGATCTTGGAGCAGAAAAGTTTTTAGATATTAAATGTCGTAAAGCAACTCTTTCACCAGATTGTATTGTTTTAGTTGCAACAATTAAGGCTTTAAAGTATAATGCCGGAGTTACTAAGGAAAATATATTAGTAGAAAATGTAGATGCTGTTAGAGCGGGAATTTGTAATTTAGAGGCACATGTTTCTAATTTAGAAAAATTTGGTGTTCCTATCGTTGTTTGTTTAAATAGTTATGATACAGATACTTCTTTAGAACAACAGGTTGTTATCGACTGGTGCAAAGAGCGAGGAGTTTTAGTTGCTGTTAGTACTGCTTATCGTGACGGGGGAGAAGGAGCTATACCTTTAGCTTTGGCAGTAGAAGATGCATTAACTATACCAGGTGATTTTCATTATCTTTATGAAGATAGTGATAGTATTTATGATAAGATTTATAAATTAGCAACAGAGATTTATCATGCTAATAAAGTAGAGTATAGTGAGGAAGCTTTAAATAAAATATCTATTTTAGAAAAAAACAATCTATCTTATCTTCCTATATGTGGAGCAAAAACACAATATTCTTTATCAGACGATGCTAAAAAATTGGGTAATCCAACGAACTATTCTATTTATGTTCGTGATATTGAACTTTATCATGGTGCTGGATTTATTACGGTTTTATTTGGTGATATTTTAAGAATGCCAGGCTTACCTAAGCATCCTAATTATGAAAAAATTGATTTAGTGGATAACGAAATTGTTGGATTAAGTTAAAAAAAAGAGCGATGCTCTTTTTTATTGTGTTGTGCTTGGTTGTTGACTACATGTATTAGATGAACTGTTCCAAGTCCCTCCGTTAGTTTCACAATCTGTTTTTTGTTGTTCATAGGGATCTTTTTCTTCTGTTTTTTGTGGTTCATATATTGTAATATTTCCTGTATAAAGTCTTCCGTTATAAGTAACTGTATATTGATAATTTCCTGCTTGAGCAGTATTTACATTAGTTAAATCTAATTTTACATTTGGTTTTACTTCTTCTGTTAATGTTTCAGTAATATAAGTTTGGATATCTGTAGATAGTGCAGACCCTAATTCTAAGTTTAGATTCTTTAGAGTTAATACCATGTCTGGTAATGGTTTTTCTTTTATTTCAAAAGTTCCATTGAAAGTCTTTTTTTGATAAGTAACTGTATAAGTATAAGTTCCTGCTTGATTTACATTTACCATGGATGTATCTAATTTTAATTCATTTAGTATTGTATTATCGATATCGTCTACATTTTCTAGGTAGTCTTTTACATTCATACTTAATGGTTGATTAATTTCTTGTTCCATACTTTTTAAAAGTATTTCATTACTCTTCATATTGGCTACTCTTTTTTGTGTTATTTTAAGTTCTGTCTTTGTTTTTGTCTTCGGTTTATCCATCATTTGCATAGTAATTCCACTTCCTATGAAAACGATTGACCATAACGTAAGAGTAACGATAATAATTGTTCTTTGTTTATATGTAGTGTTTTTTAGCATTTTTCTACCCCTATCTTTAAAATAATTATAATATAAGATGTTATTGAAAACAAGAAAAAGTTGTTGAAAAAAGTATTTTAATAGCATATAATTTAAGTAAGGTGATGAGTTTTATGTCTATTTATTGGATTATACTATTTTTAGTACTATTATTTATTGAATTAGCAACAGTTAATTTAGTATCTATTTGGTTTGCTATTGGAGCAGTTGCAGCATTTATTACTTCATTTTTTACGGATTCTGTTTTATGGCAACTTTTGGTTTTTGTAGTAGTTAGTGTTGTTGCGCTATTTATTACTTTGCCTATGGTGAGAAAAGCAAAGAAGAATAGAAAACCTGTTCCAACAAATTTAGATAGAGTTATTGGAAAAAAGGCAGAGGTCATTAAAGAGATTAAACCAAATCATTATGGTGAAGTTGAAATTTTTGGCAATGTATGGACTGCTGTTAGTGATGATACGTTTCATGTTGGTGATAAAGTAGTTGTTGATTCTATAGATGGCGTAAAACTAATTGTCAAGAAAGAGGAGGAGAAGTAATGGATTTCGGGTTTTGGTTATTGATTATATTAGTTATACTTTTATTAGTAGTTGTTGCTGGTGTTAAGATTGTATCTCAATCAAAGGCATATGTTATTGAACGACTTGGAGCATATCATAGAACGATGCAAACAGGTCTACATTATGTTGTTCCTATTTTAGATAGGGTAGCAAGTTGTGTTAGTTTAAAAGAAATGGTTAAGGATTTTGCTCCTCAGCCTGTTATTACGAAAGATAATGTTACTATGCAAATTGATACAGTTGTTTATTATCAGATTACAGATCCTAAGTTATATACTTATGGTGTTGAGAATCCAATTAGTGCAATTGAAAATTTAACAGCTACTACACTTCGTAATATTATTGGTGATTTAGAGCTTGATGAGACTTTAACTAGTCGTGATGTTATTAATACTAAAATGCGTAGCATTTTGGATGAAGCAACAGATGCCTGGGGAATTAAAGTTCATCGTGTAGAAGTAAAAAATATTTTACCACCTCGTGATATTCAAGAAGCTATGGAAAAACAAATGCGTGCTGAACGTGAAAGACGTGAAGCAATTCTTAGAGCTGAAGGTGAGAAGAAGAGTCAAATCTTAATTGCTGAAGGTGAAAAAGAGAGTACTGTATTAAGAGCAGAAGCTGCGAAAGAAGCAAAAATTAAAGAAGCAGAAGGAGAAGCTCAATCTATTGTTAAGATTCAAGAAGCTACTGCGCAAGGATTACGTTTAATTAAAGATGTTGGTATGGATGAAGCAGTATTAAAACTTAAGAGTTATGAGGCTATGGTTGATGTTGCTAATGGTCATGCAACTAAGATTATTGTTCCAAGTGAACTTCAAAATTTAGCAACGCTAGGTACTACCCTTCATGAAATGGTAGATGGTCCAGTTGAAAAACCAGGTCCAAAACCAGGTCCAAAGCCTGTTCCAAGACCAGTAGAAAAACCAGCAGTACCAGTTGATAAAATATAAAAAAGGATTTTAATTAATCCTTTTTTTGTGCACTTTTTCCTTGATAAGTATTTCTTTTTACCATTTCTTTATCTATATCATTTAATACAC
This sequence comes from Bacilli bacterium, assembly GCA_017886705.1. Lineage (GTDB taxonomy): Bacteria > Bacillota_I > Bacilli_A > RF39 > UBA660 > Faecimonas. The sequence goes on along the minus strand of JAGHJJ010000001.1, from coordinate 3,388 downwards.
AGAATTTCTTTATTAACCAGGTAGGTTCTACTAAATCTTCTACCTTAGGGTCTCCAGTAATTCTATGTATTACAATTTCTGGTCTTAATAATTCTAATTGGCTTATGACAATATCAATATATTCTTCTTTTGATAGTACTTTAAAATGTTCTTTTTGATATAATTTTTCTAATGGTGTGTCTTTTAAAATACTTAGCATGTGTATTTTTATTCCTTGGATATCTAAGTTGTTTAGATATTTTACTGTGTTTAACATGTCTTCTTTGGTCTCATAAGGAAGACCATTTATAATATGAACTACTACATCGATATTTCTTGCTCTTAATTTTTTTACCATTTCTTCAAAACATTTTAAGGTATGACATCTATTAATTAATTTAGCTGTTTTTTCATTTGTAGTTTGTAATCCTAATTCTATGGTTAAATAGGTCTTTTTATTTAATTCGTCTAAGTAATCAAGACATTTTTCTGTAATTGCATCTGGTCTTGTCGCAATATTTAGTCCAATGACATTATCAAAAGATAATACTGTTTCATATAATTTCTTTAATGTTTTTACATCTGCATAGGTATTCGTTCTTGCTTGAAAATAACCTATAAATTTTCCTTCTGGCCATTTTTTTAGCATCATTTCTTTTACTGTTTCAAATTGGGTTTTTATAGAATCTTCTTTATTACCGGCAAATTCACCACTACCTGTTTTAGAACAATAGATGCAGCCTCCATATCCTACAGTTCCATCGATATTGGGACAACTAAAGCCAGCATTTAAACTAATTTTAAATACTTTAGAGTTAAATTTTTGTTTATAATAATAATCTAGGGTATGATAACGTTTATTTGAGTTTGTATAAGTAAAATTATTCATCTTACACCTCACTAATTGTATATAAATATAAGGCTTTTAGAAAACGCCATGGATTTAGTAGTGCTTTTCTTTTTAATGATTTGTTCTTACCTTTTATTTCTTCTATCATTATATTTATTTGTTCTATTTCTTTCGAATTACTTTGTTTTACGCCTTTTAATAATAGTTTATTAAACTTAGTCATTGAGTAGATTTTAGTTTCTTCTAGATTAAAATCTTTTCCTAAGCTTTCTATTAGTTTTAACATTATTTTATTTATCATTTTTTCTGGAGTAGTGGGAGAAATATTGATTATTTTTTGAAATGTTTCTAAGGCTCTTTTACTATTAATAGTATCTTCAAAGATATATTGGAATGTTTCTAGATTTTTTTTCTTATTTTTTTCTAAACTTCCTTTTTTAAAAGTATACTTGTGTCCTTCTAATTTACCAAATTTTTTCATAGTATCATTATATCCTAATTTGATATTTCTTTTTGCTCCTTCTTCGTAGAAGTTTAAGAAGTTAGTTAATTTATTATTAGGTTTTACTTTGATAATAGGTACTTTCTGTTTTGGTTTTTTATTAAAACCAGGTGCTGATAGGTCTATAGCAATAATTTCTGTTGCTCCTAAGTCTAAGGCTAGGTTAATTGGCAAATTATCATAGATTCCACCATCAATATATTTTTCTCCTTTGATTTCTTTTTGTTTAAAAGCAGGATAACAAGATGCTGATGCCATTAGGTAATCACCAATTAAGTCTTCTGGTATTTCTTTTTTAGTAATTGCAATTGGTTTTTTTGTTGTTAGATTAAAAGTAATTAGGCCGTAATTAATTTTTGACTTTAGAAATTTTTTATAGTTAATTTCTTTTTCAATTAAGTTTTCTAATTCTTTTACTTCCATACCGCCATGTTTTATAAAGTTATTACCATACATTTTTATAACATCTAAATCCTTTTTACTTTCTATTGCATTTTCTCCAAATAATACTTTTAAGTTTAATTTTTTCCATAGTCTTATTGCTTTTCTATAACTCTTTTGAGTTACTAGAGCACCATTTAAGGCGCCTACAGAAGTACCTGTTACAATATCAAATTTTATATGCAGTTTTTTTAAGGCTTTCCAAGCACCTATTTGATAAGCACCTTTGGAACCTCCTCCTGATAATACTAATGCTTTCATAAATATACCTACCTTTTTTCGTTCATTTATTATAGCATAAAATATATCAATTTACAATTTCTATGGTATACTTATGATAGTAGGTGATGCTAGTGAAGAAAAAAATAAAATTAAAGAAATCTGTTTTGAAGAAATTAAAAATTATAGGGATTATTTTTTGTGTTATCTTAGCCGTATTTATTTTTTATTCTGTACAAATTCATTCTTTGACTAGTTTGGGATATAGTAAGGAAGCTAGTAGGAAAATTTTATTTTCTTTTAAGAAAGAATATGTACTTTCTGTTGGTAAGAATGAGACTTTAAATGCTGCTTTTGAAAGTGATGATTATAAAGAAAAGTATTGTGATCAGTATTCTAAAATTGATTATCAAAATCAAAAACATTTGATTAGAAATATTAATACTTTGATTGAGAAGGGATATAGTAATGATAATATTTCTATGATTTTAGCTCATGGTAATGATAAGGATGTTAGTCTTTTTGCTAAAAGGGATAAGATTAATTATTTAGAAGAGTTTTTTAGTGTTCCTTATGCTAAACTTCGGAATTATGATAGATATGTTGATTATTCTAATGAGACAGGGGAAGATGATGAGACGACTGTTTTGGCTGTTAACTTAGATATGGATAAAGAAGATTATGCAGATCCCGTTATTGTATCTCGGTATAGTACGGATATGCTTGTAAATAAGCATCGATCTTTGACAGAAGATTATGAACCTGAGGATTTAGTTTCTGTTGATTCTGAGTATGCTGCTGATGATACTCAGGCTGGTGCTAGAATTGCTGTTAATGCTTTTATTTCTATGTATAAGGCAGCTAAAAAAGCTGGATATGACTTAGTTATTAATTCTAGTTATCGTAGTTATCAAGATCAAGTAGAGTTATGTGATAGTTATCGGGAATTATATGGTGATAATTATGTTAAAAACTATGTAGCTCAACCTGGATTTTCTGAACATCAGACAGGATTATCTTTTGATATTGGTAGTAGAAATTCTAATATTTTTGCTGAGTCCCCTGAGTATGAATGGATTCAAGAAAATGCTCATAAATATGGCTTTATACAAAGATTTCCCTCTAAATATGAAGCAATTACAGGATTTCGGGCAGAACCATGGCATTATCGTTATGTAGGTAAGAAAATAGCTACTTATATTTATGAAAATGATATTTCTTTTGAAGAATATTATGCAATATTTTTAGACGATTAGAAAATAGCGATTGCTATAAATTGAAAAATTAAGTGTCCAAAAAGGGCAAAAAAAGACACATAGAATTACCTATGATACAATGTAAGTGCGAATTAACATTGGAGGTAATTAATATGTGTCTTTTAAATTATAACAGAAATA
>JAGHJJ010000086.1 GCA_017886705.1 Bacilli bacterium | reverse complement strand
ATTCTATACTCTTAAGTGATTCAATCATATCAATTTTCTTTAGTGAAAAATACAAGATTATATTTACTAATATGGCGAAAGACATGGTTATTAAAATTGCATATAGATAACTAGGCCAAGCAATGGTAGTATCAAACATCAACATATCTATTTCACAGGTTTTAATAATATACATTGTTAAGATATTTCCAATTCCCAATCCTAATAATATTCCTATCAAAGTTAGAATCGTATTTTCTCTATTAATATATTGATAAACTTCTTTATCATAGAAACCTAATACCTTAATGGTTGCTAATTCACGACGTCTTTCACTAATATTTACACTAGATAGATTATATAGTACTACAAAAGCTAAGGCTCCTGCTGATACAATCAAAATTAATGAAACATAGGCAAAACTATCCATAGTGTCATCAAAAACATGTCTTGTTGAAGAAGTAAAAGTGATACTAGAGATTCCTGGAATTTCCTTTAATTCATTTGCTAATGCTTTCTCTTCTTTTTCAGTCATACTTTTTGTTTTTATTAACAAAGTATTATATTCATCTTTTTTGTATGAAGTTTTTGGTAAATAAATATAGTGAAATAAATAGTTTTCTGTAATATGCGCTACTTTTTCTTTATATGTATCAGTACCACTAAACTTTAAAATATCATTTTCTTCTACTTCTAGAAGTTTAGCTAATTTTTCTGTGATGATTAGACCATCTGTTAAATCATATTGTTCTTTCGTCTTTCGATTTTGAAGTTTAATAAATTCTTTTGGATCATCTTTTGGGATAACTAAGGTTACTGATTGATTAGTATTTTTGTTATCGATTGTAACAGATTCTTCCTGAACTTCTAAAATATTTTTGATTTTTTTATTTTCTTTTATCTTATCTATAGTTTCGTCTGTTTTTTCTTCATTTAAATGAATTTTTGCTTGATAAGTAAATATTTCTTCGTATTGATGTGGTACCATTTTTACAATACAATCTTTTAGACCAAAACCAGCTAAAATTAATCCTGTACATCCGGCAATACCAATGATTGTCATTAAAAATCTTTTTTTATAGCGAAAAACATTTCTAACAGTCACTTTATATGAGAAAGACAAATGGTTCCAAACCAGTTTAATTCGTTCTAAAAGTACTCTTTTTCCTGGAGGTGGCGCTACTGGTCTTAGTAAGTTAGCAGGTGATTCTTTTAGGGTTTTTCTACAAGTATAGATTGTTGCTCCAAGAGTACAAAGAAGTGCTATCATCATACCTTGAAAAGTAAGAGATGAATAATAGCTTAATTTTATATTTCCTAGGCGATACATATTTTTATACATTTCAAAGCAAAGATCTGGTAGTATTCTATAACCAATTGCAACACCTATCATGGACCCAATAATTGTAGCAAGAGCAGCATACAAAATATATTTAAACATAATAGAAATATCGTTGTATCCCAAAGCTTTCAATGTTCCTATTTGGCTACGTTCTTCTTCTACCATACGAGTCATTGTTGTTAGACAAATCAAGACAGCAACAATAAAGAATACTAACGGAAAGACTTTAGCTACATTATCAATTCTTTGAGTATCTTGTTCATATTGATAAAATCCTACATTAGAATCAATATCTAAAACGTACCAATTTTCACCTGGTTGTTTTTCTTCTTTTAAAGTCTTTTTAATGTCTTTTTTAGCGTTTTTTACTATTTCTTCATATTGTTTACTAAATCTACTTTCATTGGTATTTAATTTAATATAAGCTGCTGTTTTTATTGGACTTATAATATTTTCATCATTCATATATAAATAATAGTCAATAGTTCCAGATAATAAGTTTGTAGAATCTCTTTCTGTTGAAATATATAGTGGACTTTCTACATATCCCGTCACTGTAACTGTCTTATTTTTTATTATTTCTGAGTCTACTGTGAGTTTATCTCCTATTTTAATTTCATTTCTATAATCATTATCTATTACTACTTCGTCAGCAGTTTCTGGCATTTTACCTTTGACTAATTTAGGGATGTTTATTTTATTATCTTTATCATAAGAAATAATCTTCGTAGCGTAGTCTTCTTTTTTAGTAGTAATTGCATCAAAATTATAGACAGCTTCTATATCATAATCTTTTTTTAATTCATCAATTGTTTCTTCTCTTATTCCGTAATTTGATGCAATATAAATATCATACATATTGGTTTTTTCGTAATAATCATCTAATGTATTTTTCATATCTGGAGCTACTGCTCTTATACCCGCAAAAAAACCCACTCCTAGTAATACAATTACTAGAATAGATATGAACCTTTTACTCGTTTTTACCATGCAGACAATGGTTTCTTTTAATAACTTTTTCATTACCAATTAATATCCTCTACTTTTTGTGGATTCTTATTTATAGTAGTCGATTCAGCTTTACCATTTTTAAATCTAATAATTTTGTCTGCAATTGGAGCAATCGCACTGTTGTGAGTGATAATAATTACGGTCATTTTATCATTTCTAGATAGATCTTCTAAAACTTTTAAAATTTGTTTTCCTGTTTCATCATCTAGGGCTCCCGTTGGTTCATCGGCAAGCAAAATTTTCGGACTTTTAGCAACTGCTCTCGCAATCGCAACACGTTGTTGTTCTCCACCGGATAATTGCGATGGAAAGTTATTTAGACGATGATCTAGTCCTACGGCCTTTAGGGTCTCTACTGGTGATAAGTGCTTTTTACATATTTCTGTTGCTAGTTCTACATTTTCTTTCGCTGTTAGATTTTGGACTAGGTTATAAAATTGAAATACAAAACCAATATCATTTCTACGATATTTTATTAAGTCTTTATTTGAGTATTTGGTAATATCTTTTCCGTCAATTATTACTTGTCCACTAGTTACTTTATCCATTCCTCCTAAAATATTTAAGGCTGTTGTCTTACCAGCACCAGATGGTCCAAGTATTACTACTAATTCTCCTTTATCGATAGAAAAAGAGGTATCATTTAATGCAATGACTTTAGACTCTTTTTCTCCATATATCTTGCTTACATTTTTAAATTCTATATAGGCCATAAACATCCTCCTATCTATACTTGTATTATACCATTTTTTCCGAAAAAAAAAGAAAAAACCAAGAGTTTTCTCTAGAAATGTTTATTTTTGTAGAACTTTAGTTAAACCTTTGATATTTAGGTTTTCTATTTTTCCTTCTTGAGCATATTTTATTAATAAATTTGCTTCATAAGTTACAATACTTCTTCCGGTATTCCAACTTGTATCACTTAAATACCAGTTGTTTTTATCTGTAAATCCATCGAAGGATGGAATTAGTATCGTTTTTATATTTGGATATTTTTTCTTCATAATTGCCATACATCTTTTTAAATGAAATTCACTAGTGATGAGAGCAATGGCAGATATCTTTTCTTTTTTTAGTATTTTCATAGTATTGTCAATATTTTCAAATGTATTATTTGACTCTTCCTCTGTTATTATGTCACACGCTTTTATTCCTTGTTTGATTGCTAGATCTTTCATTTTTTGTGCTTCCGGGATTTTGTCTTTTTCTTCATTACTAATGCCATTTATTCCACCAGTAAAAATTACCTTTGTTATTCTTTTCTGTTGATAAGCATCTACTGCCGTTTTTACTCTTTCTTTTATTAACATACTATTTCCAAATACAATACCATAGGTTGTACTTTCATCAGTGTCCGTGATATCACTGTAGACAATTTTTTCTATTTCTTTATCCGTTAGTGATTCTTTGTCTATTTCCGTTAGTCTCATAGATTTTCTCCTTTTCTTTCCTATTAGCTTTTTTCATTATTAAATTGTATAAAGTAAAATACTTAAAAACTGTAAGGTTGAGCCAAGGAGTACAAAGAAATGAAAAATAGAATGAAAATATTTCTTTTTTGTTCCTAGTCCACAAAATATAGCACCTACTGTATAGGATACTCCTCCAGTAATTAGTAGAATTAAACCTGCCTTTGGTAATAATGCACTAATACTGTTATAGGAAAAGATTATCATCCAGCCCATGACTAAGTACATAATCATTGAAGGTACTTGAAATTTTTCTAGGTTAATGGCATTTAATAAAACTCCTATGATGGCACTTATCCAAATAATTGCAAAGATTATCCAGCCAGTTGTCCCTCCAATTAAGCTAAGACAATATGGAGTATAACAGCCAGCAATAAATAGATATATATCACAATGGTCTATTATTCGAAATACTTTTTTAGCTTTTAATTTAGGACTTAATGCATGGTACAAGCAACTTACTAGATACATGATAATCATAGTACCACCATAGATAGATGATGATATAATTCCTATTGCATTATTATTTTTAGCAGAAAAAACAATTGTTAATACTAAAGCTGTTATTCCTAGCAATACACCTATTCCATGAGATATGGCATTTATTAATTCTTCCCCTAAAGTATAATTTGGTATGGTAATTTTTTTCATGTTACCTCCTTTTTTTGATTATTATAATACATATTCTATTATATGTTAAGAACTTTATGATTCTTAGGACAAGTGTTTTACTAAATTCCATTTTACACAGAACAAAAGAATTAAGTAAACTTAATTCGCCTTGGTCGTCACCTTCCAAGTTTCCTGCTTCATAGACTAGGTATCCCTACTTCTCCACAGGCTTAACATCCGATAGTCGCTACCGTAGTTTTTCT
>JAGHJJ010000085.1 GCA_017886705.1 Bacilli bacterium | reverse complement strand
TATCATTTTTTTTGATTTTCAGCAATTATTTTACTAAAAAAACATCAAAAAATGTGCATTTTCTTTTAAAAATACACATTTAACTTTAAATTGCACTTATTTGTGCACTTTAGATTGATTCAACGTTTTTTACCATTTCCAATACTTTTAATAATCAAGCATAATATCATTTTCTCTTTTCCATTTTTTATCATAGCATCAATTTTATATAATACAAATTTCATACATTTATTTCTATTGAAAAATGTTAAGGATATAGTATAATACTATTAAAACAAAAGAGGTGTTTATAGATGGAAACAAGAAAAAAGATAGAGTTAAGTCCAATTGAAGTAACTGCTTACTGGTGGACTAATTCTATCAAAGAAAAAGTAAGAGATATTATAATTCACAACTCTCGGGACTATAATGAAAATTTGTTTATCAACATTTTTTATGGATATACAGAAGTAGATTGGAGAAATATGTATTTAGCATTGGCTAAAGATATTGCTCATGATGTAGAGTGTCTTGATACAACACAAGGAAATTGTTTTAGTCAAGATACTTGTATTGGCGGACATGATAGACTTAACGAAGAACTAGCACAAATTACTCACAAATTTATTCCAGATATTCGTCTTGCTGGTTTTGGTGTAAAAGATTCTGTTATTTATACTACTCCTTCTAAGGCTAGTGTATGGTATAAGTCATGTGGCGAGCGTGTGTTACCTACTATGTATGATGAGAGTTATATTTTAACCGGGAATCAGAAAAAATTAGATTTTTATAATACGCTAATTTCTACGATTGCTATTATAGAACAAAAAGATAAATATTTTAATTCTGTACCTGTTCTTAGAGAAAGATTTTGCCAGGAATATATCCGGTTATCTGATGAAGATGAAAAGGAGGAGGATATTACTCAATGGTTTAATGTCTGTTTTGATAAGGCTGATGATAAAGGATTGATTCATGGAAGACATTTTGATAGAAAATATTTTCCTTCTTTTCGAAACATAGATTTTGTAGGATTAAATCCCTATTTACCTTTAGCAAATCATTATGCAGATATTATTTTAGAACCTGTTAAAAATAATAATGAAAATAAATCTGGTAAAATATTGAAAAAGCATGATAAAAACAATTAATTTCATCATGCTTTTTTATTTTTAAGCTAAACATATTATTTTACATATACTATTTAATTATAGAGTTTGTTGATTAAAAGTTACCATTTTGCTTTATCTTTTTATATCGTCTCTAGTTAATTTTTTTGTTTTAAAAATTGGTGTTCCATAATCTACAAGTATTTCTGGTATAGTAACATTTGATACATGTCCTGTATTAATTTGATCCATATCTTGATAAGTTCCCATACCCTCTGTTGTGATATAACCTGATGCTGTTAAATAAAGCAAATCAAAAACAACATAACTATCCTTTTCTTCATAATATCGCAATTGATCTAATTGATAATCAAAGTCCCTACCAAAGGTAGCATTTCCCGTTTTATATATTTTTTCTTGTTCAAGATATGGAGTAGATGTAATTTTTAAGCCCTGGCTTTCTCGTAGATATAATTCTTCTATTTTAGATGGAACCTCTTTATGATATTGATCTTTTGAAAACGTTATACGAGCATGATTATCAGTATTATCTTTAATTAACTTTCTTATAGTATCTTCTGAACAAGCTTGATACTTTTTAGGTATTTCATCTATTGATTGTCTATTACGATATTGATTAAAGTGATTAAATGCATCTACAATCTCTTTACTGAATATTTGTCCGTTTGTTACAGTTGAAACAGAACCTACTGCTTTCTTTTCATTTATTATTTTTTCTATGGTATATGTAATAATTTCTGGATTTAATGTAGGCTCTCCTCCGCTAAAACAAATGTGATTAATATATTCAATATCATTTCTTTCAAAAAAAGCATCAATAAATTTTGGACTCATATCCATATTTTGTCCAGGGCCACGCATACAATGATGACATACTAAATTACACCTTCTTGTTGGTTCAAATGCCACGTCATTTAAGCTTAATTTCATAGTTACTACCTCCTGCTTTGTTAGTAATCTATTATATCACTAATTAATCATTTTATATCATCAAATTAAAAATATAAAGCTAATCTCATTTCTTTACATTTATTCTTTTGTATAATGATAAATCCTTGTTGTGTTTTAAATAAAAAATTTGAAATAAACTACTTTTATAAGAATAAAAAGTATTAAAACTATTAAGAATTCATTATTGTATTCTTTCTTTTTTGGCAATGTGATTACACAAGCTATAGCAAATAAAATATTTATCATTATGTAAATTATATTAATCTTTCCAATTAGAATATAATCTGTTAAGAAATTTATAATAAAAAATATTATTGATGGAATTAAAAGTTGTTTTAAAATTAATAAGTTGTAATTTTTTCTTCCTATTCTAGTAATAATATTATATCTATTTATAACAATATAATAATAACTATCAAAATATAGCTTAAACAAAAGAAACGTAAAAATAATACTAATCATGATATCCATGGACTTATTAGTGGTAATATATTTAACAGTCAAGTAATTATTTGTGTCTTGATAAATTAAAAATAAAGCTAGATTAAATAAGATGAGGAAAAAGTAATTACTGCTATTCTTTAATATCTTTTTAATCATATATATGATAATCCTTAATTACTAATTTTCTATCAAAAGGTAACTTTAATGATTCGTGTGAAGCTATTACGATAATTTTATCTTTTTCCTTATTATATTCTTTTATGAGTTTGTAAAATTCCTCTACTCCGGCTTCATCTAATCCTCTGGTTGGTTCATCTAATAAAATAATGTCTTGGTTTTCCATGATAGATTGAATAATAGCAACTTTCTGTCTCATTCCAACTGAATAGTTTTTCATTTTATCTTGGTTATATAAATCCAAATGAAAACTTTGGCATAAAGTTTCAATATGTTTTTCTACTTTCTCATCATATGTATTTGACAAAGAATACAAATACTTTAAATTGTATAAAATAGTTTCATTTTCAATAAATCCCGGGTTTTCAATTAGAGCTCCTATTCTTTTTCCTTTTTCTATCTTTATTTGTCCCTTATCCGGAGAAGTAATATCCGTAATTATTTTAAATAAAGTGGATTTTCCACTACCATTTGGACCATAAAAATGAATTAACTCTCCTTCTTTTAGTGTTAAAGAAACATCTTGAAAAATGATATGTTTACCAAATTTTTTACTTATATTTTTTATTTCTAACATAAAAATTTTCCTCCTCTTGTTTCTAGCCTTTTTTTCTTGTCCAACTACAGCCAATAAAACATAAAATACAACTATAAATTAAAAACATAATACAGGTATATCCAAAATATAAATTAGTTTCTCTTATGGATGTAATAGCAGTGGATGTTTCTAAACCAGGAAGAATTAAAGATAAAGTATTTATAGCCTCTAATAATGGATTAAATAATTTTACATTTAACTGGTTGGCATACAATGCATTGCCAATAAGAGCCATAGAGACCGCTAATACAACCAAGATAATAATCCCACTTACATTATAGATATATTTGTTTTTTATAAAATAAATTAGACTATAAAGAAATAGAGAAAATATAGCAAACCCTATTGTAGAATAGACAATATATAATAATAAGGATATCGTAGCATTGGTATTTAATGCAACAAAAGCACTGGATTCAAATCCTTGAAAATGAATCTCGGAAAAGAATAAATGAATAACTATTAAAGTAAAGATATGAATCATAAGTCTTACGATAATGGATGAGAATAATACCGTTTTCATTTCATATAATATTCTTTTTCTAAATCCTGTTCTGGGAATAATCATATTTTGAAATTTGCTATATTTATTTTGATAAAAGTTGCTAGTTACAAGATTATTCGATAAAAAAGCGAGTAATAAATAAAATGGTAAAAAAGAATTTAAAGTATAAAATATATAAGCACCACAATTTAAGTTGTTATGATATAGACCATCTGAATAATAAGTCCCGATATAGTAAATCATTAGAACAATTAATAGAAAACTAATTATCAATACCTTTTTCTTACTTACCAACTCTCTCATCTTACTCACCTACTCTTATATAATCATTATATATTACAGATTTCTTTAATACAATATCAAATACAGTTGTTTTTAGATATAGAAAAAACATTTATAATTCTAATTTGGCAAAATTCAATCATGTTTATTGTGATAAATTAAAGTGTTTTTTCTCATGTCTATAAGAAAATTTAGCAGTTGAAAGCAGTTTCTAGTTTTAGTATTCTATTCTCGTGGTTTATTAACATTTCACTATTCATTAAACTATTTGAAACATATTTTCTCAATTTTACAAAAGCATCCATAATGTTAACACTTACTTCTACTGCAACCTCAGATTTTAAAATAGTAGCTAACATCATTACACCTTGTTCTGTAAATACACGGGGATTACTTCTAGACATTTTACTATAATTTGTGGTCAAATTTTTTGACCGCAATTCTTCTAATTCAGTATCATTTAAAATCCAAGAAAATCTTTTAGGAAACTTTAATGGATTATTTTTAACTGCCTGATTTATTTCTTTTGTACCATTTTTACATTGATATAATCTAGCTAATTCCGAATCCAACATTACTTGAATATTATTTATTTCGTAGATCATGTTTTCTACACTATCACTAGCTTCTTCAATTTCTTTTTCTTTAACTGTAATATTTGACATTTAAAACCTCCTGAAAATAATTAATTTAAATATATGATTTATAGTTAAATTCTTTATAATTATTATACTAAATCTCTAACACAAAGTCGCTTCTTTTATACATTAAAAGTATTATAAAATGACTTCTGCATTTTGTAGCAATACATCTTTTTAACACTAGTTTAAGCCTTATTGTATCAGTCTTTTCTGATATAATAGAAACTAAAGGAAAACAATATGTGTACACTAATATTTTGATTATTTTTTCTTTATTATTTGTATAACTGTCTGGTTTCTTTCAGGCATATAAAAACAAACTATCTCTAGTTCGACTAATGAAATTTTATCAAAAGCATTTCTTGTTTGCTTGTTTTATGAATCCATTTATTATATAATTCTAACAGGAACATTTGATGTGAGTGTCGTCCTCCAATCTTGAGAAAGAAGGGATAGAAATAAAAAAAAGAACTTTTATAATAAAAGTCCTTCGTCTTATTGCTATCATTTTATTACTCCTTACCTTATTGGTAATAGCAATAAAAATATGACACTCTCTCATCTCTGATTGAGTGTCAACACTAATTTTTTTAGAGGCGACATTCACTTGCAGAATTGAATGTTCCTCTTTTTTATTTTATGCAAGTTTTCTTGCTTACATACTAATAATATCATAAAAAAGAACTTATTACAAGTTCTCTATATATTATAACTCGTACGTTCGAGCAATTATCAATCTGGTGCCGGAAGTAAGAATTGAACTTACCGCTAATCTTTATCGAGGAAAGGAAGGGCGGATAATAACATATTATTTTGCTTTTTTATATGAATAACCTCCAGCCTTAGAGGTCCATTTTTCTAAAATATCCTCATCTTTTTCTATTGTGGCTTCTAATTCAGATTTATAATAAGAAAGTATTCTATTAATCTTATTTGATTTAGAAAATTTATTTTCATTATGTAGTACAATACTAGATATAAAAGTTTGCATCATACTATTTTTTTCTCTATATACTTTTGCTATAAAGGACGCATCATCATATGGCTCAGTAAATTCACTATCATTTTGATGTTGTCCAAAATAGTTATCAACCATATAATAAAATCTCTCTTTAAATATATTTTGCCTTATATTTTCAATTGTAGCCAATATTGCATATTCAAAACTATTTTCTTCACCAACTGATATTACACCTGTAATATCAGTAACAAAATCTGTTCTCTTTTTAGCACAGCTCTCACAGTAACCACAATTAACACTATTATAATCATGACAAGTGGCAAGTGCAGAACATCCACAAACACATCTATCAGAATGTCTTTCTACATCATAAACCATATCTGGGCTATGTGGTACAAACATTTTTACTCCCCCTAAAAAGTCTAAAAATTATATTATTTTAAATAATAAAACTCAAACTAATCAACTATTATGAAAAATTGAAAAGTATAAGTTTGACATCAAAATCTGGTGCCGAAAGACAGAATTGAACTGTCCGCTGATCCTTACCAAGGATCTGTTTTACCACTAAACTATATCGGCAGATAAAAGTATTCTATCATAATATGAATACTAATTCAATAACAATATGGTGTTCAAGACGGGAATCGAACCCGTATCATCTCCGTCGGAGGAAGAGATTCTATCCGTTGAACTACTTGAACGTATTAGGAACTACTCACATTTCGTTCCGAATTGCTCTGCAAAATCTAACCAGTCATCTAATTTTACTTTTCCATCTTTAATGACATTATCTTCTTCACCTTCGATAGCTAGTAACTTATCTGTATCTATCTTACCATAATTAATCACAGTATCACTTGTTACAGAATTATTGGTTCTAGTTACTGTATTATCATAATACTTTAATCCTTCATAATGTTTATAAATTCCTTTATAAGCATCTTCATACTCATCTAGGGTATCTTGGTCATCTGTTACTACTTGTTCTGTAGAATGAAGTATTTGAATATACTCTCCTTGATAATAGATTTCATAATCTAGATTGACATCTACTCCACTACCTGCACTTGCTTCTCTAGAGCAAGTTAATTTTTCCATTCCAGCAGTATCACTTTCTGATACACTTGAATTAGGTACAGTACTTTCATTACTACTATTATTACTACTTCCAGTGGTATTATTCGCAGTAGTACTACTTTTATCACTGCCACAACCAGTTAGCAATACCACCATCATTAATATTAGTACTAACTTACTTAGTTTGTTTTTCCTCATCTTGTTCCTCCTGATTTTTGATATACTTTAATATTTGTCTCTGATTTTTTAATATCGTATTCATTTGATCATGTAAAGATTCTAGTATCAATTCACTTTTTAAATCTGTACGATAATCATTTTGGTTTCGCAAGCTATCTTTTTCTGCTTGACGATTTTGACTCATCATAATAATTGGCGCTTGTAGTGCAGCAATACATGATAAAACCAAATTTAACAAAATAAATGGATAAGGATCAATTGCATCTTCTCCTGATAACAATACCGTATTTAGACCAATCCATCCTAACAAAAATACAACAAATAAAATAATAAATGTCCAGCTACCCGCAACTTCACTTAGTTTATCCGCAATTTTATCTCCTTTTGTCATTTTAGCTTCTTCCTGTTTATCAACATCGATTGCGATTGGTTGATCGATTAATAGATTTAATAATTCTTCTTCATCTTGTTCTTCTAATTCATTATTTCTAAGTAACATTTTTACAATATCTTTTTTTGTTCTTCTTCTTTCCATATTTATCACCAATACAGTATACCATTAATTTTCAGGTATGACTACCTTTCTCTTAGTTATTATAAAATTTTTCATATCTTTAAAGCATTCTTCTTTGGCTTCCTCATCTTTACTATTTAAAAATCCATGCGAAGCAAACTTAATATTGATATATTTTGATTTTCTATTGTCCTTTCGTAATCTTTTACTAAATTCCTCTATTTCATCCCGCAATGGATCTAAGTCCCCAGTAATTATCAAGATATCAGGCCAATCTTTATAGCTTTCCTCTTCCATAACAGAATGATAATTTTTTAAATCAACATACTTATTACAATACATCCGTAGATGAGGAATTGTCAATAAATCTAATTTATTATTTTGAGCAAAGGATGAATACTCTATGTTAAAATTAAAATCCAAGGCTGGATATAACAAAATTCCTTTTTCTATGATAGATTTATCCATTAAAACTACATTACTTAAAATACTAGCACCAAGAGCATCCCCTATAGTAATAATATTTTGAATACCTATTCTATTTAATCCTTCTTTTAAATATTTGATTGTTTGATAACTTTTGTCTACAACTTTTTGATAAGAATCATTTTCATAGTCAATAGCAATTACTAATGTGTCCATTTCTTGGACTAGTCTTTCACATACCTCTTTATATGAATAAAAACCATTAATCATCCATCTTTTACCGTGAATATAAAGAATCACTCTAGTAATGGTAGATATTTTTTTAGGATAAAAGATTCGTAATGGCACTAAATCTTCTTGTATCATAATCTTATAATTAGATATGTTTTTCTTAGAGATTGTTGGATGAATAATTTCATATACAGTACGATACAATTTATAAGTATCTTCTGATCCGAAGTCATTTTTTATTATGTTTTCATTCATGCTATCACCAGTATAATAATAACATAAAAAGAAAGGTATCATGGTGATAACTTTCTTTATTTGACACTATTTACCACTATTTTTTAGATTTTCAAGCATTAAGTCTTTGATAGTTGCTTCTAACTTCTTATTTGCTTGTTCTAAATCTCCTTCTACTTTAAATGGCTTTCCGAATCTTGCAGTTAAGTTTTTACTTCGAAACTTATAGTCTCCAGTAATTGCGAAAGGAACAATCAAAGCATTGGTTTTCTTTGCCATAGAAACTGCTCCAAATTTAAATGGTAATAAAAGTTCTTTCGTTCTGTTTCTAGTTCCTTCTGGAAATAATCCTAAAGCAAACCCTTTTTCTAAGACTTCTAATGCTTGATCTGTTGCATGTTCATCTTTTTTACTTCTATCTACAGAAATACATCCTGCTAGTTTGAAAAACCAAGCCATTTTCCCATCAAAATATTCTTTTTTTGCCATATAATGAATCGGTCTTTTGGTAGAAATAATTGCTAGACACTGATCATATAAATGTTTGTGATTAGCAACAATGATAATAGGACCTGTTTTAGGAATATTTTCTCTTCCAATAATTTTGGGATGATAATACCATTTAAAGATAGGTGTTAATATTGGTTTTAGGAAACGGTAAAAATACATTTTATCTTTATTTTCCATCTCTAACACTCTTTCTATGCTCGCTATTTTCTTCTTGTAATTTTTTAAAGTCTACTTTACCAATTAATGTTTTAGGAAGACTTTTTCGATATTCAAATTCATATGGAATCGCATAGGCAGCCAAATTCTTTTTACACTGTTCTCTAATACTTTTTCTAACACCTAATGGGCTATATCCATTTTTTAATACAATATAAGCTTTAGGAACTTCCATCTTATATGGATGTGGAATACCTACTACAGTACATTTTAATACAGCCGGATGTTCTTCTATTACTTGTTCTACATGAGCTGGATAAATATTATAACCACTAGAGATAATCATTCTCTTTATTCTCTGACGGTAAAACACTACTCCATCCTCATCCATCATTCCCATATCACCAGTATGTAACCAAACAAGACCATCTTTATGAATTTGTAGCATCTCATTAGTTTCTTTTTCATTGTCTAAATATCCTAACATCACTGTTGGTCCAGAAATACAAATTTCTCCATCTTCTCCATATGGTACTTCTTCCTGGGTCCTAGGTTTTACTATTTTTATATAATTACTAGGAAAAGGTATTCCAATACTACCAGGTTTATTAGCTTTTCCAAAAGCAAGTGCTACGGCTGCTAAAGACTCTGTCATTCCATATCCTTGAGAAATCTCTACTCTTGCTTTATGACTCGCTAAGAAAACATTAATTCTTCTTTCTAGAGAACTAGACAAGCTATCTCCTCCACTAATGACATATCTTACCATACTTAAATCCAAACGTTCATTTTTTGTATTAATTAAAGCTTCAAAAAGAGTGGGAACTCCGAATAAAACATTAGGTTTATATTTTTCTAATAATTTATCAAACTTTTTAGCATTAAACTGTGGTATTAATATGACTTCACACCCTAACACTAAAGGAGCATTGATAGATACACCTAAACCAAATCCATGAAAAATAGGCATGATTGCTAGTACTTTTTCACCAGGACGAACTTCATTAAAAGCAATTTTTGCTTGCATAGATAAAGCATTAAAGTTTCCATTAGATAACACAATACCTTTAGGATTCCCTGTCGTTCCACCACTATGTAATATGACAGCTGGTGTATCTTTACCAGTAGCAGTCTCTCCCGTTTCTCGGTAATTTAGACCTTTTCTAATGAAATCTTTCCAATAGACATACTCTTCACTACGTTTTGGTTTTTTTATCTTGTATCCCTGTGTTACTTGATATCCAAAACTTAATAAAAATCCCATGGAGTCACTTGCTGATGTCACAATCGTCTTATATACATCTGTTTCTTTTATTACATTTTTCACCTTTTCATAGCAAATATCAATCATAATTAACATAACACTATGAGTAGATGTTAAATATTCTTTTATTTCTTGCTCTCCAGATAAGGGATGAATCATATTCGCAATTGCACCAATTTTATTAAGTGCATAAAAAGAAATTAGTGCTTCCGGAGTGTTTGGCATACAAATTGTAACAATATCCCCTCTTCTAATTCCTTGACTACGAAAAGCATTCGCAGCTTGATTAATTTTATGAAAAAGTTCTTTATAAGTAATTAGCGTTCCATAATAATTAATTGCGATATTCTTATCTCTTGAAATATTATTTTTTGCTAACATTTGATAAATAGAAATATCTTCTATTTTTATTTTTCTATCTTCTTTTTTATAATATTTTGTCCAAGGTGTCTTCATCATTTTCTGTCTAATTAGATTGACTACATTCATATTTTTCCTCCAATTTTTTATTTATTTCGTCTCTTAATTTTTCATTTTCTAAATCTAAATTATTAGAGATAGTCCTTGGTTTTAAAAATTCTATTGTGATGGTAGATGAAAATACTTTATATTTACCAGTAATTACAAATGGTATAATTTTAGTATTTGTTGTATTTGCCATTTTTACTGCTCCTATTTTAAAAGGTAACGTAGGCTCTTTTTTCTCTCTATTGATTGTTCCTTCGGGAAATATTCCTATTACAGCGCCTTTTCTTAAAGCATCTATGGCATTTTCTAAGGCTTGATGATCATGAATCTTTCTATTTACTGAAATTGCTCCCATACCTTTAACAATAGGTTTTGTTATTCCTTTGAATAAAGAGTCTTTCGCAAGAAAGTGAATCTCATCTTTTACGATAGCTACTAACATTACGGGATCTAACCATTTTGTATGATTTCCAGCTAAGATGTAATTTTCATTCTTAGGAATATTCTCAATTCCTTTTATCCTAGGTCGAAACAAGGATAAGAATAAAAATCTTACTATAAGACGTACTATCCTATAAAACAAGTTATTCATACTATCACCCTATTATCATTATACAATAAAAGAAAAAAAGAAGGAAGTTAAATTCCTTCTGAATCTATATATTCTATGTTACCAGTGCTTGTTTGGCTTAGTAAATTATGACTTTCTAATTGTCGTTTTACTTCTTGTGCTACTCCGAAAGAGCCATCTAATAGCATCACATTAGGAAAATATTCTTTTATTTGATCTTTAATTAATGGATAATGCGTACAACCTAAGACAATAGAGTCTATTTTTTTATCTTGCATTTCTTGTTTTATTTTTTTTAATATTTGTATTATTTTATCTTTTCTTTCTTTTTCTATGGCATCTGCTAATCCTGGACAAGGATATAGTATCATTTCTTGATCATCTTTTTTATTATCTTTGACTAACTCAGCCATTCTTTCCGAGTCAATGGTTGCGGGTGTTGCTAGTACTAGAGTATGTTTATAGTGATTATCACAAGCAACTTTTACCGCAGGTACCGTTCCTACAAATAACATATCCGGAAATTCTTTCTGTAATTTTTTCATACATTTTGTCGTTGCGGTATTACATGCTAGAACAATGATTTTACAATTCTTTTTATTTATTAAAAAAGTAACGATTTCTTTCACAATCTTATAAAGTTCTTCTTCACTTTTTTCTCCATAGGGATTGTTTTTGGTGTCGGCATAATAGATATATTCTTCATTAGGAAGTAGCTCTACTATTTTATTTAATACCGTAGTACCTCCTATACCAGAATCTAGAACACCTATTTTTTTATTCATGCTATCACATCCTGCTACTTATTATAACATAAAACTAGTATCATCTAAAAACTTTATTTCTGTTTTATATTTTAATTCTCTAATTAGGCGAAACATCGCTTCATCTTTTTTCTTAGCTTCTATCATAATATCGATATCCTTTCCTAAGTTTTTTACATAGCCAAGAAACTTGATAAACTCATCACTATCAATATAATCATGGTGAGATCTTATTTCTTTTTTTAACTTGCTTTTTGGTGAAGAAAAATGCATTTTAGGAGTTTGTTGCCAAGTAGCAATTACTTTTGGTAGTATATCTTCTAGATTAGTTGATACTGTATTACAACAGTGATGATGATAATCAAATATTACTGGTCTATCTATTAATTTAGATAAAGTTAGGCAATCTTCAATATGATAAGATTTATCATCGTTTTCAATAGCAATTACATTTTGTATTTCTTTTGGTAGTTTATAAAAATTATGAACAAATCTAGTGATAGATTTTTCTTTTCCAAATTCTTTACTTCCTATATGTAATACTAAAAGAGGCTTATCTATTTTTAAATAAGTAAGTAATCTATAATGATATTTTAATATTTCAAAACTTGCCTCTACTACTTCTTTTCTAGTACTGTTAATGATGCAATATTCACTAGGATGAAAATCTACTCTCATATTTTTTTCTTTGATTAACTCTGCTAATTTTTGATAATTTCTTTGATAAGGAGTAAAGTAGTCAAATTTTACTTCTTTTTTAGTTGCAAGCGGGATAATATTAGAACTTAGTCTAAAAAAATGAATATTATTTTTATTATTATAGAGTAATAGTTGTTGTAAATGAAAAAGATTAGAGAAAATAATACTCTCTAATTTTTTATTATCTTTTTCTTCTTTATATTTCGTATAGGAATAAGTACTAGAAGATGTTCCTTCTATCGTTTCACTAATACAGGCATAACCCAGTCTTATTTTCATACTATCACCAGTAGTAGTATGTTCCTATTTTAAAAACTTATCATTAATCTTTTTAATAAAATTATAATCTTTCATTCTTAGTATTTGAATTTCTCTACCACTTACTTTAGACGATACATAATCTACATTCTTATAGAAGTTATTATCTCCATCCACAGTAATTAATAAGTTTTTGGTACGATTGCATGGTTTTATTACTATTTCTTTATTATCTGGTAGGATTACCGAGTTTAATAAATTTCTATAGGACTTATTATTTAATGGAGCAATCGGTGTTAGTTGCAATGTATGAAAAGTATTATAGACAATACTTCCTCCAAAACTTAAGTTATATGCAGTAGAACCAAAAGAAGTTGCTAGAAGCAGTCCATCCCCTACAAAATCTTCTAATAACACATCTTCTACTAAAACCTTTAGATTAGCAGTATTTAATTCCATATCTCTTACTATCATTTCATTTAATGATAATTGTTTAGAAATAGTATCTGGTGTTTTAATTTCAATTTCTTGAATACCAATATTTTCTACTTTATAATTATTATTTTCTAAATCTAAGATAAACTTATCAATCTCTTCTACATTTACTTCTTGCGCAAAGCCTAATGTTCCGGCATTAATACCAATATAGAGACAATTTTCATTAAAGTTTGAAGATTTTATCATTCTTAAGAAAGAACCATCTCCACCAATCGCAATAGCTAGGTCATAATTATCTTCTACTACCTGAAAATTAGCACTTTCTAGTTTTTCTTTTACTATTTTTGAAACATTTTTAGAAGTTTCATTATCATTTACAAATAATTTAACACTCTTCATATTACTTTCCTTTATATTTAAATAAGGCCGATGGACGATGTCCTTCTCCAGTTTTCATTTTCTTTGTTTTTACTACTTTATTGGCAATAATTCTTCTGAAAGCAGGATCAAGTAGTTTTTTATTTAATATTACTTCATAGACTTGTTGTAATTCTCCTAAAGTAAAATAGTCTGGCATCATATTAAAGACAATATCAGTATAATTAATTTTATTTCTTATTCTTTCAATTCCCGCTAGAATAACCAGAGCATGATCAAAGGCTAAACTTTCATTTTTTATTGCCATAAAACGATAACGATCGGTTGTTTTCTCACGTAGTTCTTTCTTTATAGAAAGTTGAATGGTGTCTTTTCCATTATCTAAAGTGATGTCTACAATATTATTTTTTTCTTCTAATAAAACAATATCAAACCAGGATGCATTAAGATTAATCATTTCCGTTAATTTATTTTTATCTATTAAAGCAATATAGGCAGTAGAGACTACTCTGGTTCTAGGGTCTCTATCAATCGCATCATAGGTATATAATTGTTCTAAGTAAATATTTGATAAATTGGTTTCCCTCTTTAATACTCTTTTAGCGCACTCTTCTAATGTTTCTGTTTTAGGATTTAGGAAGCCTCCAGGTAAGCACCATTTATCTTTATAGGGATAATCATCTCTTTTTACTAGTAGAATACTCATCATTTTTTTACTTGTTTTACGGTAATTTGTCTGTTCTTGATCAGATACACTAATTAATAAGATATCTGATGTCATAGATAATTGATCAAAAGCTTTTGGATCATAGTCTTTTAAGAATTCTTCTTCAGTTTTATATTCTTTTTTCATATCACACCTCTTATTTATACTTTGATTATAACATAATTCAAGAAAAAAGCTAGTGATTTTCACTATGCTTATTTCTATATTGTTTTACTTTAGCTCTATTTTCAGGAGATAGACAAAACTCTTCTAAAAAACCAGCCTCAGGATGTGTTGTTACAAATTGGTCTACGTCAAAAGATACTGGTTTAGCAGGTTTTCCAACTTGTAATTGCAGTGTTGGATTGTTTTGACATGCTGAGGATAGTTTTTGATATTTTATATCCATATTCTCTTGTAATTTTCCTATCACTTCTTTTTGAGAATGTGTCATTAATTGTTTACGAAACCATATTTGCAGTTCAAAATATTTGGCCATATAATCGTTTTGACTAACTCCTTCTACTGGAAGATATATTGTCAAGTGTTCTTTTTCGAATTCTCTTACTTCTTCTATAGCAATATTATAAGCCGCTTGTGTTTCTAAATCTAAATATGCTTTATAACTAGCCTTACTATCATCTTGTGTTATGGTATCATTATCCCGATACATATCAGTATCTCTATGATAGGTTCCGACATATACCATAATATGATTACTATCACTATTCTCTATATTGGCATTTAGATAAGCAGCAGCAATCATCTTCTCTATTGATGGTGCTTCATAATCTCTATCTACTAATTCTAGGAGTTCTAGATATCTTTTTACATTCTCATCCTGTTCTAAAGATTTTAATTCTTGTTTATAAGACAAAAGCTGGTTAGTTTCATTTACTACTTTCTTATACTCTTCTCTTACTTTTGCTAAAGTAGATTCTTTCATGTTTTCACCTCATTAATATTTTATCATTTTTTTAATATAGTTTCCAACATTTCAATGATTTTATCAATGACATGATCTTTATTTAATTTTCTACTTTCCTTATGAACTTCCATGGTTTCTCTATAGTACTTATTATTTTCTCTATCATAAATACTAATGTAGACAACATTATCCTCTCCTACAGGATTGGCTGGATCTTGTCTATTTAATTGTCCAGTAATCCCTACTCCATAATCACTATTTGCATACTCTGTAATTTTTTTACTCATCTCATCTGCTGTTTCCATACTATAGACTGTATATTTATCAATTACTTCACTTGATACGCCCTGTTTAATTTTATATTCATTAGAATACGTTACTGCACTAAACTTTAATATTTCACTAGCGCCTTCACAATTAGTAATGGCATTCGCAACTCCACCACCAGTACAAGACTCCATCGTAGAAATTGTTTTTCTTCTTTCTTGTAAAATATGTATAATTTCTTTAAAATCCATTTTTATTCTCCTTATCTATTTTTCATATATTTTTTTATATCACATCTATCTATTTGTAATCCTTCATTAATATCAATAAAAGGAACACTTTCTAAATTACTTCCTAACTTATTTAAAACAATATCAATAGCACAATCTTTTTCTTTATAAAACTCCACCGAAGAAAAGTCTTTTTCTTTATCTGGTATTTTAATTCCAATTACAGTATCTAGACTTATTTTATCTTTTACTTGATACTCATCTTCATAAGGTGAGAAGCGCTGACTGGGAAACAATTTCGATAATTTACGCCATAATTCATAATTATAATCTTCTATATACTTCGTATTATTTACTGGAATTCCAGCTAAAATAAAAGCATAGGAGGAAGAAATAAATCTTCTATAGGAACTATTCCATACCGATTCTTCTCTTTTTGCTAAAGAAATATAATCTAGTCCATTCCAAGTAGTATGATCCATTTTCCGATATCCCTGTTGTCTTCTAGAAAGAATAGCTCCAGTATTTAGAATATCTTCTAATTTTTCTAATTGTATACGATGGTAAAACCAGTCTGGATTAATAGCTATTTTTTTAATCATATTGTCCTCTATTATCTGTTCTTATTCTGTACACTTTGGAACTAAAATATTTATCTTTTAATAAATTATAAGTACCATCGTCCAATATTTCTCTTGATTTTTCTACTACTTTTTCTGGAATTCCATAATAAGCTTCGGCAAGGGATGCTGTAATACTAGTGATAGTACTACTATCTCCGCCTATCGATAAGGCGTTTGCAATCGCATTTTCAAATGAATTTGATTTAAAAAAGCAAACCATAGCATATGGTACTGTCTCTTTATCATTTTTAGAAAAAGAATCTTCTTGTAACTCCTCAAGTTCATAATTCATAGAATAATATTTTAGTTTCATATAATCTTCTAATCGTCTTTTTGGCATGCCAATCCTTAACAAATAAATACTAAGTGCAACGGCTTTACTAGCTTTTTTTGCATCATCTGTATCATGTGTAGGAATCGTTGCCTCTTTTGCTTCATCTTCTATTTGTTCAAATTGATCAAAGCAAAAACCAACAGGAGTAACACGCATTGCTGCTATACTATCATCACTTTTACTATCACTTTTTTCTAAATAATCACTATAGTTACTATCTCCATTGATAATAGCATCGTAAATAGCACAAATTTCAGATATTTTCTTTTTGTTTTGGATTAAGTTATCACCAGATAATAAATTAACAATATCCTTTGTATCTTTAACACTTCTACCTTCTCTTCCATAATTTTCTCCTAGAATATGACCAATAATTGATCCTAACATAAAACCACCTCTTGCTATACTTTAACACAAACTTGTTATTTTAACAAAATTTTCTTATTCAATTCTGTTTTTGATATAACCTTATATTTCGTCAAAGTTAGAGTTTTTTAATAACTTTTAATAGCATAGAAACACTTTCTTTCCGTCTTTTCTTCATATAAATGATTTTCTTTTATATATTGATATACTTTTTTATCTAGATATTTTTTGATATTACCTTGTTTTTTCTTCTTTATCTCTTCTCTAATATAAGTAGAAGATAATGTTTCTTCTTTGATAGAAGTGACGATTATATTTTTTTGATAATTTTTATATTTTTCTAATAATGGTTCTAATTCGTCGGTTGTTCTTTTAATAACTAAAATTTTATAGTTTTTTAAGATATAGTCTCCTCTTTTCCATTGATCTATATAACTTAAATTATCTGTTCCACAAATAAAGTAAATGTCATCTTCTGGATATCTTCTTTTAAAATGATCTAGAGTCTCATATGTGTAGACTGGCCTATCTTGTAATTCGTACTTACTTAGGGATAAATCTTTTTCATTTTCTATCATAAGTGTTAACATCATATACCTAGTAGCATTTGATTCTAGGTTGTTTTTATATTCATATTTTGTTCCTGTAGGTACAAAGATAACTTTATCGACATAACCGTGTTTAATTAATTCTTTGGCTATATTTTTATGCATCTTATGAGGGGGATTAAAACTTCCTCCGAATATTCCTATTTTCATAATTTTTTCTCCTTTCGTAATGTTAATATTTTCTCTTTTCCATTAAATAACGGTCTTAACGATTCTTTATTATGTAAAGTATTGATAATCTCTGCAATACTCTCGGAACAATCTACTGTATGATGCCATTCTTTATTTCTATATTCTTCTGGAATGTAAGATAGGTTTGTTGTGTATAGTTTATCGAAATAATTATTTTGATACGCTTTATCAAATTCTTCTATTCCTTCTGTAAATAGGGAGAAAGTTGCAATAAAATACACTTTATTAGCACCATCTTTTTTTAACTTTTCTCCTACTTCCAACATAGAAGTACCACTTGCTATCATGTCATCTACTACTAAAACATCACACCCTTTTACACTTGGTCCCATGTAAGTATGTTCTATAATAGGATTTTTACCATTCACTACTTTTGTTAAATCTCGTCTTTTATAAAAAGCTCCGACATTAGTATCTAACATTTCAGCAAAGTATCTAGCACGTTCTGTCGCTCCTAAATCTGGACTAATTACTAAAATATCATTTAAATCTTCATTCTTTAATAAATCCTCTAAAATGGTATTGGTTGGATAGATATTTTCAAATGGTAAATTAGGAATGGCATTAGAAATTGTAGGATCATGAGCATCAAAAGTAATAATATGGTCTACTCCTAATCGTTCTAATTCTTGTAGTGCTAAAGCACAGTCTGCGGACTCTCTTCCCTTCCTTTTATGTTGTCTTGATTGATATAAAAGTGGCATAATTACAGTTACTTTTTCTGAATATCCAGAGATAGCTGAAATGGTTCTTTTGATATCTTGAAAATGTTCATCTGGTGCCATATGATGTGTAAACCCATGCATATTATAAGTAATTCCATAATTTCCTACATCTGCTAGTAAATAAATATCTTTCTCTCTTACAGTATCCTCAATTTTTACTTTACCTTCCCCATTAGAAAATCTACTTTCTGTAATCTTTAATAAGTAATCCCTATTTTCACCTCTTAATTTTTTTAATTTTAAATTAACATTATTTCCTACTTCTCTCATGTTATCTAAAACAATTATCTTTAAATTATTCATATTTCTCACCTCTCTTATTAATATATTGTTAATATCTAATATTAAAAAAATAAATTATTTTCTGTATTCTTTTACTTGTTTATCTACATCTATTGTTATTCCATTACAATATGGCTTTTCCTCTCTAGACTCCATTGGTCCCCAACCTGTCCATTCTGTATTTACACCATTATCAATCCATAATTTATTTACTTCATAACCTTGTTCTTCTAATAAGCTTTTAAAAATGCCTTCATACTCTTCGAACGGTATCACTCTTTTTACTGGTATTTCTGTACCAAAAAGTGTTGTAGTTCCAGAAAGTTCTATCGTTGTAACTGCTGCAGTATGCTCACTTGTGTAGTATCCAACTTGTTCTTTTTTTGTTTTCATTTTTACCGTTCCTTTAATATCTTCTCTAGTGCGATAATAATCCGTTAAAATTCTCTCTACTTTATCTTTTGTAATTGTCATTTCCATACTACTTTCTCCTTTCTTATTATATTTTTGTTAATAACAATTTTTACAAAAATATCAGATTTGTTATCTGTTATTAACATTATATTAATAACTATAAAATTTGTCAACTATTTTTTGCAAAAATTTCTTTATTATATTATGATACTTTATAAAGGAAGGTGAAAATATGAGTTTTACGTCATATCAACAAGTAAAAATAGATAAGATGTTAGCTTTTTCCAACGACTTTAAAAAATTATACTGGCGTATACCTAAGGAATTTGTTCATAATTATTATTATGAAATGTTTTTATTTCGTACTGCTGAAATTAGTAATAATATCGAATTAGCACAACAGTATAGTAAAACAAAGAACGGTCATGATATTGAACTAGATATGAAATTTGATATAAAAAAGACAGATGATAGTGTTACTAGCTTGTTAAAATATGTTGAAAATGATACCAAAGGACGATGTATGAGTAAACGCATCATGAAGGTAACATTAGACAACAAGAAATCATTATCTTTTCACCAGGAAGTCGATTTTTGTTATTTTGATAAAGAACATAAAGATCCAGATTCTCTTTCCACTTATGACTTAACCATGAAATTGAGTGATAATAAATCTTTAGTATTTGTAAATCTTTCCTGGCTATGGTATCGTGATAACGTACCGTTCCTATCTAATCTTTCTTCTGTTTTTTTACCTGATGGAGAAGAAATTTCTAGAGTTATCAAAAGTATCAATCTAAAAACACAAGAAGCAAGTTTTAAAGAAGAGTTTTTACCTATTGGAACTGTTGACTCTAAAATATTAAAAGCTTATCAGAAAAAAAGAGAAGAGATTCCTTTTTCTTTAATAAACTTATCTACCTCTAACACAACGCAAGATGCAAATCAGTCGCAAAATACTAAAGAAGTCTACCTGGGTAAAAGTACAAAAGATGGTAATAGTAGGTTTGCTATTTGTTTTAAACCAGATGGGTTTGTAAATCAGCAATATCAAAAAAGTTTTGAAAGTGTTTCTAGTTTTTTCTCTTTTGGCTATGATTTGGTAGAAAAACTAGATTCTCCTAACCATCCTTTGCTTATAGAAATATCAGAGGATGATTATCAAAGATTCTTAAGTATACAAAAAGAAGAAAAGCCTTTGCAATTTAGAAAAAAATAAATTACAATAAGAACACCCTATTTGAAAGAAGATGTGATATGCAAAACTTTTATGACTATATCAATAAAACCATTATTAGTAGACCTACTACGGTTACAAAAGAAGAATATCAACCAGTAATTACCAATGATAAAATTGGATTACTATCTAATAGTTTTGATACCAATATTGCTACTTCTGCTTTTCTTTCTTTTGATGTTGTAAAATGTGATACTTTAGAATTGGTCGGAGAAATTGGTTTTCAAGCAACACTATATGATGAGTTTTTCTATGGTGGAAATGTAGATTATACGGTTTATGATTCTTTTCAACATCAGGGATATGGTACACAAAGTCTTTCTCTTTTAAAAGAACTATTGCAACAAAATACTTATGCTATGAAAGAAGGAATTTTAATATCTACCCTACCTGATAATATTTACTCACAACGTATTGCTATTAAAAACGGAGGAATTCTAATCTATGATGGTCTGGTTCCTAGGAATACTTCCCTATACCAAATAGACCATGTAGAAAAAGTAAAAATTTATCAAATTCAAATGAAAAAGTAACTCATTATTTTTGAGTTACTTTTTCATTTGTGATATATTTTTTAAATCGTTGCTTTGCTCTATCCATATCAAAATTACCATCAAAGTAAGGATTCCAAGAATAATAATCAAAGTTTTCTTGTAATTTCTCAATGTCATGATTTGGATATAGTTTTCCATCTGTCATATAATCGATAATAATATTCGTAGCCGTAATAACTTCTTTTTCTCTTAATTCATATAATAAGTCTACTGCTTGATTTGTTGCAGTAACACTTCTATTCATTGCTTTTAATAGTTCTGAATCAAAACTTTGTACGGGACAGTGAACAATATCTAATAAGTGGTTATCTGCTAACTCTAATAGTTCTTCTCTACATTGTATTAAGTTCTGTGGCTCAATATTTCTAATAGATATTTCCTTATTACATTCTTTGGCAATCCTACACCAGGCTTTTACTTGAGATACAGTAGGACTATCAGATGTTAACACCACATGTTCATGATTTAAAAATTCTTCAATTTGCTCTTCTGGTACCATTTCATACCCTTCTCCTCTAGTATGACGAATGGTACAATATTTACACTTTCCATGGCAACCTGCACCAATCTTTAATGGATAATAATTTCTAAATAGATTACCTTCTTTTAAATTATCTTTACTTTCTTCAAACTCTGGTACCCAGAAGGGTTTTTCATAATGAACTAAACTTCTGTCATCTAATTCTTGTCCTATTACTCTAACTACATCTAATCTTTTGATATATTCTGGTAATGGTATATCCATTCTTTGAGCAAGACATCCTCCCATGAAAATATCTTTTCCTGTTTCTTCATGCAATTTGTTTGCAACATTTAGATCATTTAATACTGCTAAATCTGTTACTTGACAACCTAATACAACGATACTATCAGCATTCCCTATTTCACTTACAAACCTATCTTTATATTTATTTGCAAAAGATAACATATCACTCCACACAGACATACAAGCTGCACTTGTTGCATAAATTTTTCCTTTTAAATCTTCTTCTTGGTAAAGTATTCCTTCCCCGAATTTGTTCTTTACTATTTTCATATTTATCCTCCTTATTAACATTTTATTAATATCATATATTTAAATTTAAGAGGATTGCTCCTCTATACTGTTTTTTACTTTATTAATTTCATCACGGTCTTATAGTTTTTTGGATTTTCACCTATTACTGGTACACTAGTTTTCTGCTGGTCCTTTATTACAAAGGGCATTCCATATGGAAAGAAATCTCCCCATTCTTTCTTGGGAATATCTAATGGTACTTTTAATTTTTCCGTAGCTAGCCCTAAAACCATTAATTGATCTACCACAAAATGTTCACCAGTCCACAAACTACCATCTTTTCTAGTACACATATTTAAAAAGTGTGGCCCTTTATCAATATTAGCAATCTCATCAATCATTTCATCAATTTCTAGCTTATGTTGATTTAGTCTTTCCGTATTAAAAACAGCTTGTATCATCACGCCTTCTACAACATTAAATTCTTTTGTAGGATTTCCTTCTTCTAATTCTTCCTCTTTAAATAAACAATCATCAAAAATATCACGTACTCTCATGGAAGTAAGCTTAGCATCTTTTACTTCTCCATTTTCAAATTCTATTAACTGCTTCATTAATTACCCTCCTGCTGGTTATTATATAACAACCAGTTTTCTCTTTCAATCCTCTTCTTTTATCTCATCTAATTCTTTTAACCAAGCCTCATAACTAGCATCACTTGGCATACGCAAATCACCTCTTGGAGATAAGCTAATACTACCTACTTTTACTCCATCAGGAATACAGTTTCTCTTAAATTGCTGAGTAAAGAAACGTCTAATAAATACTTTTAACCATTTTTTTATCTCTTCCTTAGTAAAACTATTTTTAAAAGTATATTTTGCTAGAACATATATCTTTTTAGGTGTTGCTCCATATCTTAAGAAATGATAAAGAAAGAAGTCATGTAATACATATGGTCCGATACTAGATTCCGTTTTTTGTAAAATATTTCCTGCTTCGTCCGGTGGTAATAATTCTGGAGAAATTGGTGTATCTAGTATATCTTTTAGAACTTCTTTTTTCTTTCCTTCAGCCCTATCAGCTACCCAACCAACTAAATAACGAACTAAAGTCTTAGGAATAGAAGTATTAACTGCATACATACTCATATGATCCCCATTATAAGTACACCAACCCAAAGCTAGTTCTGATAAATCCCCAGTACCAATGACTAATCCCCCTTCCATATTAGCAACATCCATCAATATCTGAGTACGTTCTCTAGCTTGAATATTTTCATAAGTAACACTTCTATCCGTTTCTGGTAGGCCAATATCTTTCATATGTAGAATAGAAGCATCTTTAATACTAATTTCTTTTAGTGTTGCTCCATACTCTTTTACTAAATCTATAGCATTCTGATAAGTTCTACCAGTAGTTCCAAATCCTGGCATCGTAATACCAATAATATCTTTTGTATCTCTATTTAATTTTTCAAAAGCTTTTACAATAACAAGATAAGCAAGAGTTGAGTCTAGTCCTCCAGACATTCCTATGACACATTTTGGATTGCCAAGTTGAATTAATCTTCTTGCTAGAGCACTGGACTGGATTTCTATAATTTCTTCACATCTGTTATTTCTTTCTTGTTCATTTGCTGGAACAAAGGGATATTCTTTATAATCTCTTTGTAATTCTTTTATGGTATCTACTACCTCTATTTTTATTACGTTGTACTCTTGACTTGGTGCCATATGCATAAAACTTTTATTTTTTCTACGATCATTTGCTAATTTTAAAACATCAATATCTGCAGTAATTAGATTACTTTCTAGTTCAAAGCGTTTATTTTCTGCTAAACAAGAACCATTTTCATAAATCATACTAGCACCACCAAATACTAAATCTGAGGTTGACTCCATTACTCCACTAGATGCATAAATATAAGCAGAAATTGTTTTAGCTGATTGCATAGCAACTAAACTCTTACGATACTCTTGTTTTCCAATAAGTTCATTACTACTAGATAAATTAAAGATAATTGTTGCGCCATGTAAAGCATGAGAATCACTTGGAGGAGTTACTGTCCATAAATCTTCACAAATATCAATAGCAAAAGTAATCTCTTTTCGTGTTTTATCTTGAAATAATAAATTAGTAGAGATAGGAACTAATTGACCTAATAATTCTACCTCATTTGTTTTTAACTCTTTACTAGAAGAAAACCATCTAGCTTCATAAAACTCTTGATAATTAGGAATATAAGTCTTTGATATGACACCTAATATTTTCCCTTTTTCTATTACTACAGCACAATTAAACAGCTGATTATCATGTCTAATTGGCATTCCTATTATGGAAATAATATCTAGTTTTTTAGTCTCCTCTAATACCTTTTGTAAGGATTTTTCGCTATCAATTAACAATTGATCTTGTAAGAATAAATCACCACAAGTATAGCCTGTTAAAGAAAGTTCTGGTGTTGTAACAATCGATACTCCTTTTGTTACTGCCTTTTTTATCTCCTTAATGATTTCTTCTGCATTTTTCATAGGATTAGCTAATGACAATTTATTTACTATGGCACCTACTCTAATAAATCCATATTCTTTCACTTGTATCACTCCTTTTTTATAGTGTATCAAAATTTTTTCTTTTTTACTAAATTTCATGTTACTTTTTTATTTTTTGATATACGTATGACTTTGCTTTTTCTATTGTAAATTGAGATTGAATATCTGTGATATATCCACGTTCTACTAATTCTACAGCTTCGTCAAAACTACATTCAAAATAACGAATGATTTCATCTTTATCTAAGTTTTGTTCTTTTATTTTTTTACAACCTAGTGCTAACATACTATGATTATAAGCTGCACTACATCCTTGATCTTGATAAAAGCTAGCTAGTAGTCTCATTTCTTCTGGAACGTATCCTGTTTCTTCTTCTAATTCTCTTTTTCCTGCAGTTAATGGATCTTCATCTTTTTCTAAATATCCAGCAGGCAACTCTACACATACTGTTTCTTTTGTAAATACTCTTGGTTGTACTACTAATAAAGTATTCCCTTCTTTTGTGATTGGTAAGATAATTGCGGCATTACCATCGTTTGTACCTTTTACTATTTTTTCTCTTGGTATTATTATTCCATTTTGTAGTTTACAATTATAACTTTCTACATTAATGAATCCTTTTCTTTGAACGGGTTCTGTTCCTTGATATATAAATTCTTCCTTTTTTCTTTCTTTTGTAATAGTCTGTAATTCCTTTATATAGTCATTTAATTCTTCTAACTTCTCTTTGCACATTTGGCGTATTCCTTTCCTTTTTCAGCTATTTCATTTTGATGAAATTCAATTAGTTCTTGTTTTAGGGTTCTTAATTTGTCTGATAAGTCTACGTAATATTCATGAGGCTTATCAATTCTTGTTACTTCTGGATATAGTGTTTCAAATTCTTTTTCACAATATTCTTGTTTTTCTTGTAAACTTGGATCTTGGTATACTAATTCTCCATTTTTAAATACTGGTACTAATAGACTTCTTACATTATAATTTTCTAATTCTGTCCTCTTCCATGTCTCTACTGGATGAACTAGTGTATAGTGATTTTTACTAATTTCTTCTTCATTTAATGTAATAACATCTCCTAGCGCATATCCAGTATCTTTGTCATAGAAGCGATATACCTTTTTATATCCAGGATTAATTGTTTTAATACTGTCATTACTTACTTTAATTCTTGGTTTAGCTTCCTTATTTTCCTCTACTGCTACTAGTTTATAAACTCCTCCTACTCTTTCTTTAGGAGCAGCAATGTTATCTCCGGCACCAATCGAATTAATCTTTGCTCCTTGGGTAATTAAATCTCTGATCGTATACTCATTTAATCCGTTTGATAAACAAATTCCTGTATCCTTATATCCTGCTTCATCTAACATTTTTCTTGCTTCTTTTGATAAATATGCTAAGTCTCCACTATCAATTCGTATTCCTTTAAAGGGATATCCATTTGGTGTTAGGTATTCATTTGCGACTCTGATGGCATTAGGAATACCACTATGTAAAGTATCGTATGTATCAACTAGGAAGACACAGTTATCAGGATTACTTTTTGCATATTTTAAAAAGGCATCATATTCATCTTCACTTTCTGTTACCAATGAGTGAGCCATAGTTCCCATGACGGGGATATCATATTTCATACCGGCATAAGTATTAGATGTTCCTACACATCCTCCGATATATGCACATTTACTTGCTTCTATTGCGGAATCAATTCCTCTAGCACGTCTTGCTCCAAACTCCATTACTGGAATACCTTTGGCTTCATTCGTAATTCTTTTTGCTGCTGTTGTTACTAAAGATCCATGATTGAAATTAGCAAGTAATGCTGTTTCTAATATTTGAGCTGTTACGGCATCGGCTTTTACTGTTAATACTGGTTCATTTGGAAATACTACTGTTCCATCAGGTACAGCATAAATATCTCCTTCAAATTTTAAAGTACTTAAATAATTTAAAAAATCTTCGTTGAATTTTCCTAATTTTCTTAAGTAATCTAACTCTTCTTTTCCAAAATAGAAGTTTTTAATATAATTTATAGTCTCATCTAATCCTCCACTGATTGTGTATCCACCTTCAAAAGGATTCTTACGAAAGAAAATATCAAAATATACTTGCTCCTCTTTCTTTCCTTCATTGAAATATGTCCCGGCCATTGTTAACTCATAAAAATCTGTCATTAATGTTTTATTATACATAGTTATTCTCCTTTTCTTTTTAATCTTTTGTTAATATCTTGTTTTAAAAAAATAATTATCATTTCTTACTTACTATGTTTATTCCTTGTAGCCTCATAAGTAGTTTCGCTGATTGTACATATTCACGACGGTGTTCTTCATCAAATGTTGCGATAGCATCTTCATGTGCCGTTATATCTACTGCTCGATTCCACTGGTCATAGTAATTAGCAAGTCCCATCGCTCCATTAAAAACACAAATATCTGTACAGCAACCGGCTAATTCTACTTTTTTAATGTTATTCGCACTAGCTGCAACCGTTCTAAAATCAGGGGATTCCATAAAACTTGTACTATTCTTTTCGACTGAAATCGTATCATCCATTTCCTCAAAAGGCTTTAACTGATCTACAAGCTCTGCTTCTTTCGTTCCCTTTACGCAATGTTTCGTATTGCCAAAACGTCTAAATTCTACTGCGTCTTCATTATGAGCATCTTTTACAAAGATAACTAGTGAACCTTTAGCATGTGCTTCTTTAATTAGTTCAATTTGTCTTGGAATTATTCTTCCTATTTTTTTATCATGTAGACTTCCCTCCTCTACAAAACCATTTACTATATCAACAATAATTAACATACTTTCATAAACTTCTAATTTTTTAATTTTATTCATATTTTTCTCTCCTCTTATTAATATTTTATTAATATCATATAGTATTAAAATCACAAGTTTCTTCACTTGTTATTAACATTATATTAATAACTAATATATTTGTCAACATCTTTTTAATATTTTTTTAAAAAGATATCTCCTATGTTACTTGTATAGTTCAATTCTGTCTTTTGGCACCATAGGGAAATCTGCTCAAAAAGCACAAACTTTTGATATAGGAATCAACCTAGAAGAAAGGTTGATGTTTATGATTTATGTCTTTCATCAAATATAAATTTCAAAGAATACAATGATATTGACAATGTATACTGTAATTACTTATAATATGGTGTAAATGTCAATATAAAATATACAAAAAAGGGAGATTGATTTATATGTATATTAGGATTAAAAAAAATAATCATTTTCTCAATCTTTTAACAAATAGCGAATTGGCTCAAAGATATTTCTTAAACAAAAATATTGAAGAATTTAATAATAGTAGATTAAATGACCTTCAGGTTAATTTAAGAAAAGCAAAAAGAAAATATAGTAGAATGTCTTCGGTTTTATCGATTGCGCATTTTTTTAAAGTAGAAAAGAAAATTAATATTGCATCAAAATTAGAAATGAAACATCAAGAATTAGAAAATAGTGTTCATGAGTTAGAAATTTTCGAGTCTAATTTAGCATATCTAATTATTTCTGAATCAATTAATATAGATGATTGTTGTAAAAAAAACAATCTAAATCCTGGTTACTTAATAGCTTTATTGGAAAAGTCTAAAAAGCAAGTAGCAAGACCTTTTTTAGAATATGCTTATGATGAAAATACAGGTCAAGTTTCAGAAATAACAGAGGATGGCAAATGTATTATTTTGCCATATATTCCTTATGCAGTAAAGAATGAAATCGATAAAAAGAGAAAAATAAAAACTCAACTAGATGAATTAATGCAACAATCAAATAGTTCGGATAATGAATTATTAAATAAAATTAATAGAAAAATTCAAAGCCTCGAATCAAATGATGACGCACAAGGTCATGTTTATAAAAAAAGAATGACACGATAAAAACAGCACTATATGTAGTTGCTATTTTTCTTCTTTTATTAAAATATATTTAGTTATTGATTCTAATATCAATTACCTTTAGTAAAAGTTGTAGATAACATTCTCAACGGTACCAGATTAATTAGTACTCAAACTTCTATTGTTCGAGTTTTAATATGATTAAAAACATATGAAAATTACATATAATAGTATACTGTAAATGAGGTAATTTTGATGTTGATTAGAGAAAAATATTTATCTAAAACTCGGGCTTTTTATCATACTAAATCCTTAATAAAAATAATATATGGAATGAGAAGAAGCGGTAAAACAGTTATTCTAACTCAAATAATGGTTGAAATTGTTAATTCAGGTATTAACTAAAATCATATAATTTATATTAATTTTGAATCCTTTATTTCCCTATTCCTTTTGCTGATGTCATTAATTTCTGAGGAGATATTTTATAGATAAGTGATGCTTCTTCTTTATGACCGTCTGAATATGTTAATAATACTGGATTTTCAAAACTAAATCCATCTTCAAAATTAATGTCTCCAGGTAAAATATTTTTCCTTTGCTGTTTCAATGTATAGTCTAACAAACAATAATTTCCATCGTTTCCTATATAAATTGGAAAAGTATGAGCTTCTTGTTTTCTTTTATGATTCATAAAATATCCTTGAATTAAACTTGACTCTATACCACTAAAATTTAATGATTACAAACAAGAAAATAAATTAGATTTTATTAATTGCTCAAATACTTCTATGTTATACATACTTACATCCTCCTACCAGTAATTGTAATATAAAAACAAGCTTAAAGCTTGCTTTATAATATTCCACTTTCTTTTAGTTTTTTATATTGCATTACTTTATGATAATAACACTTGGGACATAATGCTTCATAAGTAATTATTTGTCCCTTTTTTATTTGTGTTCCTGAAAATGTGGTTTTACCATTTTCTTTTCTTACATTAAATAATGCTTTATTACCACAGGTACACTTCGTAGGTATTTCTTTTACTACTTGAGCTATTTCTAATAGTCGTTTGGCACCAGGAAATTCACCAGTACGAAAATCTGTTCTTAACCCAAAACAGATAATGGCTATATTTTGTGAAATTGCTACTTGTAGTAGTTGATCAACTTGTACTTCATTCAGTAGGTGTGCATCGTCTATTAATATTAATCGATGAGAGTTAAATTGTCTTTTTATTGTTAAGAATATATTTTCCTCTTTTCCGATTAAATAGTCGTAATTAGAAATATCATCTTGATGTGTGGTCGTTGGAGCCATAATCATGGTAGATAGATGATATTTCCAAAAACGATTTTTTATTGCATAAGCACTTTTTGTTTTTCCAGCATGAACAGTTCCATATAGAAAGCATAATCTACTCATTTATTTATTAGGCTTTCTTTTTATAGTAAGTATATCCAAAGATACTTAAACCTGTCATGATAGTAATTGTACCTATAAATAGATATAATAAAGAATTTTGTGATGTGTTAGGAACTTTTACTTCTAAAGCATCAAACATGGTAACAACTTGAATATCCCCTGTCTTCGCTACTTCGAATGTAAGTGCTGATTTATTTAAAACATAACCATCCGGTGCTTGTACTTCACTTAATGTGTATTGACCTGGAGTTAATTTTTCAATTGTTTTTGCAGTATCAGTCGATGTCCACTCTTCTACAATATCACCTTGTTCATTCCGTAAAATGAAATGAGCCCCTGCTAGATTTTTACCACCTATCATTTCTTTTTTTTCAAAATTTACACGAATATAATCATTGGCAAAATATACTACATCTGAAGTTTGCGTATCAGAAATTGTGAAAGAATATAAATTAGAGTTTAATACCATTCCTTCTGGAACTTTTGTCTGTTTTAATAAGTAATTACCATTTTCTAGAGCATTAGATGTGAATACTTCTTCCCCTACCTCATAAGTATCTAGTAATTCTCCATTAGCGTTAAGTAATTCGAATTCATATCCAGCTACGCCTTTGGTATCTATTTGTAGTTTTTTATCCTGGACTGATACTGTAATATAATCGCTCTTTAAGGAAATATTTTTTGCCTTTCCAGTAGAATCTACTTCAAAAGTAATTTTAGAATTTGTTTCGATATAACCAGCTGGAGCACTTATTTCTTCTAGAACATAACTTCCGCTAGCTAGACCTTTAAACTCAGTGGCTTTATCTTCACTTACGAAAGTAATTGGATCCATACTGCCATCTTCACGAGATAATTGTAATGTTGCACCTGGAAGATAATCACCTGTTTGTGCATCAATTTTTCCTAATTTAACCGTTGTTTGTTCATTTTCTAGTTCTACTACGAATGATGTGTGAGTTGCATCTATTGTAAATTCTACTGTTTCATTATTCAAGATGTAACCAGCTGGAGCTGTTTTTTCTCTTACATAGTATTTTCCTTCTTTTAAATCATTAAATAATTGATAATCAGTTGATGTTTGCCAAGTAGATATAACATCTCTATTTTCATCTAAAAGTTCTAAGGTTGCACCAGCTACTAGTTGTTTAGTGTCTTTGTCAATTTTTCCAATACGAACTGAAATACTTTGATTCTCCATAGTATAAGTTACGGTTGTAGTATTTTCATTTACTACGATCTCTATACGCTCCGTATTTCTAATATATCCAGTAGGGGCTTTCGTTTCTTCTAAGTAGTATGTACCTGCTGCTAGACCCTTAATGGAATATAGAGAGTTCGTACTTGTCCATTTGCGAATTTCTGCTCCTGATTCACTTACTAACCTTAGCTCTGCTCCTGAGATATAAGCTTTTGTATCAGCGTCTACTTTACCAATTAAAATTTCGTTTTGAACGTTTTTCATAGAAATTTGCAAATTTATTGCGCTATCTGTTACTTCGAATGGTACTGGTTCTGTATTTAGCGTATAGCCAGATGGAGCTTGTTCTTCACGCAATGTATAATTACCTGCTGCTAGTTTATCGATAATTGTTGGTGTTGTTTTAGATGTAAATTCTTGCACTTTCTGGTTGGATGAATTATAGATTGCAAGCTTTGCGCCAGCAATTAATTCTCCTGCTTCATTTACTTTAGAAATCATGATTTGGCTCTTCGTGTTAGGGAATGTTATTGTGATTTTTTCTGTTTGCGTATTTGAGACCGTAAATGACATAGAATTGGTATTTAAGACATATCCTGATGGGGCACTTACTTCTTCTACTCTGTAATTTCCTGCTGCAAGTCCTCTAATTACATGAGCTGTTGTAGTTGTTGTCCACTCTTCTACTGTTTCATTATTTGCTGTATTTACTACTCTTAATTTTGCACCTGCTAAAGGACTACCCGTATCAGCATCTGTTTTTAATATTTCTATTTCATTCTTTTTGTTTGGTACATCAATTGATTTAGATGTATCTGTATCTTTTATTTCAAACGATACCGGTGTTTTGTTTAGATAATATCCAGAGGGAGCTTTTTCTTCTACGGCTGTATATTTTCCTACTTCTAATGCTGGTATATCTGTATAACCACTGGTTGATGTAAAGCGGAATACTTCCTCACTATCTTCATTTAAAATTACAATTTCTGCTCCGGCTACTGGTTGCTTTGTTTCTTCATCTATTTTACGAATTTTAAAATCTAATGGTGTGTTTTCCAGACGTACTGTTTGATTCATATTTGTTGTATTTAGTGTAACTGATGGACTATTTGAAGATGCCACAAATCCAGCAGGAGCGTCGATTTCACATATTGTGTATTTTCCTGGTAATAATCCAGAAATTGTTTTGGCAGTTGTTGTAGTTGTGAAAGTTTCTATAACTTGATTATCACTATTTCTAACTAATTCTATTTTTGCGCCAGCTAAAGGAGCATCTGTTGTTGCGTTTACTTTTTCTATTGTAATACTTCCCGTTGGAATTCTTACAGTTGTAGAAGCAGTATACTGTTTTGACATTGCCATTACCAAAGAAGGTACAGCCTTTTGCATATCTTGTTGATCTGCAGGTGGATGAAATTGATACGCAGTATCCACTTCATAATCTAAAATTACTGATACTTTTAAATCCAAATCACTTGATGATAAACTACTGACTGGTATTCGTATTTTAAATTTCTGATTACTTGGAATTGAACCCTGGGTTGTCAATCCTTGTTCGTTAATTACTTGAGCACCAGCCATATCTAGCGCTACACTATAACTTGTAAAATCTACATTAGCAGTGACAGAAATATAACTAGTTTCTAAATATTTCCCTGTAGAATCCAATTTAAAACTACTTGTCGAAACTGAAAACTTAGGTTCAATTTTACGATAGTTATTAGTAATATCAACAGCCTTATCTACCAAAGGAACGAAAATAGCTGAATATTGTCCTGTCTTTATTTCTTGTTTTTGAGCAGCAGTCAAAATGCCATCTTCCGTATCATCTACTCCTGCAATACGATCTTGATACCACCATATTGCAACTTGCGTTAAATAAAAATCATAATCACTATTTTTAGTAAACTCCTTATTAGGATATCCGTTTTTAATAATATACGCATACCCTGCATCCAAACTTTCATTATTATTTGTCATTTCACTATCAACATACCACTCTTTTTCTTTTTCTAAACAATACATTACATATTGCGTCCCTGTTGTAGTATCCGTAGCAAGAAATTTTCCTGATAAATAAATACCAGTAATTAAACCAACAGTCGCACCTGATTCAAAATCTTCTCGAGTAGTTATTAATTTTTTTGGCACATTAGCAGCCATACTAGAACCAATAGCACATCCTAAAAAGATAGAAAAAGCAATCAAAAAAGCGGAAAAAACAATGAGTATTTTATTTGCCTTTTTATCATAAAACCACCATTCTTTAACTTTTTGCAACATATATCAAATTCACCATACCTTATTAACTTACTCTATAATGTACAGTATAGCATAATAAAAAAAGCAAGTAAATGAGATAAAGGAAAAAACAAAAATTACTTACTCATATAATTAATCTTACTTACTTTTTAAAATTTTACTTTCCTTCCCTTATAATCAAAAACTATCTTTAAAAGATAGTTTTCTCCCCATTTAAGCTTTTTTTCTTTTTAAATAAACATATCCAAAGGCACTTAAACCAGCAAAGACTAATATTGTACCTATAAAGAAATATAAAACTGAGTTTCGAGATGTATTTGGAACTTCTACTTTTAAATCATTATACATAGTAAATACTTGAATGTCACTCGTATCTTTTACTTGTATAGTTAAAAGTGAAGTGTTTAACTGATAGCCATCAGGTGCTTTTAGCTCGCTTAATGTATAATTACCTGGTTTTAATTTCTCAATTAC
The DNA here is from genome assembly GCA_017886705.1 of Bacilli bacterium. Taxonomy (GTDB): domain Bacteria; phylum Bacillota_I; class Bacilli_A; order RF39; family UBA660; genus Faecimonas. The sequence continues at coordinate 7,822 of JAGHJJ010000085.1, read as the reverse complement.
CTTTGCAGACGTTGTAGTAGTCCATTGTTCTACTACATTTCCTTCTTCATCTCTTAATACTAGTTCTGCTCCTGCAAGATTTTCTCCACCAACCATTTCTTTCTTTTCGAAATGTACTTTGGTATAATCGTTAGCAAAATATACCGTATTATCTGAAGCATCATCAGAAATTGTGAAATAATATGGATTAGAGTTCATTAATATTCCTTCTGGTACCTTTGTTTGTTTTAAAATATAAGATCCATCTTCTAAAGTGTCAGAAGTAAATACTGTCTCTTTAATATCATAGGTATCTACTAAATCACCACCTACTGTGAATAACTGGAATTGATATCCTGCTACTTTATTTGTATCAATTACCAGTTTTTTGTTTTGAATAGAGATGTTGGCGTATTCGGATTTTAAAGAAATGTTTTTCATTTTCCCATCTGATGAAATTTCAAATGAAATTTTTGAATTACTTGTAACATATCCTTCTGGAACACTTGTTTCTTCTAAGATGTATTTTCCTATAGATAGTCCCTCAAAAATCTTTGCTTTATCTTCACTTACAAAAGTGATAGGTTCCATATTTCCGTCTTCTCTAGATAGTTTTAGCTCTGCTCCTGCAATATATTTACCAGTAGTTGCATCCACTTTACCTAATTTCACAGATGTCTTTGTATTTTGTATCTCAATATTTTGAGATGTATTACTCTCAGAAACGGTGAAAGAAACTGGCGCTGAGTTTAAATAATAACCTGCTGGCGGACTAACTTCAATTGCTTGATAGCTACCAGCAGTTAATTCTGGAATTGTAGTATAATCTGTAGTTGAAGTAAATCTATAAACTTCCACTCCACTAGAATTAACAATTTTAATTACAGCACCAGCAACTGCTTGCCCTGTTGTTTTATCTACTTTCCTGACTCTAAAAGATAATGGTGAATTAGTTAACTTCACTGTAGGATTTAATGCATTGGTGTTAATAGTTACTGAAACAGTTTTCTCATCAATTAAAAATCCTTCTGGAGCACTCGTTTCTGTAATCGTATATTTTCCAGGTAATAAGTTAGTAATTGTTTTAGGATTTGTTCCTGTCGTAAATGTTTGAACCAATTCATTATTGATAGCTCTACGCACTTCTATTTTAGCACCAGCTAAAGCTTGATTATTATCTGATCTTACTTTTTCTATTGTTAAACTACCGGTTGGAATAGGTATTGTTTGATCTAATGTTGCCTGTTTAGAAACAGCATTGATAACTGCTGCAAATGACTTTTGCATTCCCGTCTCTGTTGTAGGAGGAGAATACTGATAAGCTTCATATTGTGTATAATCCAAAATTACTGTAACCTTAATATCTAAATCAGCAGTTGTCAATTTAGATAATGGAATACGAATTTTAAATTTTTCATTACTAGATATTTTACCCGTAACAGGCTGATTCGACTTGTTTAATATTTCAGCACCATTCATATCTACTGCTACTTGATATGAAGAAAAATTCACATTAGCAGAAACTGAAATCTCATCTGTTATTAAATAATTTCCTGTAGAATCCAAATGAAAACTACTTGAAGAAATTGAAAATTCTGGTTTCACATTTTGATAATTATTTTTAGCATTGATTGCCCCGTCCACTAAAGATTTAATAATTGATGCATATTTGCTATTTAAGATTACACTTTTTTGGTTAGACGTTAATACTCCTGTAGTATCATCAGAAACTCCAGCAACTCGGTCTTGGTATAACCATACCGCTACTTGAGTTAAAAATGAATCACTATTTCCATCTCCTGTAAGAGACTTAGCTGGATAACCATTTTGCACAATATAGGCATATCCAGCATCTAATGTACCAGTTTTAGTAATTACTGTATCTTCATACCAATCTTTTTCTTTTTCTAAACAATACATATGGTATTGCTTTCCTGTGCTGTCAGTTGCAACAAAAGGAACTAGCGCTATTCTTTCTGAGCCTGTTAGTTCCGGAAACAATTCCACACGATCATCAGTTACATCTCCACCTAATGCTGCAGTTAATTCATCTGGTGGTATGCTAGCTGCAAAACTATTGCCAGCGATACTTACAAACACTAATGAAAAAACTAATAAAAATACAGCAACAACTGTCAAGTATTTACTAATTTTATCACCTTGTCGCCAATATTTTTTTAAATTACTAAACATATTACTCACCTTCTTACCTTACTAAAATGAGTATAACACAAAGAAAAAAAGAAGTAAATCTAAAACTAAAAATTACTAACTACAGTACGTAATCTTTTAATTACCTTTTTTTCAATTCTAGAAATATAGGATTGTGATATTCCTAATTTTTCAGCCACTTCTTTTTGTGTAAGCTCATCATTACCTAAAAGTCCATATCTAAGAACAATAATATCACGATCTCTGGGCTTTAACTTCATAACTTCTTCTAACATTACCTTTTTATCATTTTCTTCTTCAATACTCTTCGTAACAATATCAGGATCGGTTCCTAAAACATCTTCTAAATGTAATTCATTTCCCTCTCCATCAAAAGATAAAGAAGCATCAATACTAACTTCAGTTTTGGTCTTTTTATTCTTTCTAAGATGCATCAATATCTCATTATCAATACATCTAGAAGCATAAGTTGCTAACTTTATATTTTTACCACTTTGAAATGTTTGAATTCCTTTGATTAATCCAATTGTACCAATACTTACTAAATCTTCTAAATCTACTCCTGTATTTTCATATTTTTTAGCAAGAAAAACAACAAGTCGTAAATTATGTTCTATCAATTTATCTTTCGCAGCTAAATCTCCTCTTTGCATCTTTTCTACATAATACTCTTCCATCTCTTTGGATAATGGTTCTGGAAGCATATCAGTAGATCCAACATAAAAAATACTATATACTCTTGAAAATAAACTTTTAATCCAATTTAATATTTTTTTCATAATTCCTCCTTAAACTTATTTGGTAAAATACAATCTACTCCTCCTAACAAAAACTCATCTTTACTAATCCCTATTAAACATTTAGAAAAAACTCTATTATCTACAATTACTCTTTCTACTTTACAACAAGGGATTACTCCTTCTGTATTTAATGCTTTATACGGTACATAGAAAAATCTTGGCATGGGAATATCTACAGTAGCATTAATTAATATTACACTCTTACCAGTACAAGGATCTTTTAATCTATTTCCTGTATCTAACATTCCTTTTAGATGATATACTTTTTCATCAATATAAATTTCTACAGAGTGAGTAATTGACTGCTCAACCTTGTTTTTCTTTTCTTGTTTAATATAAAAATATAGAAAAATCGGTGCAAGTATAATGATTACTAATAAATTTAATCCAAGTCCTGCTCCAAAAAAAATCACACCTTGGTTTTTGTAACTAAAACTAATATCAAACAAATATAGAAAGCCACCCAATATGATACTAATTAAATAAAAATATATGATGTCTGATAAAAAATTCCTCCTTCCAAAAGTAGTTAAAATGATTACAATGCTTATAAGTACTTTAAGTAAAAATAATTCTAAATTAGTAAGCGACAGGAATAAAAGAAATATGGAACTACTAGCAGCTAAACTACCAAGTATTAATCTCCAAAAAGGAACTACTTCTTTTAATGCTATTTTAGTAGCAAATAAAATTATGAAATCAAAGAAAAAGTTAATGAAAAAGACTAAATCTAAATAAACTTTCATTCCCATCACCAAAGTAAGTATAAAAAAAAGAAATGGCTAAACTTGTCATTTCTTTGTTTATTATTAAATTTTTTTCTTTTTAATAAATATTTTAGTAATATATCCTAAAAAGATACACATTAATATTACGAAGGCCCATTGTAATATTGTATTAATGATTCCATTACAATATTTATCTATAATCGCCGGGATACTTGCTGGAACATATTTACCAATTAAAGCACTAACATCTGGAAGACCAATATTATTTTTTATAAATGTTAATATTCTTAATAAAATATCTACTATCGCCATGAAGAAAACAAAAGATGAAAATCTCTTAAAGAACATTATTACTAATACAATTAAAATAACTAAGACAACTACATCTATATACATAAGCTTGCTCCTATCTCAAATATGGATTATTTTCCATTTCCTCACCCAGAGTTGTGGTTTCATAATGCCCTGGATATAAAGCAACATCTGCGGGATAAGTTTTTAATTTTGCTAAACTTTCTTTTAGTTCTTGTTCGCTTCCTCCAGGCAAATCATATCTACCAACCGAATCTTTAAAGACAAAATCTCCAACAAACATTACTTTTTCTTCTTTAAAATAAAAACTAATAGAATCTTTAGAATGTCCTGGAGTAAAAATAGTTTCAAATGAAAAATCTCCAATTTGATATTCTTTCTCTTCGACACTACTCTTTTTAAAAATCTTAATACTTCTTTTGGTTAAAAAATGACGAAGAGCTCCAACATGATCAAAGTGAGAATGTGTTAATAATATTCCTAACACTTTATCTTCTCCAATCATCTCTTTTATTTTTATATAATCATCTCCTGGATCCACTACTAAACAAGTTCCATTATTTTTTAAAACATAACAATTTTCATCTAACATTCCAGTCACAATTTTTAGTATTTCCATTCTATCACCTTTTCTAATATAACATATTTTTTAAGCAGCTTCAACAGTTCTATCTACATAAGCATAATGATAGTTATTATCTAATTTAAATGTATGAACATAAACTCCATTTTGTAATTGATTACCAGAAATTCCTTCTGCACTATAATATCTGACATTTTCTTTTAGGATAATTGTATCTCCCTGAACGGTTGCAGAAATCAACTCTTTATCAGCATTATAAGTAGTAGTAGGTACTTGACCACAATATCCTTGTACATATTCCCCTCGTTCTGGAATATATTGAAACCCGGCAAAGCAACTATTTCCAAGCACGATATTTTGATTTTCTATAGTAACACTTTCACCAAATAGCTTTTTAACTTCCCTTTCTAGCGTTTCAACTTTAAATGCTTTAGGAACAAAAGAAAGGGTATCATCACAAGAAAAATTACTCATAGAACTATTATCAAATAAATTGCAATGAGAGTCATAAATATCTGAATTCGGAATCTGGCGATAAGCTAAATATAATTTAAAAGTATCATCAAAGTTATGATATGCAACATCTTCTCTAATTGTTGTTTTTACTTTGTCATATAATTCTTGCACAATAGAAGAATTAAGATCTAATTCTCTAAGAGTATTATCACTGGCTACCAAAAGACTGCATTCTCCCCTAGCTAAATCTTTTGTATAATCTTGATAAATATAAAATCCTAAACCAGCAATTATTAAAATTAGCAAAATAATAACAACTTTAGCTTTACGAGATTTTTTTGGTGGAAGTTCTAACTGATTCGGTAATGTATTTTCTGTAACCAAAGGCACGGTAGAATCAGATGTAACATTTACTTTTGGAGCAACCACAGTAGGATTAATTCTTGTCGTTTGAGATAATGTTTGAGGAACCTCTGTCGCATCACGAACAACGCCATTTACTCTTCCTTTATCAGCACTAGAAGCATCCGTTGGCTCATTACTTACTGGTGCAACTATAACACCAGGACTACCTACTAATGTATTTACTGGTTGTTCTGTTTGAGGAGTTAATGGTGTTGTTGGAAGAGAGGTTGTTGATGGAATAGTAGTATTAACGCCAGATGACACATCCACATTAGGTATCGTATTTTGACTATTTGTTACATTAGACGATTGTTGATTTTGTTCTTGATTCATACTTTTTCTTCCTTTCTTTGATAACGTATTTTCTTATGTGATAATCGTTGAGTAGATTTAATATGTTGCCCTATAATATCCGATACTTCCAATATAGTAATAAAAGCACTCTCATCCATCTCCTCTGCAATATGTCTAAGTTCATAAATTTCCATTCTAGTAAGTACACAATACATCACTTCTTTATCTCCACTAATTAATCCTTTTCCACGAATTGTTGTTACAGTACGACCAAGTCTTTTATAAATCTCTTTAGCCATATCTGTACCCTTTTCTGTAACAATTAATGCAGCCTTCACTTGTTCAAAGCCCTCAGACACAAAATCTATTACCTTAAATGTAATAAAATAAGTAAGTAGAGAATACATTGCACGGTCAATTCCAAAAATCATTCCAGCAACTGAATAAATTACTAAATTAAAAACTAATACAACTTGTCCTACAGACAAAGTAGTTTTTTTACTAATTACTAAAGCAACAGATTCTGTACCATCCACACATCCTCCAAAATGAATAACAAGTCCTACACCAAGTCCTAGTAAAATTCCACCAAATACTGTTGCTAAAAGCATCTGTTCTGTTAGTGGTTCATAATACCTAAATACTGATAGCGAAACAGAAAATAGTACCATACTATATACTGCTCGAATCAAAAATCCTCTACCTAAGTTTTTATATCCAATATAGACAAAAGGAATATTTAATATTAAAACTAATATACTTACTGGTAAATTGGTTATTTTAGATACAATAATGGAAATACCAGTTACTCCACCATCTAAAATAGTATTGGGTATTAAAAAACTTTCTAAAGCATAAGCCGCAATTATGGAACCAATTGTAAGCATAACAAATGATATCAGTCTTCTTGTTTCTTGACTTTTTACTTTTATCAAACTACCACACCCTATCATATAACATTATATAATAATTTTTAAAATCTAACAAGACTAAAGAAAGAAATAGACAAAGCTTCCTTTGAATGATACAATTAAAATAATATAATAGTAACAAATAATAGGAGGGTATTATGAATTATATTGCGGGAGCTATTTTTTTAATTGTGTCTATCATATGTTATTTATTACAAAAAAAGAAGGAACATCTCACAGGATGGAAAAGTATAAAAGTCTGTTTTATCTATTTATATTTCGGAATAATGATGGGAGCATTTTGTTGTTTTGCGACAATTAATCACACAGTAAGTATATTAATATTTTCACATCTTTTTTTAATCGGAATGATATCGGCAGCAAAAGAAAAAAAGCATAGTCTTTTAGTCTACGACTTAATAGTTGTGTGTATCTTAATATTTATATTAGCTATATATGATTTATTTCAACTAGACTTAGGAAAATCTTATATACTAGGTATATTAATTGCATTATTATTCTTATTACCAGGGCTCGGATATATAGAAAGAAGAAAATATATAGCAAATAAAATCAAAAATTGTACACAAGAAGTAGAAGCAACTATTTTAAAAGTACATAAATCATCTGTCTCTTCCGTAGTACCTATTTATATACCTAAGTTAGAGTTTACCTTTAATAATAAAAAATACAAGATTATGGAATCAAGTGAAATTTATTCAAGAAGTCCTTTTTCTGTTGGAGATAAACTTAAACTATTTATTAACCCTAACAATCCCAATGATGTCTTTCTGCCTGACCCTAGACGAGAACAATTTTTTCACTTTGCTGTTTATAGCTGGTATATCATTACTATCGCTACAGGAATACTTGTACTCTATTTACGAATCTTTCATTAAGGCAGAACAAAAGAATTAAGTAAACTTAATTCGCCTTGGTCGTCACCTTCCAAGTTTCCTGCTTCACTGACTAGGTAACCTTACTTCTCCACAGGCTTAACATCCGATAGTCGCTACCGTAGTTTTTCTTTTGTTTCTTTCTTTTCCTACTTTAACTCCATCATATATTTCTTTAATCCTTCAAACATAATATTATAACTGGCATTATAATCTCTATCATGATAACTTCCACATTCTGGACATATCCAACTTCTAACACTTAAGTCTTTTACTTTCTCATTCT
>JAGHJJ010000084.1 GCA_017886705.1 Bacilli bacterium | reverse complement strand
CTTTTTCACTCCGTGATCTTTTGGGACATACTAATATTGAAACTACCAAGATTTATGTAGATATGTCTCCAAAAGATCTTAAAACTAAACACGCTAAACATTCTATAATCTCTAATATAGAAAATGATAGACAAGCTGGTGAGTATCATGAAAAATAGAAAGATACTCGTATATGAAGACTTTCATAATACTCCTTATCTTCTACTTAAAGGGAAATGGTTACAAACACTTGGCTTTCATTTTCATGATACTGTCGAAATAAAGCAGTATAAAGATAAGTTGATTATAACGAAAGTAAAAGACCCAAATCTAAAAAAGATTTGAGTCTTTTTTGTCTATGGCACCGCTTGTCTATATCGAATACCCTACATAAGTATACGATCCCATTATTATACCATTTAACTAATCCCCTGTATGAGATTAATCGCTTATAAAATATAGAACTAGCTATTTGTAGTTCCATGGTAACCAAGTAATTTGGAGACGAAGTTCTAATTACCACAGTCCCGTTTCTAATAAGCTTTTCATGGTAGTTCATAATCTGTTATATAAATTACACTTATATTATACGAAGAAAATAATCTTTACACCAGTAAAATTAACATTTTTTGATGAATTTGGAGTACGAAAAAGTCATCAAAAAATTTTGGGCTTCGCCCGTCATCGGTTGGGACTTTTGTAGATTCTTCTTTTTAAAAGTATAGATAAATAGAAAGAAAAATCAAAAGGTAATTTTTATCGTGTGGGGAAAGCGGTGGTTTTATTTTAATAATATTTAATATTTTTTATAAATAAAAGCAACCTAATTTGGTTGCTTAACTTTATATCATTATGTTTCCTTTATTGTCTGCGTGTTTACATAATGCAATTATAAACTCTATAAAAGCTATAATTGCCGGAATTCCTGTCCAGCAAAAAACTAAATACAATATACCGGTTCCTGTTTTTCCTGCATAGAACTTGTGAATTCCTATTCCTCCTAAAAAGAAGCATAATACACAGTATATAACTTTATTAACAACCACCGTATTGTTCGTACTCATTACAGGAGTGGTATTAGTATTCGAATTATTCACATTAATATTAATTCCTTCACCTTTGATTGTTTCTTTCTTTGTCTCTTTTTTTATAATTATAGATTCTTGTTCTGACTCGAATACTTCTACTTCATCTCCTACTTTTGGAACAAAATTCAAACTTTCCGGAGATACTTCTTTTATTTCTCCGTTATCTGTTCCAATTGATATTTTTTGCCCTGTAACTTTTATTACTTTACTCATTTTATCACCACTCTACTTTAAAAATGCAATCATATTTACTGTTAAACATATTATCATAATATTCAAGCTCAATATAATTTTGATCATTGTTTAATGCATATGCCATAGATGCATCTGTTTTTCTACCCGTACTTATGCTTTCACCATATTTAATAGATGCCGGATAGCTTTCTAGTGAATTATTATCTTTGTCATATACTTTAAAATTATTAGAAGAAATAAACACAGTATCTTCAGAACTAATGTTCTCATATGTATAAGAAATAATAATAACTCTATTCGCTTCTATGTCAGAAAATTGATTTCTATCTGCTGTTTCTTCCACTCCAGTAAGTGTTATAGTGTAAGCACCTGTACTATTTTCAATAGTTATAGGTTCGTTTAAGCCATACACTTTTTCTTTTTCTGAATCATTTTCTTCAGTAGATGTATTTGAACTTGTTGTTTTATTTTTTGTATTTTCCTCGTTTCCCCCTGCTATACCAATTACTAAAATAGCAGCAATTACTATTATTGCAATAAGCCAATTTCTAGAAACATATTTTCTTCCACAATTTGGACATTTTTTCTCTTTTTTTGGTACTTCCGCTTTACAAAATAAACACTTTTTCATTTTTTCACTCCTTCCTATCTTTATTATAGCTCAAAAAAATCTTGCAGTAAATAGTTCGTGTGAATATTTTGTGGCAAATAATATCATACCTATAAATGGAGGGTATGTTATGAAGCTACACTTTGATAACTTACGTGACTTGTTAATCTTTAACATTAAATATTATAGATATGTCAATAATTATTCACAAGAAAAGCTTGCTGAATTAAGCAAGCTAAGTCCTAGATATATTACAGATGTTGAAAGAGGATTACACTGTCCTACTATTCCTAAAATAGAAAGTATTGCTAAATCTTTAAATATTGAGCCTTATCAATTATTTCTAAACGTTGATAGAGATGCTGAAATTGTTAATAAGATGAATAGTGGGAGACAATATAATCAAAAGTAGTTTAATAATACAAAAAGGGCAACTTTTAGTTGCTTTTTATATTCTATTTACTTTATGTTTTTTTATGCTTGAAGTATGATAATATTAATATTGATTTTAGACAAGGAGGAATGTTATGAACAATATTTTAGAAAAGTTAATTACATCTAAGGTATCTCGTTTTGCAAACGATTTTACTTATAATAGTAAAGAATTATTTATTAATAAAGAGGGAAAAGAGGTGGAAGAGAAAGAAATGGTGTATCATCCTGGTGAGTTTGGTACGTATAGAGAAGAAATAGTGAAATCTCTTCTTAAAAGTATTTTGCCACAAAAATTTGGTATTAGTTCAGGCTTCGTTATTACGAAAAATGGGAATATTAGCACACAATGTGATATCATAATATATGATACTCAAAATTGTCCCAGATTCGAAAGTGAAGAAAGTCAGATTTTTTTCCCTATTGAATGTGTTGTTGCAGTTGGAGAAGTAAAATCTGATATACGTGGAGCAGAAGAATTAAAACAAATTTTAGAAAAGTTACAAGATATAAAAAAGCTTCGTGACGAAGTTAATCCTAATTCTGAATTTATCTATAGAAATAAAAATGTAATCTCTGTTGTGGATATGGAACAGTGTCCTGAAGACTCTATTGTTACGTTTCTTATCTGTAATAGAATTAAACCCCAAAATAAAGAAAACGTAATAATTGATGTTTATAATTCTAATATTGAACAGCACAATAAACATAATTTTATATTGTCATTAAATGACGGCTTGTATCTTTATCATTATCTAAATCACATTTGTTATTATCCTATATTTGATGGAAATGTTTGTGATAATATATTTATTTCTAAAAATTCATATGACGATTATTCTCACATAATTACTTTTTTAAATTATTTATATATCGCTTTATCAAATAATTCCATATTTAGACTTAACATATCTGATTATTTATTAAATCAAGAAATATCTTATCATTTATGTACAAAAAAAGATAATCAATAATGATAATCTTTTTTTGTGCTTAATTTTATCTTTCCTTTACTACATCAAAAATAATTTTCTTTAAAAAACTATTATTAATCCAAAAGCATTGCTTAGTATATTCAGTTGCACCCGTTACTTTATCTTTTACTGGTAATGGTATTGTATCATTTGCATTTCTACCATGAGGTCTTACATGGCATACTTCATTATCACTCATACCTGGAAAATTAGTTATTCTTCTTCCTCTTTCATCTATGT
>JAGHJJ010000083.1 GCA_017886705.1 Bacilli bacterium | reverse complement strand
TAAGTGGTGTAATGATAAACGGAGTAGTACAACCTACAAAAGTTGGTACGCCACAAGGTGGTAATTTAAGTCCATTATTATCTAACATTATGCTAAATGAATTAGATAAAGAGTTAGAGAAAAGAGGGCTTAGGTTTGTTAGATATGCAGACGACTGTTTAATCATGGTAAGAAGTGAAAAAGCAGCGAACCATGTAATGCAAACAGTAACTAGATATATTGAAAATAAACTAGGACTGATAGTAAATGCCGAGAAAAGTAAAGTAGCAAGACCAAGAGATATTAAGTACCTAGGTTTTGGATTTTACAGTAAGAAAGGTATGTGGAGACCAAAACCACATTTAAAATCAGTTCAAAAGTTTAAATCAAAATTAAAAGATATAACTAGTAGAAGCAACGCTATGTCAATAAGTGAAAAGATAACAAAACTCAATCAAGTCATAAGGGGTTGGGTAAACTATTTTAGAATAGCCGACATGAAGGAACTTATGAAAGAAATAGGTGAACACTTAAGGCATAGAATGCGAATGTGTATTTGGAAATATTGGAAAAATCCTAAAACTAAATATAAAGCATTAAGGAAATTAGGAATATCTGAATATGAGGCCTACATGGTAGCAAATGCAAGAAGAGGATATTATTGGACAGCGAGTACAATAATTTTACACATGGCAATATCTAACAAAAGGCTAAAACAAAAAGGCCTAGCTTCTCCACTAGACCATTACCAAAAAGTACATACTGTAATATAAATTGAACCGCCGTATACGAGAACCGTACGTACGGTGGTGTGAGAGGGGCAAAATAATTTATTTATTTTCCTCTACTCGATTTTTCTTAAAGTAAATAACTGAAAATATTGTACTTTCGAATTTATCCTGTATAATGATAGTAAAGGAGAGTAGTATGAGAAAAAAAGTATGGATAATTATTGGAATTTTAATCGTTATGATAGGAATATTTGCTATTAGTATCTGGTTAGGTCAGCCCAATAATCAAAAAATGAATCAAGTAGCTGGTGTTAGTATCAAAATTAAAGAAGGTACTCTAACAAATACCGGCGCAACTATTATCATTACTGATACCACAGATAAAAATTATTCTTATGGTGAACCATATAGAATTGATAAAAAAGAAAACGGAAAGTGGGAGAAAGTTCCAAAAGTAATAGATGATGCCTTCTTTAACGAGCCTGCTTATCAGCCAGATGAAAACAATGAAATAGTTAGAGAGATTAACTGGGAATGGATTTATGGAAAATTAAAACCAGGAACTTACAGGTTTGTAACGGATGCTTCGGATGAGGAAATATCTGTAAATTTTGTAATCAAATAAAAATCAATTTCTTCTTTAATACAAATGAGTTAAAATAATAAGTAGAAAAGGAGAGATACTATGGAGCAAGCATCTTTATTTGATAATCCAATGAATGAACCTCTAGCATCACGCATGAGACCAACTAAGTTAAGTGAAGTTGTAGGACAAAGTCATTTAATTGGTGAAAATAAGTTATTAAGAAGAATGATTGAAAGTGATCATATTTCTTCGATGGTTTTCTGGGGACCTCCGGGAGTAGGAAAGACTACACTTGCTAGAATTATTGCTAATGAAACTAAGTCAGAGTTTATTACCTTTTCAGCAGTAACTTCAGGAATCAAAGAGATAAAAAATGTTATGGAAGATGCAGAAAAAAATAAAAGACTTGGTGTTCATACTATTGTGTTTGTAGATGAAATTCATAGATTTAATAAAGCACAACAAGATGCTTTCTTACCATTTGTAGAAAAAGGTTCTATTATTTTGATTGGGGCTACGACGGAAAATCCGTCTTTTGAGATTAATAACGCTCTTCTTTCAAGATGTAGAGTATTTGTCTTAAAAGAATTATCAAGTGAAGATATATTAGTTTTATTAAAAAGAGCTATCACTTCTGAAAAAGGTTTTGGTAGTGAAAAAATAGAAATTGAAGATGAAGATTTAAAAATGATAGCTAATTTTGCAAATGGTGATGCCAGAAGTGCTTTAACGACATTAGATATGATAATTACCAATGCAGAAGTGTTAAAGGATGGCACTTTAAAAGTAACAAAAGATGCTATCGAAGAGTGTTTAACTAAGAAGACATTACTATATGATAAAAATGGAGAAGAACATTATAATATTATTTCTGCCTTACATAAGTCTATGAGAAATAGTGATCCGGATGCTGCTGTTTACTGGCTTGCTAGAATGTTAGAAGCAGGGGAAGATTCAATCTATATTGCAAGACGTATTACGAGATTTGCAGCAGAAGATATTGGTATGGCTGATACTAATGCTTTAAATGTTGCTATTAATGTTTATCATGCATGTCACTTTATTGGTATGCCAGAGTGTAATGTTCATCTAACTGAAGCTGTTATCTATATGTCTTTAGCACCAAAATCTAATGCTTGTTATACAGCTTATCAATTAGCAAGTTCTGATGCCAAGAAAATGCTTGCAGAACCTGTTCCTTTAGTAATACGAAATGCTCCTACGAAGTTAATGAAAAATCTTCATTATGGAGAGGGATATCAATATGCTCATGATATTAATGATAAATTAACAACGATGGATTGTCTACCAGAATCATTACTTGGAAAAACATATTATCATCCTGGAGTACAAGGAAATGAAGTTCGTTTTAAACAGCGTCTAGAACAAATTAAAGAATGGAAAAGAAAACATAAAGAGATAGAGAAAAATAGTAAGTAAACGCAAAGTTTAGTTGTAATTTATTTTATTTAAAACTATTTTATGGTAATATCAGGATGAGGTGAAGTAAAATGAAAAACAAAGGAATTATTATTACCATGGGAATTATTATAGTCATATTAATTGGTGTAATTATTTTTCTACTAGTAGGTAATAACAAAGAAGAAGAGACCGTCTTAAGTGATGCTGCTAGGTTTAGTCAAGAATATACTTTAGTAGATGAAAATAATAAATTTGTCTATGCTGATATTGATGAAGTAATTGATATTTTAGAAGATGGTACTGGTATCGTTTATTTAGGATTTCCAGAATGTAAATGGTGTCAACAATATGTAGTATATTTAAACGAGGTAGCGAAAGATAGGGGTATTTCTAAAATATATTATTATAATATTAGAGAAGATAGAGAAAAAAATACTAAGGATTATCAAAAGATAGTTAGTCTTTTGAAAGAGTATTTAGAAGAAGATGAAGACGGTAATCCTAGAGTTTATGTTCCAGCGGTTACTTTTATGAGTAATGGAAAAATCTTAGGTTTTGATGATGAGACTGCTTATGACACCAAGGGATATGATGATCCTAGTGAGTACTGGACTGATAAAGAAGTAGAAGATTTAAATGACAGATTAAATTCATATCTTGATAAGTCTAATATGTGCTTTGATTGCAATAGTTAATGAAAGATAAGCGGTTCAATGTCAAATAGTGTTGGTGAAACCAAAACTTATGATAAATGAACTACGTAAGAGGACTAGAAATTAGTTCTCTTTTATTGTGTAATCAAAGGATTATAAATTCCTTTAATCAGCATAATTC
>JAGHJJ010000082.1 GCA_017886705.1 Bacilli bacterium | reverse complement strand
GGGTAGTTTGTTATATAGTATCTAAATGTTATGTAGTAGGTAGGGAAGAAAAATATAATATGTATGGTAATACTGAGTGCAAATATAAAGTTGTTTTTCCTTATGAAAGGGATAATTTGCACAGATATTTATTAAGAGTAGAACCTAATTATAATTGTTATGGTGAGTGTAGAAACTCTACTAATGTAGATAAAGTATTTGATAATTTTGAGGAAGCTAGAGAAGATGCGTTAAAGAAAAATAAAAAAATAGTAAATAAAAAAATTTCTTTTCTACATTGTGATGATAATTTCTTACAAAATGTTTCTTTACTTAGGAAAGAACAAGATGAAAAAGTTAATAAGTATAGAAAAATAGAAAGAATGATGGAAAATAATTCTAGTGATTTGGTAGTTAATGATCAAGTAAAAGAACAATCTGTTATTATTGAGCGTAATAATAGTTATAAGAAAAAGGAATGTTCATTATACGATATGATAGGATTATATAATGATGTATATTCTGATGAGCATTTTATGTCATTATATGATGATACATATTCTGTTGAAAATTTTATCGCTTATAATGTCTCTTTGGAAGATTATAAAAAAATAGAAGAACAACTAAAAAATGGTGAACAATTGGATATTGATAGTATAAAGAAAAATTGCTTATTGCTAAGTAGTAGTGATGATAAAAAAATGAAGGTTATTAACTATGATTCAACAGATAAAAGTTGTTTCTATATAGAGGATGGTTATTTGTATTATGATGATAAGGTTGATTTTTCTTTAGATTCTATTAGTGGTAATACTCTTGTTGTTTATACAATGGAAAGTTATAATGATGTGATTAGTTCTTATATAGTTAATTCTGTTATAAGTCGTGGTATGCCCAAAAATAAAGATACAGAAAAAGTGTTTAGAAGAGAAATTAAATTAAGATAGAGAGAAGGAGTTTAAAATTATGAGAAATAGAGGGTTTGAAATAGTGAAAGGATATGAAAATAAAGATATCCATATTCCGGTTAGAAAGACTCGTCACTCTGCTGGTTATGACATAGAAGCAGCAGAGGATATTGTGATACCTAAATATTATCCTGGAATTAAGCCTACGTTAATTCCTACAGGTTTAAAAGCTTATTGTAAGGAGGATGAATTTTTTTTATTACTAAATCGTAGTAGTGGCCCTAAAAAAGGATTTGTTTTGGCTAATAGCGTTGGTTTAGTGGATTCTGATTATTATGGTAATCCTGATAATGATGGTCATTTTTACTTTGTTTATTTTAATTGTAGTGATCATGATATTCATGTTAAAAAAGGGGATGTAATAGGGCAAGTTGTGTTTCAAAAGTTTTTAGTTACTGATGATGATAGTGCTTTTGGAAAGAGGATTGGCGGGTTTGGTTCTACTGATTAAAAAGTGTAAAAAATTAAAAATGTTTTAAAATGATTTTTTTTGATTTTTCAATTTTTTTAATTTTATTTTTTTTGATTTGTTGAAAAATAAAGAAATTCTGCGGTTTTGATATTCGGTTTTTGGTAAAAAAATAAAAATAATTTTTTAAAAATTTTAAAAAATGTCTATTTTTGTAAATTGTCGTAAATCGAACAAAAAAAGATTTTTTACGAAATCTAGCTATATCAATACTTTTAAAAAAAGTGGTAAAAATTTCATGTTTTTGTCTATTGCATTTTAGAATTTTGCATCTTACAATGGACATAGTTAGAGAGAAATTAGGGAGGTATTATTATGGCAGATGTATGTGAGTTAAATGACTTGTTAGATGGTGTCACAGTAATTAAAAGAAATGGTAAAAAAGTAGATTTTGATGGAGCAAAAATTGCTTTAGCTATAAAAAAGGGATTTGATAGTGTTGAGGTAGATGATGATGAAACTGAGAAGGAACGTAAGTATACTTCTCAAGATATTCAGAAAGTTTATCAAGCAGTATTAAAGAAAATAGAAAAAGATGCAAAAGAAAAAAATAATCGTTTTAAGATAGAAGAAATTCAAGATTATATTGAAGGGGAACTTTCTAGTAAAGGATATGATGATGTTTATAAATCTTTTTCTGAGTATCGTGAAAGAAGAAATCAATCAAGAGAAAGTTTCTTTGGTGATAATAAAACTCATAAGTTTTTAAAATCTATTGAAAATCTTGGTTTAAAATCAGCTAATGAAGAAGATGCAAAAAGAGAAAATGCTAATATCGATGGAAATAGTCCCATGGGAACAATGCTACAGTATGGAGGTACTGTTTCTAAAGAGTTTGCTAAAGCTTACTTAATGAAGAAAGAATATGCTGAAGCTCATGATAATGGAACTATTCATATTCATGATATGGATTTCCTAGCCATGGGAACTACTACTTGTTGTCAGATTGATTTATCAAAATTATTTAAAAATGGATTTGATACAGGTCATGGTTATGTTCGTCCACCACAGGATATTTCAACTTATGCTTCTTTAGCTTGTATTGTTATTCAAGCAAATCAAAATGATCAACATGGAGGTCAAGCAATACCAGCTCTTGATTATTATTTAGCACCTGGAGTACTTAAAACATTTAAAAAGCAATTTAAACAAACTATTTATGATTTTCTTGATTTAGAAGGATTTATTCCAGTTATTAATATCGATAGAATTATTCGTGAAATTGATAAAGTGGATTCTATTGAGTTAAATGTAGAAGATTTTAGTGATTATGCGAAAGGTTCTAGTCGTATTCATGAAATCTTTGAAAAAAGTTATGAGAAAGCATTACAAAAAACAGAACGTGCTACACAACAAGCTATGGAAGCATTTATTCATAATTTAAATACAATGCATTCTAGAGCCGGGGCACAAGTTCCATTTTCTTCTGTTAACTTTGGTACAGATACTTCTCCAGAAGGTAGAATGGTTATTAAAAGTTTCTTACTTTCTGAAGATCGTGGATTAGGTAAAGGAGAAACACCAATTTTTCCAGTATCTATTTTTAAAGTAAAAGAAGGAGTTAATTATAATAAGGAAGATCCTAACTATGATTTATTTAGATTGGCTTGTCAGGTTTCTGCTAAAAGGCTTTTCCCTAATTTTGCATTTATTGATGCTCCATTTAATTTACCATATTATAAAGAAGGGGATATCAATACAGAAATTGCTTATATGGGATGTCGTACTAGGGTTATGGCTGATGTTACTTCTCCTGATAATCAAGTGGTTACGGGACGTGGTAATTTATCATGGACAACGATTAATTTACCAAGACTTGGAATTAAATATGGTATTGCTTTAAAAGAGAGAGATAAAGCTGATATGGAAGGCTTTTATCAAGAACTTGGAGAAATTATGGATATGGTAAGAGATCAGTTACTTGAACGTTTTGAAGTTCAGTGTAGTAAACATAATTATAATTTTCCATTTTTACTTGGACAGGGTGTTTGGACGAATGGTGAAAAGCTTAAGCCAACGGATCGCCTACGTAAGGTATGGAAACATGGAACATTATCTACGGGATTTATTGGTTTAGCTGAGTGTTTAAAGGCACTTACTGGTAAACATCATGGTGAGAGTGAAGAAAGTCAAAAGCTAGGATTAGAAATTATTCAATTTATGAGAAATCGCTGTGATCAAAATGCAGAAAAATATAATTTAAACTTTACTTGTCTTGCTACTCCTGCGGAAGGAATTGCAGGTAGATTTACAGGAATTGATAGAGCAATCTATGGAAAAATAAAGGGAGTTACTGATAGAGAATATTATACAAATTCTTTCCACATACCTGTATATTATCATATTAGTATTTCTGAGAAGTTAGCTAAAGAAGCTCCATATCATGCATTTACTAACGGAGGACATATCTCTTATGTTGAGTTGGATGGAGATACTGCTGCTAATGTTGATGCATTTGAGAGTGTGGTTCGAGCAATGAAAGAAGCAGGGCTTGGATATGGTGCTGTTAATCATCCAGTTGACCGTGATCCTGTTTGTGGATATGTTGGAGTGATTAATGATGTTTGTCCTAAATGTGGACGTCGTGAGTTTGAAGGGGTTCCAATAGAAAAGATTACATCTATTGATACTGGTTGTTGTGAATAGTTTAATATATAAAAAAGAAAAGAGGAGTGATTATTTATGGAAAAAGTATTAGGGGAAGGACAAAAATTTGAAAGAATTAGAAGAGTTACAGGTTATTTAGCAGGTGATGTTTCTAGATTTAATAATGGAAAACGTGCTGAAGAACGTGATCGTGTAAAACATACAGGAATCAAAGAAATTATGACTAAAGAAGGTAAGTAGTATGAAAATAAGATTGGCTGCTTATTTGCAACTGGATTCTATTGTGGATGGAGAAGGTATTCGAACTGTTCTTTGGACGCAAGGATGTCCACATCACTGCCTAGGATGCCATAATCCTGAAACACATGATTTTGAAGGAGGAGCTTTGATAGATGTTGATGAGGTTATTTCAGAATTAAAAAAAATCAAAAATCAGGATGGAATAACTTTATCTGGTGGCGATCCTGTCTGTCAAGCTAATGCTTGCTATGAAATTGCTAAAGCTGCTCATGAAATAGGACTTAATGTATGGTGTTATACAGGGTTTACCTATGAGCAAATGCTATTAAATCCTAAAGCAAGACGATTACTAGAACAGATTGATGTTTTAGTAGATGGTAAGTTTGTTTTAGAGGAGAAAAGTTATGATCTTTATTTTAGAGGTTCACGGAATCAAAGAATTATTGATGTTCCGAAAAGTTTGAAAGAAGAAAAAGTAGTACTTATTGACAAATATATGAAAGATAAAGATTATGAAATTAGTTATTCTAAGCCAGATTATCTATTTGTTTAATCTGGTTTTTAATTTGACAAAATAGTAAAATAAGTGTATTATGTTTGCATAGGATAGTGCATGTTTTTTGTTTGATAATAGAAGGATTAGGAGAAAAATATGAAAAAAATAGGAATTGTTGTCTTTGTTATTGCAATTATTTTAATTATTTTAGGGTTAAGTTTATCTTTTTTGCCTAAAGTGGATAATACTAAGGATACAAAAGAGTTACAAAATGATAGCAAAAAGTTAAAAGAACTTCATTGTTTAGATGATTTATGTGTGAAAAAGATGGATGTTATCTATGATAATAAACAGAAAGTGGGAACTATTCGTTTTTATTTGCAAAATACTGGAAGTGATAATCTTTCTTCGGGATTTGTAAAGGTAATCTTTGATAATAATAATCAAAAAGAATTTATATTTCGCTATAGTGATTTTTTACCACAAGATATTCAATCTGTAGAAATACAATTTACAGATAAAGATATTATTCAAACTACTGATTATCGTTTACACTGGTTGAGTGAAGAAGAATTACAGAGTATTAATTCTTAACTATTGAGATCAATATTAATTTATGATTAGGAGTTAGAATGAAAAGTGGAAATAGTTATTTTCCATTTTTTTCTTTTGTGATATTATTATAATAGAGGTAAGTATATGAAAATGAAAAAAGTAAAATCAAATGAGAGAAATCATATTCATCAAAAGTGGTATGAGAAACGATTAATTTTTAAAAGTTTTGTTTGTTTAATATATTTAATTGTTATTACTATTTTAATTGTTTGTATTTATCAACTTTATAATGAAAAAGAAGAAATTCTTCCTTGGAGTCAAGTAGAGTCTGTTGATGATTATAGTTATATTACTATTTCTAGAATGAGCGAGAAGTTTGCTTATTATCAGGATTCTAATAAGGAGATTCATTTTGTTATTGAACAAGAAGATACAGGGCTTTGGCATACTTATTTGATAGCTATTGATGCAGATGATTATGATAAGTATAAGGCAATTATTGATTATACTTATGAACGTACTGCTGAAGTACCTGAACCAGTCAAAGTGTATGGATATCCTGTTGTTATTGATGATGAGTTAAAGCAATTAGCTATTCAAAATATAACTAACTTTGTTCCTGCAGAAAATGAAGTAGTTATTACAAATGAGAATTTTAATACTTATTTGACGAATAGTTATTTAGATACTACGATTCCACAAAGAGAACAGTTTAGTGTTGTGCTTTGTATTGTGATAATTATTTTAATTATTGTTTTATTCTTATTTATTCTTACTTTGTTTGATAGAGATAAGATTGTATATCAAAAAGTAGAAGATGCTTACCATAAGAAAAAGAAAATGTTTTCTATTCGAAAGTAGTAATTTGATAAAAACATTATTTTCATATATACTAATATTGAAGGTGATACTATGCAATTTTTAGAGATTACAGAAAAAGAATATCGTAAGTTTTGGGAAAATCATCCATTAAAAACTTTTTTATCAGCACCTGAGATTGGTGAGCTTAGAAAAAGTAATGGTTGGGATGTTTATTTTGTTGGTGTTAAAGAGAATAGTGATATAGTTGCAGCAGCGATGATTGTCTCTCATAAGCGTCATTTTGGTAAATATGAATTTTATTCTCCTAGAGGAGTTTTAGTTGATTATGAGAATAAAGAGTTATTAGATTGTTTTTTAAAGGAAATTAAGAATTTTGTTAGAAAACATCATGGCTATATTTTTAGAATGGATCCATATGTTATTTATAAAGAAAGAGATATTGATGGAAATATAGTAGAAGATGGTGTAGATCATAGTACTGTTGTTTCTCATTTAGAAAGTTTGGGATTTAAAAAGGTAAGTATTCCTGATATGGAACAAGTTGGTTGGATGTTTTCTTTACCACTAGAAGGAAAGAGTTGCGAACAAATATTAAAAGAGATGAAGCCTAATACTAGAAATACGATTCGTAAGACTGAAAAAATCGGTATTACTGTGAAAGAGTTGGGATATGATGAATTGGATCGATTTCAAAATATAATGGTGGAAACTGGAGAAAGAAAGAATTTTTCTATTCGTAGTGTAGATTACTATCAAAAGATGTATGAACTTTTTCATGATAAAGGTGAAGTTAAGTATTATGTTACAGAGTTAGATTTAGTAAAGTATCAGAAAAAATTAGAAGAAGATAAAAAATCAGCAGAAGATAAGTTATCTAAGCTTAGTGATGCGAAATATAATGAAGGTCAAAAGAAAAACTTAGAGAATGAAATTGCTTCTTATGAGAAGAGAATTAAGGAAGCAGAGGATATTAGGAAAGAAAAAAATACGGATGTTATTACTTTGTCTGGTTCGATGTTTATGATTATACAGCCTGAGATTATTTATTTATCTAGTGGTAATTATGAAGAGTTTATGAAGTTTAATTCTCAGTATTTATTACAATGGATGATGATTCAATACGGGATAGAGCATGGATTTAAGAAGCATAACTTTTATGGAATTCCCGCTAATATTAATGAACATCCAAAGGATTATGGAATTTATGAGTTTAAACGAGGATTTAATGGTATTGTGGAAGAGTTGATTGGTGAGTTTGAACTTCCTATTACTTGGCATTATTATTTGATTAAGTTTATTCATAAAATTAGGAAATAGAGGAAGCTAGGGCTTCTTTTTTCTTGCTTTTTCTATTTTGTATATTGCATCACTTCTTAAGATGCTATTGTAACTATAATATTTTCAAAGGTTAACACTACAAACATTACTATAAATTAATTATACAAATTTAAATTTTTATAAAAAATAGTTGACACACGAACAAATGTATTATATATTTGTTTCATCCAGGGAGCGCTTAATGGATATGTGTTACTATTTTGATATGTATTGAAGTATAATAAGTGTGGTAAGAAAATTTAGTTCTTACAAATTCATATAATTTGAAGATGTAATTGTGAGAAATTTTTATTTTAGTAATTAATTTGTATTAATCATATTGGATTTTTATTTAATAAATTGACTTTTTCTAGGAAAAATGTTATTATTTTCCTAGAAAAAGGAAATGATATATATGAGTAATTATGATAAAATTTTAAATTATACTAAAAAAAATAATGGATATATTACAACGAAAGTGGTAGAAAGCTTGAAAATTAATAGTACGTTTTTAACTAATTTAGTAAATGAGCAGAAATTAGAAAGAGTTGGGGCAGGAATTTATAAATTACCTGGATATCCGATTGACAATTTTTATATTTTATCTAAAAGTAGTAAAAATATGTGTTATTCTCATGCTACCGCTTTATATTTACATAATATGTGTGATAGAATTCCGTTAGTTTATGACGTTACTGTTCCATATCATTATAGTGGAAATTTATTAAATAATGAATATATTTCTTTACGATACGTAAAAGATGATATTTTTAGTCTTGGGATGATTGATATTACAACTATTAATGACTTAACCGTTAAGTGTTATGATTTAGAAAGAACTATATGTGATATTATCAAAGATAAAAATCGTATGGATAAAGAAGTTTATTCAAAAGCGTTAAAAGAATATGCAAGAAGAAAAGATAAAGATATTTTAAAATTACTTAAATATGCTAAAAAATTGGCTATTGAAAAAGAAGTTGTTGAGTTAATGGAGGTATTATTATAGATGAATTCAGATAAATTAAATGCCATTATTAGGAAAAAGTCTAATGGTAATAATAATCTGGCGCATCATTTTCATCAAATGTTTTTCTTTGAACATGTATTAATGAGACTTGAAAAAAGTAAGTATAGAAATAACATTATTCTAAAAGGCGGGGTTTTACTCTCTTCTATTATTGGAGAAGATTTAAGAACGACAAAAGATATTGATGCATCTTTTAAAAGTATACCATTAAATATTCATTCTGTTAGAAATGTTTTTGAAGAAATACTGTCAATAAACATAGATGATAATGTTAATTTTGAACTTATTAGTATCAAAGATATTAGATTAGAAGATGAATATAGTGGATTTAGGATTAATGTTAAAGGTTCTTTTGATAAAATTAGAACTAATTTTTTTATAGAAATTACTGCTGGAGATATTATTACGCCTAGAGAAATAAAATATCAATATCATTCTATATTTGAAGATAGAAAAATTAGTATTATGGCTTATACTATTGAAACTATAATTGCAGAAAAATTTGAAAGTATTATTAGTAAAAATATTACTACTACCAGAGCTAAAGATTTTTATGATTTATATATATTGATTACTAAGCATAAAGATGATATTAATGATATAAATTTAGTTATTGCTATAAAAAATACTTTTAACAAAAGAAATACTGACTTTAATATTAATAAATTTAAAGAAATTATAGAAATGTTAGAAAATAGTAATGCTTTGAGAAAAGTTTTTACTAATTATCAAAGTAAATTGGAATATCCTAAAATGATAGTGTTTGATGATACTATTGGTGCTATAAAAGATATTGTTTATATATTAGAACAAGAATTAATTACAATTTAGTTTTTCTTAATCATAATGGTGTTATGATTTATACAAAAAAAGCAAGTAAGTAGTTACTTGTATTTTTTGCATTCTATGATATAGTTTTTGCTTTTTGTTTCTTTTTTGATGCCTATATATTGATATTTACCATAGCGTCTGATACTAAAAATGTCATTTTCTTTTAATTGGTAGGAGTTATTTTTTAGAATATCATAGTTTAATATTATTTCTTTATTTTTTATTTTTTCTATGATGTTTGGTCTGCTGGTTTGGATTAATCTAGAAATTACTGTATCAATTCTAGTACTTGATGCGATGATTTCGATTGTTTCATATTCTTTATGATATTCTTTTAGTGTTTCTAGAGGTACTTCTATTAGTTCTATGCGAGAGTTTTTTACCAATAATAAATTGTTTTTAATATAGGGAGCGATACTTTCTAATACATAGATATAATAATGATTATTGGTAATTACTATGTCTCCAAATAGTTCACTTGTGATGTTTAGAGAAAAGAGTGTACCTAGTATTTCTCTATGTTCTAGAGGTATTTTTGATTTTATTTCATATAGAATTACTTTTGGTTCTTCTTTTATATAAAAGATGTTTTTTTCACTATCGGGATATGGTATATATATTTGATATGGTTCTTTTTTTAATTTTTTTGCTAGTTCTAGTTGTTCTTTTGGATCTAAGAAAAATGTTGCTTCTTTTCTATATAGACGGTTTAAGTTTTTTTCTATTTTGTACATAGTATCACCTTTTAATATTTTTTATAGGTTTTTCTTTGTTCTTGCCTAGTATAGCATATTTTTGAGGATAGTAAAAGTATATAAAAATTGTTATAATAGATAGAAATAAGTGGTGAAGTTTATGCAGGATTATATTAGTAATTTAGAAGAGTGGTTTTTAGAAAATAGACGGATTCTTCCTTGGAGAAAAGATAAGAATCCTTATCATGTATGGATATCTGAGGTGATGCTTCAACAGACTAGAATCGAGGCGGTAATTTCTTATTATGAGAGGTTTATGAAAGAGTTACCAGATATTCCTTCTTTAGCAAATGTTTCAGAAGATAAATTATTGAAATTATGGGAGGGGCTTGGTTATTATAATCGAGCTAGGAATTTGAAGAAGGCTGCTTTCATGATTATGGAAAAGTATGGAGGAGTATTTCCTACTACTTATGCAGAAATTATTCAATTGCCTGGTATTGGTGAGTATACAGCTAGTGCGATATCATCTATTTGTTTTGGAGAAAATCAAGTTACTGTGGATGGAAATGTAATGAGAGTATTTACTAGGTTTTATAATGAATCTTCTAATATTTCTAAGGATAGTACTAGAGTGATGATTCATGATAGACTACTTTCTATGATGTCTTTTGATCCTGGCTGTTTTAATGAAGGAATGATGGAGTTAGGAGAAGTTATTTGTATTCCTAATGGTATGCCAAAATGTGATATTTGTCCTTTGAAAAAAGGGTGCCTATCTTATCAAAATAGTAATTATTATCTTTTTCCTGTAAAAGATGAGAAAAAGGAAAAAGAAGAAGTAGAGATGACTGTAATTATTCCTATTTGGGAAGGAAAGACTTTGGTTAGAAAGAGAAGAGAAGTAGGACTTTTACATAATTTGTATGAATTTCCTAATGTTGTTGGAAATAAGTGTGTGGAGGAAGTAAGAGCTATTTCAGAAGAGTTTGGTAAAGTAGCAAATATTAAGAAGAGTATTTGTTATACTCATGTGTTTACGCATAAAAAGTGGAAGATGCAAGCGTATTTTGTTTTTTTAGAAAGTGTAAATTGTCAGGATATGTTTTATCGTATTTCTGATGTTGAAGAGCATTTTGCTTTGCCAGCAGCGTTTAGTCCATTTTTATATCAGTTGAAGGAGGAGTTAAAATGAAGATAGTATCGTGGAATGTTGCGGGAATTCGGGCTTGCCTAAAGAAAGGTCTTAGTGAATTTTTTAAAGATGTTGATGCTGATATTTTTTGTATGCAAGAAGTAAAAGCAATGGAAAATCAGTTTGATTTTAGACCAGATGGTTATACTATGTATTTATATCCAGCAGAACGTAAGGGATATTCTGGTACTGTTATTTTTAGTCGAGTTGAACCTATTTCTGTTACTTATGGAATTGGCGATTTGGAGTATGATAGTGAAGGTCGTAATATTACCTTAGAGTTTGATTCCTTTTATTTAGTTAATTGTTATGTACCTAATGTAAAAAGAGATTTATCTAGGATGGAATCTCGTATGCGTTATGAAGAATTGTTTTTAGCTTATATCAAAAAGTTAGAAAAACATAAACTAGTTGTTTTCTGTGGTGATATGAATGTTGCTCATGAAGAGATAGATATTAAGAATGCTAAATCTAATATTGGTAATGCTGGTTTTACTTATGAAGAACGTGGTAAGTTTAGTGAGTTATTACAAGCAGGATTTATTGATACTTTTCGTTATTTATATCCAGATAGGCGTGATGCTTATACATGGTGGAGTTATATGAAGGGTGTTAGAGAGAGAAATATTGGTTGGAGAATTGATTATTTTGTAGTATCTAAGTCGTTTATTTCTAAAGTTAAGGATAGTCTTATTTATAAAGATATATTAGGTAGTGATCATTGTCCTATTGGAATTATTATCGAGGAGTAAATATGAAAGAGTTTTTTTCTAATTTAAAATTTGTTTGGCAATATGCTAAAGATCAAAAAGTAAAATTAATTAAATATATTTTATGTAATTTTGTTGTGGTTATTATTAGTGTTGTTGTGCCAATTATTAGTGCTAATATAATTATATATTTAACAGATAGTATGTTTTATCAGTTGCTGATGATGGCATCGGTGTTATGTTTACTTGAATTGTTACGTAACATGTTAAATTATTTTTCTAGATATTATTCTATGATTATTTTTCGGGAATCGTTTATAAAAATACAAACAGCATTAGGAAAAAATATATTAAGATTAGAAAATAAAATTATTGATTCTAATAGTTCAGGAGTATTTATTCAAAGACTTACTAGTGATACTAGTAGACTGGCGGATATTTTTAATGTTTTGAATTTGTATCTTAGTAGAATATTAATTAATCTTGGTATTTTTATTGCGGTATTTATTATTAGTTTTAGAGCCTTTATTTATTTAATTGTTATGGTTATTGTACTTTATCTGATTGAGAGAAGGAGAGTTAGAATATATAATAGTAAGGATAAGGAATTTCGTAAGCAAAATGAGAAAGTTACTGGTTTTGTTTCCGAAATTGTTAGAGGACTTCGTGATATTAAAATGTTACATTCGGAAGATAGTTTTTCTTCTGAACTTCATAGCCAGGTAGAGGAATTAAATCAGAGTAGATATTTGATGATGAGAGTTAATAATAGGTATAATTGTCTTCGTTTTTGTCTACAAGATATTTTTCATTTAGGATTAATCTTTTTATTGGTATATTTAATTATGACTGGCAATTTAGCTGTTGTGAATGGTTTAGTTATTCATAATTATCAGGGAAGAGTTACTTCTATTATTGATATTTTAGGAATATTATTACAAAGTATTAAAGATTTTAATTTATCTTGTAGTAGAGTTTTTGCTATTATGTATAGTGATCAGTTTTCTAAAGAGAAATTCGGGTCTAGGCATTTAGATAAAGTAAATGGTGATTTTTGTTTTTCTCATGTTAATTTTCATTATGATTCTAATAATAGAAAAGTACTCGATAATTTAAGTTTTGAAGTTCATGCTAATGAGACAGTTGCATTTGTTGGAAAGAGTGGAGCTGGTAAGAGTACTATTTTTAATTTATTATGTAAGATGTATGATGTTGATAGTGGTAGTATTACTATTGATGGTGTTGATATTTCTCTTTTAGATAGGGAAAGTATTCGTGGTAATATTACTATTATTAGTCAGAGTCCTTATATTTTTCATCTTAGTATTCGGGATAATTTGAGACTAGTGCAGCCTGATATGACGGAAGAGGAAATGATAGATGCGTGTAAACTTGCGTGTATTCATGACTTTATTATGAGTTTACCTGATAGATATGATACTGTTGTTGGAGAAGGTGGTGTTAATCTTTCAGGAGGACAGAGACAAAGACTTGCGATTGCTAGAGCATTTTTACAAAAGACAGAGATTATTTTGTTTGATGAGGCAACGAGTGCACTCGATAATGAAACGCAAAGAGAAATACAAAAAGCTATTAGTAATTTGAAGAAGGATTATACTATTTTGATTATTGCTCATAGATTAAGTACAATTATTAATAGTGATAGAATATTATTTATTGAAGATGGAAAAATTGTTGGAGAAGGAGGACATAAAGAGCTTCTTAAGAAGTGTCCAGGTTATCGTGAATTATATGAGGCAGAATTAAAAAATAATGAATAGGAGGTAGTTATGGAAACGTTTGATATTAGATTACAAAAAGCTATTTCTAAGTGTTCAGGGATAGGGAATTCTGATGATTATCATAATTTTTATCATATATATCCTTTTTCTACTGAAAATATTCAAGGTTATTTACCTTATTTTGATGTAAAAAATAAAAAGGCACTTACTGTTGGTTCTTCCCTAGATCAGGTTATTGAACTTGGTATGTATGGTTGCTATGACCAGACTGTTATTGATGCTTGTCCTAATACAAAAGAATATTTTTATTTAAAAGTAGCTGGATTACTTCGATTTAATCGTAAACAATTTTTGGATTTCTTTAGGTATATGGATTATCCAGATACTTTTTTATATAATTCCCAGGTATTTTCTAAGGAAGGATTTTATGCTTTAAGAGATACTTTACGCCTTTTAGATTATGAGTCTTTCTTATTTTGGGATGAGTTGTTTCATATGTTTTCTGGAAAAAAGGTAAGACTTTCTTTGTTTACTACGGAAGAGTATGGTGATAACTTGTTGCAACAACAGATGAGTTATTTACATGATGATGAGAGTTTTGATAAAGTTAAAGATATTGTTACTAACATTCATTTTCAGTTTATTCAGGGAGATTTAATTTATAAAGATTTTGATACTAATTTATTAGACAGTTATGACTTTATTCATCTTTCTAATATTGGTAAGTGGAATAAGGTAGAAGATGTTAAAGCAATGGCTAATTTATTGAATCCACATTTAAATATTTCTGGAAATATGGTTCTTTGTTATTTATATAATACACAAGATCCTTATGAAACATCTTTTCATCCTATTTATAATTTAGAGCGAGATAAAGAAATATTAGGTGAATACTTTAATTCTTTCTATAGTTTTTTGGGAATTGACGGAATCAAGTTTAAGGATAATAAGACAAAAGATTCAGTTATGGTGTATAGTAAAAAATAATATTTAGAGATTGAAGATACTTAATATATTTATCATATAGTAAGTTTGTTTGAAAGATATTTTAGCAAAAGCATAGAAAAAATATAAATAATTTCTTATTATGTGATATAGTTATTTTAGGTGATGATATGAGAAGAGATAAAATTAATTACTATTTAGATATTGCAGAAAGTGTTGCGGAACGTGGTACTTGTTTGAGACGTAACTTTGGTGCTATTATTGTTAATCATGATGAAATCGTTTCTACTGGTTATGTAGGGGCTCCTCGTGGTAGAAAGAATTGTTGTGATTTAAAGTATTGTATGCGTGAAAAATTGAAGGTTCCTAGAGGAGAACGATATGAATTATGTCGTAGTGTTCATGCAGAACAGAATGCTATTATTAGTGCTAAAAGATGTGATATGCTGGGCTCTACTTTGTATTTAGTGGGAATTAATTATGATGATGGTAGTTATGTAGAGAATGCTAGACCTTGTGCTTTGTGTAAAAGAATGATTATTAATGCGGGTATTAAACAAGTAGTTGTTCGAGATACTAAGGATAAGTATACCATTATTGATGTATCTGAATTTATTGAGAATGATGAAACATTAGAGGGAGTATTAGGTTATTAGTCTCCTTTCTTTTTTTCTTTACAGATACCCTGGTAGGGTATATAATTAAATTGGTGATGTTATGAGGAAAACTTATCGAACGGAAGAAGAAAAGAAGCAATTGATTCATAGATTGAATCGTATTTCTGGTCAGGTAGAAGGTATTAAAAAAATGATAGAGGAAGACCGGTACTGTGATGATTTATTAACACAACTTTTGGCTGTGGATAAGGCAGTAAAAAGTTTATCTTCTGTTATTTTAGAAAAGCATATGTATTCTTGTATAAAAAAAGAAGTGTCAGAGGGAAATTTAGAGGTTGTTGATGAAGTAATGCAATTATTTAGGAGGTATTCTTCATGAAAAAGGTGCAATTAAAGGTAGATGGTATGACTTGTAGTGCTTGCTCTAGCGGACTTGAGAAATATTTGATGAAGCAGACAGGAATATTTTCTGCCTCTGTTAATTTGATTTTG
Organism: Bacilli bacterium; assembly: GCA_017886705.1. Taxonomy (GTDB): domain Bacteria; phylum Bacillota_I; class Bacilli_A; order RF39; family UBA660; genus Faecimonas. Next base: position 24,422 of record JAGHJJ010000082.1, on the reverse strand, counting down.
GGAATGGTTACGGTAGAATATGATGACTTATCTATTGAACAGTTGCAGAAGTATATTTCACAAGCAGGTTTTTCTAGCCCGGGAGAGTATTCTTATACTGATGATAGTAAAGTGTATAAACTAGAAAAACGTAATTTACTTATTTTTGCTATTTTGCTTATTTTATTGATGTATGTTTCCATGGGACATATGTTATCTTTACCAGAGATATTTTCTCCTATGGAATATCCTGTTTTATATAGTTTGATATTATTATTTATTTCTTCTTTTTTTGTAATCTATGGTTTTGATATTTTAAAAAGTGGATTGTTGAATTTGATACATCGTATGCCTAATATGGATACTCTGGTCCTTTTTAGTGTGTTTTTTAGTCTTTCTTATAGTATTTATAGTTTTATAGAGATATGTTTAGGTAATACTTTGTTTTTACATGAGTTATATTTTGAGTCTGTTGCGATGGTAATTTATTTTGTAAAACTAGGTAGATTTATTGAGAATATTAGTAAGAATAAGACTACTAGCGCGATTCAGAATTTAGTGACAATTACTCCTAAAACAGCTGTTATGAAAAAGGGTGATGATTTCGTTTCTGTTACGTTAGATGAAATTGAAATGGATGATATTTTAGTTTGTCGTCCTCAAGAGAAGTTTGCGGTTGATGGTGAAGTTGTTGATGGAGAGTCTTATGCAGATGAGGCGTTTATTACAGGAGAGAGTGTACCGGTATTAAAGAAGAAAGGTAGTACGGTGCTTGCTGGTTCTATGAATTATGATGGTGTAGTTCTGTATAAAGCAAAGAAAATTGGTAAAGAGTCTACTGTTTCTAGTATTGTTAGTATGGTTGTTGAATCTTTAGGAAAGAAGAATAAAATAGAGAGAATTGCTGATAAGATTAGTAGTTATTTTGTACCATTTATTGTTTTGGTGTCTATTATTACTTTTGTTATTAAGCTATTACTAGGATTTGGCTTTGCAGCTAGTTTTCATGCTTTTGTTACGGTGTTAGTAATTGCTTGTCCTTGTGCACTGGGTCTTGCTGTTCCATTAGTTATTAGCCTCAGTTATGGTCTTTGTGCTAAAGTAGGCGTGATTGTGAAATCGGGAGATGTATTAGAAGAGATGCGGCAAGTAGATAGAGTAGTATTTGATAAGACAGGTACTCTTACTTATGGAAAGTTGCAAGTATACCAAGTATTTTCTTATCTTGATAATTCTTATTCTATTTTGAGAGTAGTGGAAAGTTTAGAAAGCTTTTCTACTCATCCTATTGCTTCTGCATTTTCTAAGAAGGCTTTGCTTCCTGTTTCAGATTTTTCTGATATTCCTGGTATGGGAATTGAAGGAGTGATTGATTCTGAGCATTATTATGTTGGAAATAAAAAATTACTTAAAAAGTTAGGAATTAGTGATTTTCATGAGAAGGATTATAAGGAATTAGTCAGTGCAGGTTGTAGTATTTTATATTTAGTAAAAGAGAAGGAAGTTGTTGGATTAATTGGTGTTCGTGATACTGCTCGTCCTGATATGAAAAATGTTATTTCTCGTTTAGAGAGTTTAGGTATTACTACGGTGATGCTTACTGGAGATAATTTAGATACGGCTAGAATTGTTGCGAAGGAATTAGGAATTAGTGAGATTCATGCTGATGTCTTACCGAAAGATAAAGCTTCTATTATTCAAGGATTTGTTGCTTCAGGTAATAAAGTTGTCATGGTTGGTGATGGTGTGAATGATGCTGTTGCGTTAGTAGAAGCTACTGTTGGTATTAGTATTAGCGATGGCACTGATGTTGCTAGTGATGCTAGTGATGTTATTTTGATGAATCATAATTTATCTAATTTATTAGATTTTATTGATATTAGTCGTAAGTCTAATCGTGTTATTAAAGAAAATTTGTTCTGGGCATTTTTCTATAATGTATGTATGATACCAGTTGCAGCAGGATTATTAGAACCATTTGGCATTGTTTTAAATCCTATGCTTGCTAGTATTTTTATGACTATTAGTAGTTTAACTGTTGTTTTTAATTCATTAAGACTTAGATGGATGGTGAGATAATGGAAGTGAAGTTTAATAAATTAATACCAGAACTTAGTGTTTCTGATATTAATAAAAGTAAAGAGTTTTACTTATCTATAGGATTTTCGATTGTCTATGAGAGAGTTGAGGATAAATTCTGTTTTTTAGAGTTAGATGGTAATCAACTTATGATTGAAGAAGTAAATGATCATTGGAATACGGGAGAGTTAGAATATCCTTATGGAAGAGGAATTAATATTAGTATGGAAGTTAATGATATTGATAAGATTTACGACTTGGTTCAGAAAAATCATTATCCCATATTTCGTGATATGCAAATAGATGAGTACTTAGTAGATGATAAGGTTTATTCTGATAAACAGTTTCTAATTCAAGATTTAGATGGATATTTATTAAGATTTACAAATTAGGAGGATTTTTATGTTTAAGAAAATAAATAAAACTATTTATATAGAAGGGATGAAATGTGAAGGTTGTGTTAATCGTGTTAAAAATGTTTTATCTGCTATTCCTGGAGTAAAATCTTGTTCTGTTAGTTTAGAAGATAAGAAAGCAGATTTGGTACTAACAAAGGATATTGATGATTCTGTGTTCCAAGATAAGATAGAAGCGTTAGGATTTACTTTGGAATAGTTTTTTGGTATTATAATTACAATTTGTTATATAAGGGAGATTTTGCTATGGATATGATTAAAAATTTGAAGGTGACTCCTACTTCGCAGATTTTACTTGCTGATTACCGAGGAGATATTTCTTTAAAAGATAAGGATGTTTCTCGTGCTTTTATGAGAAGATTAGAAAAAAAGTATAAACTGAGAGCTGATACTATTGATAAAATTATTCAGCAAGATTATGAAGTGTTTTCTAAAAGAGGAGATAATGTTCGTGATTATGCTTTTTGTCAAGATACTAATGTATATGATAGATTAGATATTGTATACGATTATATTCAACCACAAGAGCATGAACAATGGTTTTTGGTTACCAAGCGATTTTTAAATTTTACTTTTAGTGAACTGGCTGTTTCCATTGGAATATTTTGTAATTTGGAAACTTTTCACAATACTAAATATTCTAAATTACAAAAAATGAATACTGATTATCAAACTTTAAGTAAGGAAGAAAATATCAGGGATTATTATCGATTCTTGAAATTAGCAGCTCGTTCTCGATTACTTCAGAAAATAGATCATAATTCTTCTGTTGTTAGGCCTTCTTTTAAGGATGTTACTAGAGCTGCTACGGTTGTTTTATATGAAAATCCTTGCTCTGTGTTGAGTCAAGAATGGCATACATTTGAGAATGATAGTGATTCCTATGATAAAGAAATACAATTAATAAAAAAACATCCTAATATGGAGCAAATTTATAAAAACAAAAGACTTTAATGAGTCTTTTTTAATGAAAATTTCGTTTGTTTACATAATTTTATATTTGTGTTATGATTGATTTACGTTTTATTCAGGAGGATAATTATGAGTCAATTAGTTAAAAACTTAAAAATGATGCCTACTTCTGAAATTTTATTTTCAGTGTATAAGGATGATATGTTTTTAGAGGATAGTAGAGCATCTAAAATTTTAAAGGATAGATTAGAAAAGAAATATAAACTAAGTCCTTTTCGTTCTATGGAAATTATTAAAGGTGATAAAAAAGTATTTAAGAGAAGAGGAGAGAGAGAAGAAGATTATGCTTTTATGCCAGGTCATACTCTAAGTGATACTTTAAATATTGTTTATAAAAATCTTTTACCTATTGATTATGGTTTTGATATATATAAACGTTTTTCTCATTTAGCATTTAGTGAGTTAGCAATGTTACCTGTTCTTTTTGATAAATTAGAACGTCAGTATCAGATGAGATTAGACTTATCACAAAATAGTGTAGATGGTTCTCGTGAAGATTGTTCTTTAGAGGCACAGTTAGTGGATTATTTTCGCTTTTTAAAAGAGACTTCTTGTGAGTATTTTCTTTTGCAAGCTGATTATGGGCTTGGTGTTTTGCAACCTTCTAAGCAAGCTATTTCTAAAGCAATGAAGGCTTGTAATTATGAATATGAAAAGATAGTAAGAAGAGATGTTTTTCTTGCTGATGATTTAGCGGGTGTTGCTTTAAATCCAAATTCTACAGCTATTGATCGTAGATTAATTAAGAAATATCCTAATTCAGAACGTATTTTTATGAGAAGAAATGGAGGACAGTAGTATGAGTTTTTGGAATGTTAAAAACTTAAGTTTAAAAACTGTTCCTACTTCTAAACTTCTTTTTTATGCTATTTATCGTGAGCAAAGTAGATTTCCCAAAGAGGATATTGATAAAGAAATAGATAGACGAATCTATAAAAAAGGTTTTGATAGTATTGTTGAGAGAGATTTTGATATTATTCAATCTAGAGGTAGTAATTTAGATGATTATACTTTTGATTTTAGTCGAGGATTAGTAGGGACTACAGAGAGTATTTATCGTCATATAAAGCCTTATCATGAAGATATTTATGAGCAACTGAACGGATTTACTTTTAGTGAGCTTGCTTTAGCAGGTCTTCATTTTTCTTCCCTTTTTTCTTTATATAAATTGCGTGATAAAGTAGTGAAACAAGAGTTAAAAGAAGGTATGTCTAGAATTCATTCTAAAGCAAAAATTTCGGATTTTGGAAAAGATAATGTAGCTAGGGTTGTTGCACTTAGTAAATTACAAGAAGAAAATCATGAAATGATGAATTATTTTGATTCTATTGCTTTATGTTTTGGTAATCTTGTTTTTCCTTCTTTGCCTTTTGGTTATATTAGTGAATTGAAAATTTTTGATAAATTAGGTAGTCCTATTTCTTCTTCTGTTGTAGAAGAATATAAAAATCTAAATAATGATGTTTATGATAGGGATTTAAGTGTTGCAGAAAGTTTTCCTAAAATGTATATGAAAAAGTAGTTTTTGGAGGTAGTATGGGATATATTCAATATTTAAGACAGTATGTGGGACATAATCCAATTTTAACGGCAGGTACTGGTTTATTAGTTTTTAATGAAAAGAATGAAGTGTTGATGGAACTCCGTACAGATTTTAATTCCTGGGGATTTCCTGGCGGGTCGATGGAACTTGGAGAGAGTTTTGAAGAGACTGCAAAGCGAGAATTAGAAGAAGAGACTGGACTTATTATTGATGATATGAAGTTACTTGAAGTATTATCTGGTAAAGATACTTACCGGGAATATCCTAACGGTGATAAGTTATATGATATTACGGCTGTTTTTGAAGTTTGTAAGTATCATGGAACATTAAAAATAGGTGATGATGAGTCTAGAGAATTACGATGGTTTTCTTTAAAAGAGATGCCTAGTAATTTGTCTCCTATGACTGAGAAGTATTGGAGTAAGATTCAAAAATATTATCAAGAGTATTTATAGTTTTATTTGGGAAAGTGATAGAATGTCTAAAGTTAGTAATGTTTTAGAAATGTTAGAATTACTCAGTAGTGGTCGTAAGTATCAGATAGTAGAACTTGCTGAAAGGTTAGAAGTTAGTCCTAGAATGATTCGAGTATATAAAGAGGAATGTGAAAAAGCAGGTATTTATATTGATACCGTAAAAGGACCTTACGGAGGATATGTTTTAAGGCAGAATGTACATGTTCCTCAAAGATTTATTACTCCTGATACTATTGATGTTTCTGATAAGAAAATTTATAACTTGGTGAGTCGAGCAATTAAGAATCAAAAAAAGTGTTTTATTGAATACTATTCTAAGGATAGAAAAAATATTTCTAAAAGAGTGATTCATCCTTATGAGTTGATCTTATTTGGAAATGAATGGGGCGTTGCAGCTTATTGTGAATTAAAGAATGAAATTAGACATTTTTATCTTAAACGTATTAAAAGTATTGAATTATTAGAAAAAAATTAAACTGACATATATATTACCTCTTCTTTTGATATATTGATATTGAAAGAGAGGTTTTTATTATGATAAAGCATGTTTATACGGAACCAGCGGAAGTTAATTTTTCTAAGTTGGAAGAGAGATTATTACAGGTTAATGATGTAATAGCACGGACAAATTTTCAGTTTAGTAGACGTTTACCTAGTTTGTTAAGAAAGATACCAACCTTAATTATGGCTACTGGTGGATCTCGTGCTTCTGCCGAGTATTTGAAAATGTTTTTGGAAAGCAAAGATATATTGTGTGAAGTAATTGAGCCAAGAGATTATTTATATAAACAAAATATTTCTTCTTATCAAAGATTCATTGTTTTGTCTAATAGTGGAAAATCCAATAGAATGTTGGATAGTTTAAGAACATTCCCAGGAGAGGCCATGTTAATTACTAGTGAATATGTTATGCAAGAAGAAGACTATACTTGGGAAGGGGATAGGAGGGTTGCGCTTTTTGATACTATTTATTGGAGTAATGGATTTTATCTTGATAATAAAGAAAAGAGTTTTACCTCAATTGTTCCTACTCTTGGACCGAATTTGATGTTTTTAGAATTAGAACTTTTATTGGAAGAAAAAAAGGTGGAATTAACGAAGGAAGATTATAAAAAAATTAATGATAAATTAAAGAGTCTTATATGGAAAAGTAGAGAAAGGGTAGAACGCCTTGACTTTGATTTTAAGGATACTAATTTAATTCAAGTTGCTAGTGGCTATGATACTAAATCCTCTTCTTGTATATTGGAGTCTAATATGATTGAGACAGGTACCACTAGTGTTTGTATTCATGATAAAGGTTCTTATTGTCATGGAAGAAGTAATCTATTATTTCAGAATCCAGATAGTCCTATGATATATTTAGCTCATCAGATGAAATCTTTTGATCAAGAGTTAATTCATTTGTTTATGGAGGAATATCCTAATATATTTTTATTTCATACTTTGGATGAAGAACAAAATATTTTTTGGAAAGAATTTTATTTATCTTTACAGATGTATTATTTATCTAAAAAAATTGCTGATGATAAAAAAATTGATCTTACTATGCCTGAGTATAATCCCAAAATAGTAAAAAAAATGTATAAATATAAAGGAGAAATGTAATATGGAAGAGTTAGTTTTTGTTTCTGGAAATTCTGGTAAAATAAGTTCTGTTAAAAATTATGCTCAGGCAAAGAATATTCCTGTTTCTTTTTATTCTTTGGATTTTTCGGAACCGGATTTAAATGATATTTCTTATATTTCTAAAAAGAAAGCGGAATATGCTTATCAGGAGTTAGGATATCCTTGTTTTGTGTCTGATACTGGTTTTTATATTGACTATTATCCTAATCAGCCTGGATATCCTGGGGCTTTTGTAAAAAGAAGTGGAGTAAGTTCTAATTTAGAAAAATTACTTGATGATATGAAAGATGTAGATAATAGAAGTTGTAGGTTTGTTGATTGTATTACTTATTATGATGGAGAGTGTTTTCAACAATTTTTTGGTGAGAGTCGAGGTGAACTTGCAACAGAAGTATCTGGTGAAAATATGAATAATGCTAAATCTGAGTTATGGAAAGTATTTATTCCAGAAGGATATCATTCTACACTTGCTGGTATGTCTTCTAAGGAGATGTTACAATATAAAAAAGAAACTCGAAAAAATAGTGCTACTGTTCAGTTTTTAGATTGGTATCGAAATAATAAAGTTGATAATAAAAAATTTGATAAAGAAGAAGTAGCTGATTTTTTTGACTGGTTAGAAGATTTTACTGATATATATCCCTCTTTTCGTAATACTGATTGGTTGTATAGTCCTTATGAAATTTCCCCGCTTGACCATATACAATTAGATTATTTAGATTTTATTTATAAATATGTTGAGAAATGTTCTAAACGTTACCATATTCCTTCTAGTACTGATATAGATATAAATTATTATACAGTAAAATATCATGACCGTTTTTATTCTATAGGATTAGGATATCGTTTTGGTGCTTATCTTGCAGTAGCTGCCAAAGATGATGTTAGTCAAGAAAAAGTTTTAGATATGAATCCAATTTTACAACAATCTTTTCAAAAAAAATTAGATAGAGGTTAGCTATCTAATTTTTCTTTTATTTTTCTGTATTCTTTAGTTAATAGTTCTTCTATTCCTTTTTTACAGTTCGCAGGAGATGTACTTGGAAGGGTAATGTCTTCTATTTTTGTTTTTGGCTAGATATACTTTTTATATAATTCGTGTGCTTTGGTTCCAGTTGTAAAGATAGTTTTAATATTTGAACTTTTTAATATTGGTTTTAAATTGTTTGGTATTACATTTTTAATGGATGCATCACTTGATGAAGATATATCACATTCTTTTACTACATCAAATAAGGCAATATGATGTTTTTTTAGAAAGTTGATTTTTTCTTCTTTGGAGTTACCAATTTTTTTTCAAATACTTTTTCTAATGTGGACCAGAATCTATTTTTAGGATGTCCATAATAAAAACCTATTTCTCTTGATTTAACGGAAGGAAGACTTCCTAATATTAAAACTTTAGAATTTTCATCATAAATTGGTTTTAGTATATGTTTTACTTTCATGTTATCACCTAGTGTTTACTATAACGTTCTTTTGTATTCTTTTCAAGTTTTTTCCTACTTTTACATATATTTTATTGGTGATGTTATGAATAATGGAATACAAGTAATTTATCCGAGAACTAAGTATTTAACTTTAAATCAGACAATGCAAGAGTTTTTAGAAAAAACAATTCATGAGTTTATGAATTATGCTAAGGAACCAATTCAGGAGAATTTTACTTATACTTTAGATATTTCTCATGATGAGTATAGTTATCAAGATTATTTATCTGTTATATTTTATGTATCATTTTATACTGGTGGTGCTCATCCTGAACATAGAATTTCATCTTTTGTATATGATGTTTCCCGTGATAAGATTATTACTATTCATGATTTAGTAAGAGAAAAAGCGCATTTACTTTCTATTTTATCAACTGAAAGTAGAAAGATTCTTTCTAAGAATCCTAATATTCATGATCAAGAATTATTATTTGAAGGTACTAGTCCGGAGAAATCTAATTTTCAAACTTTTGTCTTTACTTCTCGTGGTATCATGATTTATTTTCCAGAATATCAGATTGCTCCTTATTCCTCTGGAGCCTTTAAAATAGTTATTCCTTATGATCAATTATAAATAAAATCCTAAAAGTTTTTAATTTTTAGGATTTTTTATGGTAGTTACTGTATAGTTTGTAAAGTCTAGTGACTGTATTAATTTTTTAAATTCTTCAAAAGAGAACTTTTCTATATCTTCGATTGTATCTGGATAGGGATAATTAAAATCTACTATGTTTCCAATTAATGGACTTATCATAGAAGAAAGGTTTTCTTCTCTTAATATAATTTCTAGTATGGTATTTTTTTTATCTATTTCAAATAACTCTTTGTCTAACGTTGGATTTTTAAATTCTTCTATGATACTATTAACTAATTCTTCTTTTTTATCTGTATAACTTCCTATCGATAAAAGTAAATAATTTTCTAATTGTTTTTTTGATTTGTTTATACTACCGGTTATAATTTTATCTTTGATTACTTTTTTATACAAAGGTGATGATACACTAGTAGTCATTTCCATAAAGTAATAGATATAAAAATCTAGTTTTAATTGTTCTAAGTTAGATAGATGGTCTAGTGATATTTTATATGTTACTTCTGTATAAGTCTTAGGTGTTGGAAATAGTAATTCATCTTCTTGTTTTACGACTTCTTTTTTTTCTTTTATATTTATTTTTTCTACTTTGTGTTTTGGTATTTTTATGGTTTTTGTTTCTTCTTTTATTTTTTTTAATACTTGTTCTTTATTAAAGTTACCAGCAACTATGATTATTTGATTGGATGGTTGGTAGAATGCTTCGTAGCATAATTTGATTTCTTCTAAGCTTATATTTTTTACTTCTTCTATTGTTCCACCAGTTGTTTTAAAGGATAAAGAATGAAAACAGTTATTTAGTACTTTAATATCTTCATGGTAAAACTTATTGTTTTCTTTTCCTCTAATTTCTTGATAGATAGGTTCTTTTAGTTTGTTTAAGTTTTTTTCTGTAAAGACAGGAGAATATATGCAATTTAGTAATGTTTTTATACCAAATTCTATATTATCTACAGTATCGAAAAAAAATCTAGTTATTTTTCCCTGTGTACATGCATTACTATTCATGTCGTGTTGTCCTAAAATTTCTATATAGTTTCCATATTTATTACATTCTACTAAGTAATGTTCTAATATATGGGCGATGCCATCAGAAAAGTGGTAGTCTACGTTATCAATTTTGTAGTCTTTTGACATTCCACCAAAAAAAGTAATTAATTGGAAAATAGTTGTATGTTTTCTTTTATCTTCATAGAAGTAGATGGTTAGTCCATTAGTTAATGTTGTTTTGTCTATTTTATTCATCTTGCATCTCCTTTAAAAAATATATTGTGTCTAATTTTAGTCTTGATAAGAATTCTAGTAAGTCTTCTTCTGTTACTTTTGTTAAGAGGTCGTAGCTTTCTTTATCGGTGTACGCTATATCTAGTTTTTTATATATTTCATTTGTTAATATGGAATATTTATTATCAAGGCTTCTAATTAAACTTGTTTTTCTTCTACGTATAATTTTTTCTATTAATGGTCTTAGTTCTTTTTCTTGTTTTATATCATTCATCACTTCTAATATTTTTTCTAGGGCTAAGTCTTTATTTAGGGGATTGATATAGGCTGTTATTTCAAAGATTCCGAAGTTGGGATAGAAGGTTGCATATGATGAGTAGACTAAGTTATATTCATCTCTTAATTTTTTACTTAATAGTCTTGTTGATTGTGACGTTAAAATATTTTTTAGTAAGCCTAAGAGAATCGTGTCTTCCTTTTTCATATTTTCTACTTTATATACTAAGGATAAGCTAGAGTCTTTAAACTTTTTTTCTTCTGTTATTTCTTGTGGTGTTATTCTAAAAGGTTTTAGGTAATGTCTGTAATTTGTTTTTAATGTTTCTTGTTCTTTTAGTGTAGGAAAATATTTTTTTATGATAGGTAGTATAGTTTGTTTTTCTATATTTCCTAGGATAAAAATAAGAGGATGGTTGTTTTTAATTTTTTCTTGATAAAACTTATATAATTCTTTTGAGGTTAGTTTTTCTATTAGGTCTTGATGGTCATATAATGATCTAGAAAATATTCCTTCATTATCTACTAATTTATGTAATTTTTTGGTTTGATAGGCATGGAAGGATTTATCTGTATTTTTTAATTTTATTAGTAAATTTTCTTTTTCTCGATCTAATTCAAAATTATCGAATTCTTCATTTATTAATTTAGGATGATAAAGACATTTTTCTAGGAAAGATATTTGTTTTTCGATATAGTCTTTCTTTAGTGTTAATTTGTCAGGAATTACTAAATAGAAAGCAAAGGAATTGGATGTTCCTACTGTTATTTGTTTGGCAAAGTAATCTACGATGTAGTTTTCTTTTAATGCTTTTTGGAATTCTTCTTCTGTAGGATATTCTTCGTTCATATACATTAGCATGGCAGGTAGTAATGCTTGTTTTGCTAGTTCTTCTATTTTTTCTTGATATGGAAATATTACTGTTATTATGATGGTTTCAAAGTTTTCATTTTTTATTAAAGTTGGATTTGCTATTGTTATCTCTTTCATAAAAACACCTCAGTTTTATTTTATCATATATTTTGATATACTAGTAATTAATTAGGAGGAATTATGAAAGTAATTACAATTAAGCAACCATTCGCTACTTTGATTGCTGAAGGATTAAAAAGATATGAATTTCGAACTTGGAAGACCAAGTATCGTGGAGATATTTTAATTCATGCTGGGAAAAGTGTGGATAAGAAAGCTATGAAGAAGTTTACTAGTTTAGGTCTTAGTTATCCTACAGGATGTATTCTAGCGAAAGCAACTATTACTGACTGTGTAGCAATCGATGATAAAATGAAGAAAAAATTAAATTTAGAGGATCCTCTTGTTTATTCTGGAGTTGTTAAAGATTCAAGTTGAATAGGATATGGATTTCAACTTGAAAATATAGAAAAAATAGATCCTATTTATATTAATGGAAAACTAAGTTTCTGGGAATATCCTTATGAGGAAAAATAAGTGTTTCTTTTCTTGTTTAGTTTTTGTATAATAGATTAAAGGAGGGATATTATTTATGAAATGTCCAGTTTGTAAAGATGTAACTTTATTAATGTCAGAAAAAAGAGGCGTGGAGATTGATTATTGTCCAGAATGCCGTGGTATTTGGCTTGACCGTGGAGAGTTAGATAAATTGATTGAAAAGGAAGAAAAAACTTATCAAGAAGCTCGTAGAGATAGTCATGATTATGAAGATGAAGAAGATAGAAAGAATGCTAAAAAGTCTAGTCATACTAGGAAAAGAAAAAGAGAATCTTTCTTAGGTGAAGTTTTTGAAATGTTTGGTGATTAAAACTACCTTAGGGTGGTTTTTTAGTTATAAATTTTGATTATATCTGTCATTCTATATATGTATTTTTGTTATTTTTGATTTTTCTTTATAATATAAATATCCATATAGAAAGAAGTGATATTATGAGTAGAGTGTTATATCCCGGTAGTTTTGATCCTATTACTAAAGGGCATATGAATATTATTGAGCAAGCAAGTGATTTGTTTGATGAAGTTTTGGTTGCAGTACTTTGCAATCCCAATAAAATGCAGGGTATGTTTTCCATTGATGAAAGAGTTGCGATAATTGAAAAATTATATGAGAACATACAAAATGTTAGAGTGATTTCTGCTAGTGGTGCGGCTGTTGATGTTGCGATAGCATATGAGTGTGGAGCTATTGTTAGAGGTCTTCGAAGTTTAAGTGATTATGATTATGAAGTAGGGATGCAACAAATCAATAAAGAAATTTCTAATGGTAGTGTTAACACTGTTTGTTTATTTGCAGATAAGGAATATCAATTTGTATCATCTAGTATGGTTAAAGAAGTATTTTCTTTAGGAAAAGATATTTCTCGTTATGTTGCCCCTGATGTTCGGAAACAGATGATTTTAAAGAGAAGATAAGTTTTGTGTTTTGTAGATTTTATGGTATAATAGGGTGCAACTATTAAGGAGGGAGTTTTATGGATTTAGAAGAATGTGTAAAACTTGGTCGAGAGTTAGAAAGTAGGTTAGCTGATGTTAATCGACTTGAGCAGTTAAAATTATCTTTAGAGGGAATGGTAGAGGTTGTATCTCATATGCGAGATGAAGAAAGTTCTATTTTATCATTGGCTGCGGCTTCTCATGGTAAAGAAGATCTTGCTATTATGATTTCTGCTGCTAAAAGGATTGTTTTAAATAGAAATATTGATACTTTAAAAAGAGCAATTGATGAAGGGGTAGCTACCTTACTTTTAGATACTATGAGTTTAGATGAGAAAACTGCTTTGAAATGTAATATAGAGCGTTCTATGATGTTTAATTGCCTTACCGATTGTAGTGAAGTATTAGAGGTATTAGATGATTCTATTTCAGGTGATTTTGAGAAAATGGCTAGGGAAGAAGTTTTTTTTAATGTTTCTGAGTCGCAACAACATAATGCAGAAAAATCTACGAAAGAAATGGTTAAGGATAAAAATTTAAAAATTGGTAGAATTTCTCCTGTTAAAAGAGGAAAATAATTCAGTGATATTATGACGATATTGGATAGGAAATATCGTCTTTTTTTGTTATAATTTTTTTAGGTGGTATTATGGTTAAGGAAAAAATAAGTGATGAAATCCTTTTAGCGATTGCTCCTTGTTCTATGTTTTGTAGTACTTGTACTGGTTGTAGTTATGGTGATATTAGTTATCATGCTATGGAATTATTACATTTGTTGGAGGGGCATCAGGAGTTTTTAAATCAGAATTTAAAAGCACAGTATCGGCATAAGTTAGATGAATACTTGCTATTTCATAAGAAATTAAAGAAGTATGCTAATCCTGAATGTAGCGGGTGTAGAAATGGAAGAGCTAGTAGTTGTTGTATTAAAGGTTGCTTTATTCCAGAATGTACACAAAAGCATCGTGTTTTATTTTGTGCTCAGTGTAGTGAGTTTCCTTGTGATAAGGTAAATGAAAGTGTTTATAAAAAATCAACTATTAAGAAATGGTTAGATGGTAATATTGAAATCAAGAAATATGGTATCGATGCATATTATCAACGAAATAGAAATAGACCTCATTATATTGATTATGTTAAAGATAATGATTAGACAGTAATGATGAATATACTATTTAGGTGAAAAGGATGTTTAAAGAAGTAAAATTAGTTGTAGAAGAGTTAGAAGGGTGATATGTTTTGAAAGAAGAAATACTAAAAAAGGTGGATATTTTATATGCGATGTGGAAGCAGGGGTTACTTGGTGGAGAAGTGATGCCAGAAGATTCTAATCCAGGTTTACCTCAGGAGTCGTTAGAAAATTATTTGTATTTTACTTTGCCTATGGCATTAAACTATCAAAGAAATTCGTATGAGTTATGGAAGGCTGCTAATAAGACATATCAAGATAAGGAAACTAGGTTTGTATTTTTTCCTAAAGAAGTATTGAATCATTCTTTTTTTGAAGTTCAGACTGCTTTAACAAAATATAAAGTAGCATTACAGAAAAATAAACAAACAGAAATATGGATAGCGTTATGTCAGACTTTTGTAGATTTTTTTGACGGTGATATTCGTAAATTATTTGATACTTTTCATAATGATGTGGATAAAATCCGAGAGTTTGTTCAGAAAAAAGAAAAAAAGAGATTTCCTTATTTATCAGGAACAAAAATATGTAATTACTGGTTGTATGTTATTTGGCAATATACAGATAGAGGGTATAAAAATATTGAGAGTTTAACTGTTGCTCCTGATACGCATGTTTGTAAGTCTACTTATCAGTTAGGTTTAATAACAGAAGAAGAGTTTTTGTCTAGTCATGTACAAGAAATCGTTATTGCTCGTTGGGATGAGCTATTTCAGGGAACTAAATACAAGCCAATTGATATTCATACAGCATTATGGTTATGGAGTAGAAATGGATTTGCAGAGTTAGATGAGAGAGTTTTACATCATGATTTTAGAAAGTGGTGATTATTTTGAATATCGATTATCAAAGATGTAGAGAAATAGTGTTGCTATTAAAGAAATATTTTCAAAATCAAAATAATCTTGCCACTATAGAATATCCAGTTAATATTACTTACGGAACGAATAAATACTTTATATATATGTTTTACTCTTGTTTATTGGATTATGGTATGAGGTCTAAAATATATCATCATAATTTAATGGATACTTATATGAAATATCCTTGCATTTTTAATCCTAACTATGTTATTGCTATGTCAGAAGAAGAACTTAGAAATATTTTAGTTTCTCATGTTCATCCTAGATATCCTAATGTTGCTGTTAAAAAATGGATGATGTTATCGCAAGTATTAATAAAGTATGACAATCTTTTGTATTGTTTAAAATCTTTAGAAAGTGTTCGCTCTTTAGAACAATTTATAAAAAGTATTCCAGGGTATGGTCAAAAAACTGGAGGTTTATTGATTAGAATTATATGTGATTCTAAGGTTTGTAATTTTAAGGAAGATTTAGAAATTATCCCTATTGATAGACATGATATAGAGATTAGTTATTTTACTGGTATTATAGATTCTAAGAAATTAAATCAGAAAGATATTAAACGATTATCTGATACTTATATTATGGTCGGAAAAGAGTTAATGGTTGATGCTAGTACTATTGATAAATATTTATGGGAAGTAGGAAATAGTTTTTGTAATAAGAAAAAATGTGAGGATTGTCCTTTACAGAAAGTCTGTAATGTTGGTAATCAAAATGATATTTAATTCAGATGTTAGTCCTTTCTTATATGCAAAATATATTATAGAATATGGTTGATTATATATTTTGAAAATAACTGGTAGAAAAATATTAGAAGGTAAGTGTGTAAATGTTATATGCATTTGAAGTTATTATTGGAAAATTAATAATTTGAAAGTAAGGAGAATTTGTTATGAATGTTTCGTTTCGAGATGCTCAAGTGGATGATAAAGGATTTATTTTAGAAGCACATAAAGAGATTAATCAAGTTTCAGGGCTTGGTGAAAGTCATTTTTCTGAAAATATTGATCGAGATTTATTTCAAAATAAAATATGTAAAGTAATTATTGCTGAAGTGAATCGAGAATGTGTTGGCTTTCTTTTATACTCTTATTTATATTTTGCTGATTCTGGTCGCGGTATCTATTTATCGCAGGCTTATGTAAAAGATGAGTATAGAAAACAGGGATTATTAAGGCAGATGTTAGAAGAATTAGAAACTAGAGAAAAAGACTGTAATTTTATTATGGATTTTGTTGGTAGAGAGAATAAAATTATGATGCATGCTTTAGGTAAGTTAGGATTTGTCTCTTCTGATATGATTACTTATTATAGGAAAAGACAAAAGTAGGAAGGATTTTATTATGCTATATGAAATTGTTCGTAAAAATTTAGAAAGAATTGATAGTGATTTGAAAGAAATAGAAGGAATAAAATGTATTGACTTTATTGATGTCTTTCCTACTAGTGTGGAGCATAAGATGCAGTTGGATTTAGAAATGCAAAATATTTCTTCTTTAATTTTGGAGACGGAAAGAGGGAATGTCTATATTTTGCATGAGGCAATTCATACTAAGTTTGGAGAGTTAAAGTTTGTTAAAATTAGATTTTTTGATGAGACTCGTTTAAATTGGGAAGCGGCAATTGATTTTGTTGTAGAAGATAGAAACATTTTACTTAACAGGGTAGGAAAAGATTCTAGATATTCTTATATTCAAAGGCCAGAATGGGATGCAGTTGAGTTTAAGACTTCTGATACTTTAATTTATTTTTTACATCCGTTGGCTTCTGAAGTTTATAGTAGAGATAAAAAATAATATATGGTTAGGTGAATAAAGTATGATTTTAAAAGAAAATATTTTTCCTATTGGTATTGGTACTTGGAATATTGATTGTGAAAATATAGAAAAAGAAATCCCTTCCTTAGTGTATTCTTTTTCTCAGGGACAAAATTATTTATCTTTATATATGTTATATAATCATGGTGAAATTGTAAAAAAGGTAAAGAAGTTTATTGATGAAGTTGGTAGAGAAAATTTGTTTATTACTGTTAATTTGGAACCTACTATTGTAGATATATCAGATGTAGAAATACAATTAAATGAATATTTACAAGTTTTAGACCTTCGTTATGTTGATAGTTTGCAATTACATAGTCCTGTGTTTTCTAAAATTCCTTTAGTTGAAGTTTATTTGGAAATTCAAAGATTGGTTTCTGTTGGTAAAGTTAGATATATTGGTATTAGTAATGTTAATTTAGAACAGTTGATTGAAGTTCATGAGGCTGTTTCTGTTGATTTTTTTGAAGGTGTTTATAATTTAGAATGTAAAACCTATGAAGATATTGGTGTATTAGATTATTGTAAGTGTCATAATATACAATTTGTTTGTTATCAGCCTTTAAGACGTGGTAGAACAGCTAATCGATATTATTCATTACTTTTGGAACTTTCTAAAAAGTATCAGAAAACTCAAAATCAGATTATTTTAAATTGGATATGGAAAGAAAAGCATCTTTTTCCCTTGGTTAAGAGTACTAATATAGATAGAATTAGTGAGAATATTTATTCATTGAATTTTGATATGAGTAGAGAAGATTATGAGAAGATGAATCAGTTTCGAAGTAATGAGTTTGATAGCGTAGTAATTGATTGGAATGGTGCTGGCGGAGTTAGTATTGATCAGCTTGCTAATCAATTTGAGTAAGGGTAGGAATTTTATGAAAGAAAAAGAGTTTGATGATTTAATAGAAGCTATGTCTAAGTGTAGAAGCTGTATGTCTTTAAGAAAGAAAAGTGGTAGAGATTGTTCATTAATTAATATATATTGTGATGTTGATTTTGGTAAAAGTATTCCTTCTGTTTGGACAGATTGGTACCGTAGATTAGATTCTTCTATTATGGTTATAGGACAAGATTGGGGACCTTATGCTGATATGGAAAAGTTACATAATTCTTATTTGACTAATCCAACACTTGAGAATTGGGATTATTTAATCAATAGTGAAAAGAGTCTTACTAAAAAGATGCTTATGAAGTATTTATTGGAGTCTGCTAAGATCTCTCATACTTCTATTGATATAGACAATATATTTATTACTAATGCTATTATGTGTGCTAGAAAAGGGAATCTTTATCGAGGAGAGAATATTGATTTATTAAAATCTACTATCTATTGTAGTGATTATTTAAAAAGACAAATTGATATTATTAAACCTAGAGTTATTATTACTTTAGGATATTATCCGTTATTTTCTTTAGCAACTATGTACGGCTTTCATATTAGTCATAGATTATCGGATATTATTCGCGATATGCCAGTTATTAAACAAGATGATTTTGTTATTATTCCGTGTTATCATCCTACTGCTCAGGTGAAAAAAGATGTACAATTTGAACAATATATGAGAATATGGGATTTTCTTGTTCCTTAGTCGTGTTTATGTGTTATTATCATAATAGAGGTGATATATGATGAATGCAGTTGAGAATAGTTCTTTAGGAAATGTTAATGATGTAGATAATAATCAGAAAAATAATATATCTTTTCTTTCTTCTAAAGCTATTGTTTTGATGGTTATAGTTTTAGTTATTACGATAATTATTTTCTTTGATAATTTTATTACTTCTATGGATTGGTATTTTAGATTAAGGTTTACTGCTGCTTTATCTGGAAATCAGGAAGCAATAGATGTGTTAAATAATTTTAGAGATATGATTGTTGTTCTTAATTGGATCTTAGTATTGATAATTTTAATTGTTAGTATTATTTTTCGTATTAGTGATAAGAAAGAGAAAAAATTATATTCTATCTATGAGTGGTATATTGCAGCAGGAGTATTACATATAGTTCTTGGTACAGTTGGTCTTACACCGATGATTTATGCTATTTCCACTTTGGTTTATGCTATTAAAGATAGAACTATTAAGAAACAGAATCAATTATCTACTAAGGCTAATACTTTTATTTCTGCTTTTTCTATTTTATTAATTGTTTCTATTATTATAACTTTTCTTTTGATGCAAGATTTATTTTAAGACTTTATTGAGTCTTTTTTTTTATTTTTTCTTGACCGTGTGTTACTCCTTGGTGTTATTTTTTATATAGTTAGGAAATTTATGAGTTTTTCTTGACCAAGTTATGTCTTATTTGTATGATAAATTTAGGATGGTGTTGTAATGAAAGATAACGAGTTAGAAATTATTTATAGTGATGATAATCCAGCAATTGAGAAGGATGATTCTAAATGTATTCAATGTGGATATTGCGTTAAGGCTTGTCGGGATGAAGTTACTGTTTTAAAGATGTATGATATTAATCAAACAAGGGAGCCAGTTTGTATTTATTGTGGACAATGTGCTAATTTATGTCCTACAGAAGCTGTTCATGAGAAGTTTGATTATTTAAAGTTAAAAGAATTATTAAGCAAGAAAGATTTTGTTAAAGTAATTAGTATTGCTCCTGCAGTACGGGTTGCGATTGGCGAAGCTTTTTCTTTAGGTGAAGAAAATTATGAAGGAAAGATTGTTGCTGGACTAAAAAGGCTGGGCTTTGATTATGTTTTTGATGTGACATTTGGAGCAGATTTAACGATTATGGAAGAAGCTATGGAGTTAGTAAATCGTATTAAGAATAATGAAAGACTTCCGATGTTTACTTCTTGTTGTCCAGCCTGGGTGCGTTATGCAGAAATTTTTTATCCAGAGTTTTTGTCTAATTTATCTAGTTGTAAGAGTCCTATTACCATGCAAAGTAGTATGATTAAAACTTATTTTGCAGAACAAGAGCAGCTTGATGTTCGTAAAATTTTAAATGTGGTAGTTGCACCTTGTACGGCTAAAAAAGCAGAAGTAAAAAGAGATGAAGTTAATCGAGCTTGTGAATATTTCAAGGTTTCTGGTATTAGTGATACGGATTATGTGATAACTACAAGAGAGTTAATTTCTTTATTTCGTGATTGTGATATTGATTTTAAAACATTACCTGAGGAGAAGTTTTCTTCTCCATTAGGAAAGGGTTCTAGTGCCGGGCTTATCTTTGGTAAAACGGGTGGTGTTATGGAAGCAGCACTTCGAACAGCCTATTACTTTTTGAATGGTAGGGATTTAGATAAGGATGCTATTTTATTTCAAGATGTACGTGGAACAGAAGGTGTTAGAGAAGCTAGTGTTAATTTAGGTGATGTTACTTTGAAAGTTGCAGTTATTAATGGAATGAAAAATGCAGTAAGAGTTCTTGATAAGATAAAAAAAGGCGAAGTTTTTTATCATTTTGTTGAGGTTATGAGTTGTAGCTTTGGATGTGTTGGTGGTGGAGGACAACCTAAACTTACTTTATTAGAGATGAAAAGTAGAAAGAATAAACGACTAGAAAGTATGGAGAAGGAAGATAGTCATTCTAAGATTCGATTGTGTCATCAAAATCCTGAAATTAAAGAGATTTATGAGAAGTTTTTAAATGAACCTAATAGTGAGATAGCAGAAGAACTTTTACATACTACTTTTGTAGATAGGTCTTATTTATTAGGAGGTGGTCATCATGAATAGTATTTTAGAAAAAGCAAATTATTGTGCTAGTTGTGTTACTAAACCTTGTCAAGTAGGATGTCCATTTAATAATGATATTACTTCTTTTATCAAAGATATTAAAAGTGAAGATTATGAACATGCTTATAGAGTACTATGTCAGACTACTGTTCTTCCAGCTATTTGTGGTAGAGTTTGTCCTTATGATAAGCAATGTCAAGGAGCTTGTGTAAAGAAAGTGTCTTATGATGCGGTAAGAATTGGAGAGTTAGAAGCTTTTATTGGAGATTTATCTATTAAAAATAATTGGAGTATTGTAAGGAAGGATTGTCCTAAAAGGCGGGAGAGGGTTGCAATCGTTGGAGGTGGACCAGCCGGACTTGTCTGTGCTGCTTTTCTTGCGATTAACGGTATTAGTCCTGTTGTTTATGAAAAACATAATTATTTAGGTGGTATTTTATATCATGGAATTCCTGATTTTAGACTTCCTAAAGATATTTTAAAGAAGACTATTGATAAGATTTTAGATTTAGGTGTTGAAGTAAAATTAAATCAGGAATTAGGTCGTGATATTACTTTAGATTATTTAGAGAAAGAGTATGATGCTGTTTTTTTAGGAATTGGAGGTAATATTTCACTAAAGATGCATATACCAGGAGAAGATTTAAATGGTGTCTATGGTGGCAATGAAATTTTAGAAAATAATAGTCATCCTGATTATCATGGAAAGACTGTTGTTGTTAGTGGTGGTGGTAATGTTGCGATGGATGTTTCTAGAACAGTAAAGCGGTTAGGTGCAGAACATGTTTATGTCATTTACAGGCGTAGTGAGAAAGAGATGCCAGCTACGAAAGAAGAAATTGCGGATGCTAAAACAGATGGTGTAGAGTTTTTATTTCAACATAATATTTTAAAAATAGATGGTGTTACTAAAGTAAAAGGAGTTGAAGTAACTAAGACAGATTTAATTCAAAAAGAAGGAGAAAGTCGTCTTAGTCCTGTAAATATAGAAGGAAGCAATTATCATATACCATGTGACTATGTAATGATGGCCATAGGATCTATGGTAGAAGAGAGTGTTGTTAGTGGATTGGGATTAGAAAGAACTCCTCGTGGAAAAGTAAAAATTGATCAAGAGGGAAGAACATCTCGGGAGAACATATTTGCTGGTGGAGATTTAACAAATACTCCAGGAACGGTTGCTTTTGCAGGTCGAAGTGGACGAGATGCATCGTATGCTATTATAGAATATTTAGATAAGAAAAATGGTAACTAAAAAATTATCATTTTTTTATTTGTTAGAAAATTTTTAAAAAAAGTACTAATAGAGTTTTGTATTTCTCATGATGTAGATTCGTATTTATGTAATCGTATATATTATGAGTGATTAAGCTATATTTATCAAAATCAATTATCTACCAAAATGATATTTATCCATGTCCCTATTATTGATAAGGTTTATGATTTTGATGTATTGGCATGTGTTATTCTTAATTTTATTGAGTTGTTAGATAATAGTTTGGTATAATAGATGTAACTTTAATTAGGAGGTAGGTTATATGGATAAATATAGATTAACTAATGTGAAAAAAAATTATTATCTTTGGGAGTTTTGAGCACTGTATGTTTTATGTCAGGTTGTGGTAGTGATGATGTTATTCCGGAAATTACTCCTGTACCTGAGAGATATTCTAATATCGAGGATTACTATGAGTTTTCTATTCAAGATGGAGAAGCAGTACAATATTATAATAGTGATAATGTATATTTGTTATATGATAAAGAATCATATAATGTAACAGAATATATATATGCTAGTAGTGATATTTTGTTTGGATTGGCTCGTTATACGGAAGTGTATGATCTAGTAACAGAAGAAATGATTGTCTATTGTGATGGACTTGGTACAGTCTATAATGAAGAATATTATAATTATCTATTAGATAACAATTATCAAGTCTGTCTTAATGAAGTTAGTAGTTACGTCGAAGATTATGTTGATAAAGATTATTATACGATAGATGAAATTAGAGCGTTAGAGCCTCAAATCGAAGAGGGATTAAAAACGATTAATGCTGCAAAAGTTAAGACTAAGAACTAGTTAGAAGTTTTAGGATGTTAAAAAATGGTTGACAAATTGTTTATTAGTTATTAGGTGAAATTCATTCTGGCTATGGTATGAACATATTGATAGTATTTTTAATTTGTTTTCAAATTTTACTGAATGAAAAAAGGCAGATAAAGATTTTTTGATTTTAGCATTTGAATCTTTGTTGTTTTCATATTAGTAATCGTCGTTATGGGAGTGATGTTATAAATGGTAAAAAGATATCGTTTGATTTTTAGTGTTTTTTTAATTGTGTTGATTTTTGTTTGTCTAACAGGATGTAGTATTACCAATAACCATTCTCCTGCGGCTGTTGCTAGAAAACAGGCAAATACTATTTTGAAGTGTATTCAGAAGAATGACGCGGACACATTGAAAAGTTTGTTTACTCCTGATATTCAGCAAAAGCCGGAATTAGATGAACAGATTTATTCTTTTTTGAATTTTATTGATGGAGAGATTGTATCGTATGATCAACATGGTGGAAGAAGCAGGCGACATGTGAAGTATGGAGAAACAATTTATGAGGAAGTGTATAGTATTATTAACAATATTCGAACTGATACTGGTAAAAATTATCGAATCACTCATAATGCAATTTTTATTAATAAAAATAATCCGGATAATCTAGGTGTATATTATCTGGAAATTCGAGATGAGGATTTGATTGAATCAGATGGTGGAAATCCAGAGGATAGGAAAATCATAATTTATTATTCATCTGATTGATATAGTTTTGTTAGAGGTGTTAAGATGATAGAAAAGGTTAGAGAACATGTTTGTCAGTTATTAGGAGAAGATCATTCTGGTCATGGTATGGAACATATTGATAGAGTTTTTCATTTGTCTTTAAAGTTTGCTGAACGGGAAAAGGCAGATAAAGATATTATTTCTTTGATTGCATTACTTCATGATGTAGATGATTATAAGTTGTTTGGTATGGAGTATGCTAAACATTTAGTGAATGCTAGAAAAATTATGGATGATTGTGGTGTTGATAAAAGTATACAGGATCAAGTTTGTCTTGCTATTAGTAATATTGGATATAGAAAGCGATTAAAGGGCTGTATTCCTACAACTATTGAAGGAAAGGTTGTTTCTGATGCCGATATGTGTGATGCATTAGGTGCACATGGTATTTTAAGAGATTATGAATATGTTATCAATTACGGGAATCCCTTTTTTGATAAAAATGTTTTTCCGTTTGAAGGTAGAACACAAGATAAATCTTTAGAAAAATGTGCTGATAGTGCTATTTGTCATATGTTTGATAAAATATTAAAACTAAAAAACTTAATGCTAACAGAGTCTGGAAAGAAAGAAGCGGCAAGTAGACATCAATTTGTTGTAGATTTTTTATTTCATTTCTTTGATGAAGAAGATGTTCCAGAGTGGACAGAGTATTTGAAAACATATTTGCATACTATGGATGGTGATAAGTAGAATATAGTATCTTTGATGTTATTTGATATTTTATTCATAAAGGTGTTAAAGAATGTTTTTTAATTAAATACAGTAAAAAAGAGTAAAAATGAACTGAACCCTGTTTCTTGGATAGAGCCATCTAATCTAGATATTTTTTTAGAAACAGTACTTCTGGATACTACGGTGTTTCTTAAGGCATGTTGTGCAGATTGGCTCATATTTTCATCCATAGCATATTTAACTAATTG
>JAGHJJ010000081.1 GCA_017886705.1 Bacilli bacterium | reverse complement strand
TTATCCCAGGTGGGAAATTCAAAGTTCAACTAGAAAATGGACACATTGTGGAAGCTCACGTTTCTGGTAAAATACGAATGAACTATATTCGTATCTTAGCAGGAGATACCGTAATGATAGAACTTTCACCTTATGATTTAACACGTGGGCGTATAACCTATCGTAAATAATAGGAGGGATAAAAATGAAAGTTAAAGCATCAGTAAAACCAATTTGCGAAAAATGCAAAGTTGTAAAACGTAAAGGTACAGTAAGAATAATCTGTGAAAATCCAAAGCATAAACAAAAACAAGGATAATTTTTTAGGAGGTGTATTAAATGGCACGTATTAAAGGTGTAGATATTCCAAATGATAAACACATTTGCATTTCATTAACTTATATTTATGGTATTGGAAAAAGTTTAGCAAGACAAATTTTAAAAGCAGTAAACATTGATCCAACAAAAAAGACGAAAGACTTATCACAAGAAGAATTAGTTAAGATTCGTGATGAAATTAACAAACACTTAACTGAAGGTGATCTTCGTCGTGAAGTAAGTATGAATATCAAAACTAAAATGGAGATCAATTCTTATCAAGGAAGTCGCCATAAAAAAGGATTACCTGTAAGAGGACAAAGAACAAACCGTAATGCTCGTACTCGTAAAGGTAAAGGAAAAGTAGTAGCAAACAAGAAGAAAGTTTAGTTAGAAATTAACAAGGATAATTTTTTGAAGGAGGTAAACTCATGGCATATAAGACAAGAAAAAGAAAAGTAAAAAAGAATGTTCCTGAAGGTATTGCACATATTCATTCAACATTCAATAATACAATTACTACGATTACAGATAAGGATGGTAACGTAATTAGCTGGGCATCAGCTGGTGCTATCGGATTTAAAGGTAGTAAAAAATCAACACCATTCGCTGCTGGAATGGCTGCAGAAGCTGCAGGTAAAGCAGCATATGATATGGGAATGCGTAAAGTAGAAGTACGCGTAAAAGGTTTAGGACCAGGTAGAGAAACAGCAATTCGTTCACTTCAAACTGCTGGATTAGAAGTAACAACAATCGTTGATGTTACACCAATACCACACAATGGATGTCGTCCACCAAAACGTCCACGTGTATAATTAATGAATAAGGGAGGTTAGTTTCATGTTACAATTTGAAAAACCAATTTACAAAATAACAGATTCTGTAGAAAGCAATTTCTATGGTAGATTTGAATTAGAACCATTAGAAAGAGGATTCGGAACTACAATTGGTAATGCATTAAGAAGAGTAATGTTATCATCTCTTCCAGGAAGTGCTATTAGTAGTATTAAAATTGATGGAGTGTTACATGAATTCCAAACAATCGAAGGAGTTTATGAAGACGTTACAACTATCATCTTAAACTTAAAAGGTGTAGTATTTAAAAATCATTCAAATGAACCAAAAGTAGTTCGTATCAATACTAGTAAAGAAGGAGAAATTACTGCTGGAGATATTGAACACGATGCTGATATCGAAGTAATTAACAAAGATAAAGTTATCGCTACATTATCAAAAGGAGCAACTCTAAACATGGAAATGACTGTAACAAATGGTCGTGGATATGTAAGAAGTGAAGACAACAAGAAGATTTATGATATTAAAAAAGCAGGAGTTATTGCTATTGACTCATTATATTCTCCTATTGAAAGAGTATCATATGAAGTTGCAAACGCTCGCGTTGGACAAGATGAAAGTTATGATAAATTAATTTTAGACGTATGGACAAACGGGTCAATCAAACCAGAAGAAGCAATTGCTTTAGCTTCTAGAATTTTAATTGAACATTTCACAATTTTAACTGATTTATCATCAATTGCAGATGTAAGTGGAATGATGATTGAAAAAACAGAAGATCCAAAAGTAAAAGCATTAGAGACATCTATTGAAGACTTAGATTTCTCTGTAAGAGCATATAACTGCTTAAAGAGAGCTGGAATTCATACTCTACAAGATCTTGTTAACAAGAGTGAATCAGACATGATGAAAATACGTAATCTAGGTAAAAAATCATTAAAAGAAGTATTAGACAAAATCAGAGACATGGGTCTAGTATTACGTGATGATGACTAATATATAAGGAGGAAATAACTATGAGAAAATTAGGTGTAGATAACAAACATAGAAGAAGCATGCTAGCAACTATGACAAAACAAGTAGTAATTAACGAAAGTATTACTACTACAGAAACTAGAGCTAAAGAAGTTCGTAAGTTTGTTGAAAAAATGATTACTTATGGTAAAAAAGGTGATTTAGTTTCTCGTCGTAAAGCTTTAGCATTCTTACATAATGATAAAAAAGTTGTGGATAAAATTTTCCATGATTTAGCAAAACGTTATGAAAACAGAAATGGTGGATATACTCAAATTTTAAAATTATCTGAACGTCGCGGAGATAATTCATTAATGGTAATTTTAAAATTAGTAGATGAAGCTAAACCAGAAGAAAAACCTGCTAAAGAAAAAGCTAAAAAGAAAGAAGCAGAAGAAAAGTAAGACACAGTTGTGTCTTTTTTTTGGCTATGATAAAATAATACTAGGTGATAAAATATGTTTTTAAATGTAAGCAAGAGCAAAAATGATACTATAACAGAAAAATATAGAGGAGAAGAAAAAAAGATATATCAAAATCTCCGAGAATATATAGAAGAAAGAGAAGAAAAAGCATTTATTTCAGAAGAAGAGTTTTTATCGAATACGTTTTTACAAAATAAATATCGCAGAGAATACGCTTCTGTAATGGAATATTTAGATAATCTAGTGTTAACACCAGGACAAGAAGCTTTAGGTATGACAAAAGAAGAACTATTACATCAAGCAGTACTTGATTATACAACAGTTGCTGGAGCAATCAAAATGACAGGAGATAAAGAACAAGAAAGAAGATTTAAAGAAGATTATGATTTAAATAGATTCATAAGACTGGATTCAACAATAAGATTAGATAAATATAAGAATTATCAAAAACCAAATGGAAATACCTTCTCTTTAGAACAAGATATAGATGATAAATTAACGAGAATGATACTCCAAACAGAAAGAGAATATAGAGCACAAGAAAACGAACTAGATGCTATGTTTAATAGTATAAATGAAGAACTAACTCAAAAGGGAAATGGCCATAAAAAATAAAATATAAAAGAGTGATAAGAAAATAGTAAAAGGATGTCAACATTCTTTTTTTTTCAGTCATTTTATTATATAATAAAAATGAGAAAAAGATAGGTAAAAGAGGTGTCGGTATGAAAGCATTAATTACAGGAGCATCATCTGGAATAGGACTAGATATGGCAAGATATCTAGCAACCAAGAAATATGAATTGATTCTAGTCGCAAGAAACAAAGAAAAACTAGAAGAGGTTCAAGAATCTCTCTCTACCAAGGTAACAATTATTGTAGCGGATTTATCTAATGAACAAAAAGTAAAAGAATTATATGTACTAACTAAAAAAGAAAATATAGATATTTTAATTAATAATGCAGGATTTGGTACTTTTGGAGAATTTACTAAGACAGATCTTCAAACAGAACTAAATATGATTGATACTAATATCAAAGCAGTACATATCTTAACAAAATCTTTTTTAAAGGACATGGAAAAAAGAAATTCTGGTTATATTCTAAATGTTGCCTCTTCCGCAGCTTTTCAACCAGGACCATTAATGAGTACTTATTATGCAACAAAGTCTTATGTATATCAATTATCAGAAGCACTATGGTATGAACAAAAGAAAAAGAAATCAAAAGTTCAAATATCAGTTCTTTGTCCAGGGCCAGTAGACACTAACTTCAATGCAGTAGCAGGAGTAAAATTTGGTGTAAAACCATTAAAAAGTACCTATGTTGCAAAATATGCAATTGATGAGATGATGAAAGGTAAAATGCTAATTATTCCGGGATTTACCATGAAGTGTGCAAAATTCTTTGGAAGATTTGTATCTGATAAATTCTTATTAAGGTGTGCTTATAGAATACAAAAGAAAAAAGCCAAATAGTTGGCTTTTTTAAACGCTTTATTATATAATAGAAAGTAAAACAAAAGGAGGGAAGATAAATGGAATTATTAGAAGTAATAAACTTAAAATATCAAAATATTTTCGAAGATATCTCCTTCCAAGTAAAATCAGGACAATTTATAACTATCTCAGGTGGAAATAATTGTGGTAAAACTACACTAATTAGAATATTAAGTGGACAATTAGAAGTAAAAGAGATAATAAAATTATTAGGAACTTATGTAGAAGAATATCCACAGAACTTGTGGAAAGAAATTACTGGTACAATTATTCCACAGGATAATCCAGAGTTTTTATTTGATACGGTAGAAGAGGAATTAAATTATACGATTCATTTATTTAAAAAAACAGAAGAAGAAAAAAAAGAGACCTATAAAGAAATAGTAAAAAAATATAAACTAACAAAATTTCAAAAAAAAGATCCCAATAAAATACCAGTCTTTATAAAGATAAAGATTCTTTTAGCAGAAAAAATGCTCGCAACACCACAAATCTTATTTCTAGATGATATTTGTCAGGAATTAGAGGAAAAAGAACAAGATGAATTTATAAAATTATTAAGGACATTACAATTAGAAACAAAAATCGCAATTATCATGACAACATCAGATTTAAATGTTTCCTTAGAAAGTGACTATCTATTAGTAATGAATGATGGAAAAATCCTATTAGAAGGAGGACCATTAACAGTAATAGAAAAAGATAATACTCTAAATAAAATAGGATTAGACTTACCTTTTATGGTAGATTTATCTGTCAAGTTAAGAGATTATAATGTGGTAGATAAAGTAGAACTTAATATGGACAGGATGGTAGATACAATATGGAAATAGTATTAGAAAATGTAAAACAAAATGACTGGGAACTAACAACGACACTATCTAGTAATGACATGATAGGAATAACAGGACCAGAATATGAAGAGTTATTAAATATCTTAACATTAAAAAAACTACCAGAAGGAAAAATTACCATAGATAATCAAGAACTAACTCCAGAAAACTATTTAGAATATTATAAAAAAATAAGTATAATAGAAAAACAATTTAAAAAAATGCCATATTTAAATACGATTAAAGACCATATGGACTATATCATTAACTATTATCATCTTCAAATAAAAAATATTGATAAAAAAGAACATGACTCATTAAAAATAGTAGGACTAGATACTAATATGTTAGATAGAAACATAACGACACTTTCTAAATCAGAACAAAAGAAAGTTCAAATTGCAATGAGTTTATTATCTAACCCGGACATTTTAATATTTGACGATTTATTTCAATATTTAGATAACAAAAGCAGAAAAAAAATTATTATGGTACTAACAAAACTAAAGGAACAGTACCATAAATTAATTATTATTGGAAGTAATAATGCAGATATGTTATATCAATATACAACAAAAATGCTCTTTGTAAAAAATAAAAGAATATTCTTAGAAGGAGCAACAGAAGAGACATATGAAAGAGTGGATTATATAAAAAGAAATGGATATAAGGTTCCAGAAATAGTTCAATTTACATATAAGGCAATAAAAAAGAAAAAAGTAAAAATAGACTATCATAAAGATATTAGAGATATAATTAAAGATATTTATAAACATGTATAATCCACAAATTCTGTGGAAAAGGAGAAAATATGAGGTATTTAATAACATTATCATATGATGGAACAAATTATAAAGGTTATCAAACACAACCAGGATTAGTAACAATTCAAGAACAAATTGAAAAAGCATTAACGAAGATTAATGATGGTAAAAAGACAACATTTACATCCTCTGGCAGAACAGATAAAGGAGTACATGCTAAAATGCAATGCGGGCACGCAGACCTAGATATAAATATTACAGAATATAAATTAAAGCGAGCAATGAATAGTAACCTACCAGAAGATATCCATGTAATTAAAACAGAAAAGGTAGCGGATGATTTTCATGCTAGATATAATGTATTAGAAAAGACTTATGAATACTACATGAATATAGGAGAATATAATCCCATAGAAAGAAATTATGTATTTCAATATAATTACAAATTAAACGTAGAAAAGATGCAAGAAGGAATAAAGTATTTATTAGGAGAACATGACTTTAGAGCCTTTGTAACAGAGAACAAAAAAAAAGAAAATTGCATAAGAACAATTTCTAAAGCAACCATAGAAAAAATAAATGATAATATCATAAAATTTACTTTTACAGGAAATGGTTTCCTACGCTATCAAATTCGCAATATGGTTGGTATACTAATTAGAGTAGGAGAAGAAAAAGAATCTCCTGAATATGTGGAATATTTTTTAAATAAAAAAGACAGATCGAAAGGTGGAAAAACTGCCCCGGCAGAAGGTCTATATCTAACAAATATCAGGTACAAGTAATAGCTGTATAATCAGTAGCTATTGCTTTTTTTTGCATTTTATGGTATAATATGCCCAATCAAGGATATTAGGGGGATAAAAAATGGAAAAGAAAGGGCTAGTTGAAAATTTAAAATACAAGTACTATCTACTCTGCGATATAGATAAAATAGACATGCCGAAATACCTATCGGAAGAAGAGCTAAAAGAGTGGAGAAAAGAATTAGAAAAGGAAAAACAAGAATTAGAAAGAAAGTCATATCTTAAACAAGTTCAAAAAATAGGAAATAAAATAAGAAATTTAAAACGCAAGTACTATTTACTTTGTAATCCAGATGAAATAGATATGCCTAAATTCCTATCAGAAGAAGAACAAAAAGAATGGCTAGAACAATTAAAAGAGGAAAAAACAAAACAAGAAAGTAAAAAAGGTGCTAAACCAATTCAAAAAATAGGTAGTAAAATTGAAAAAATAAAGTATACCTATCGCTTAATAATGAGGCCAGCAGCAATTAAAATGCCTAAAGGTTTATCGGTAGAAGCTCAAGAAAAATGGATACGAAAACTATATCATAAAAAATTAAAACTACATGAAAAATTTGGTGCAGAAAAGTTTCAAAAAGTTGTTTTAACATTTGACAAATGGAAGTTTAAACTTCTAAATAAAAAAGCAATTAGAAAAGGATATTTAAAATTTGCAGATAAAAGAATACAATATCAAACAGACGAAGCTTTATGTAAAGATTTAACAGATGAACAAAGAGAAGAACTACTAGACATAGAAAAAAGAAGTAAAACATTAGTCAGAGTAGAATTAAATGAGAAAAGAAGTATTAACTATCATATAGGTGTAAATAGAAGAAAAGAACAGTTTCCATCTGCATTAGAAATGAATAAAAAGATACATAAAGATTGTTTAAAAAGAAATGGACAATTACTTGGTGCTTGTATAGGGTTAGGAATATTAGGAATACCTATCTTACCTCAAATAGTAGGTGGCTACCAAATTATTGCAGCATTTAAAAATGTGCAGTGCATAAATATTCAAGAATATAATTTGGCTAGAATGAAATCTGCAGAAAAATTAATTGCTAAAGCAAATAGAAATGAAATCCAACAGCTAAGAGAAAAAAACCAAGAACTAATTTCAGATATATCTAAAGCGAAAACAAGAGGGCAAAACATCGATACATTAAATCGAATAGTAGAAGGTATGACTAGTAAAGAATCACTAGAACAAATGAGAGCCTTAATATTACAGCAAAAGCAAGCATTAGGAGAAATAAATAAAAAAGAAAATAATAATTCATCTGCTTCTAAACAAGATACATTTAAGGAACAAGCAGATCAAATTATAAATAATGCAACAAGTATAAGAGCATTACAATCAATGAAGAGTGCAGTATTACAAACTGCAGAAGGACAAATGCCAAATACTACTTTAGTAGGAAATATAAAAAAATAAGGGGGAATGATTTATGGCATTTTTAGATAATTCAACAACTATGTTATTAACTCCAAATCCAGCATCAATTGGAACTACAAGTGTTGGAGGAACAACAGCAGTAGGACGTTTTGTAATTAAGGACAACAAAGGAGAGTTAGAATTTGATCCAAAGAAAGTATCTACAACATTAGTTACTACTACTTCATCATCAGTTGCTACTCCAGCAATTATAAATCATAATAATCAAGAATATCAAAGATATTTAAATCAATTAAAACAAGCAAACGTAGTAAGAGATATAGACGAAATGTTGGCTGCAGAGTCACCAGAATATTTAGATGCACTTCTTGCTATGATAGATGAAAGAGAACAGGAACTAGCATCTTTAGAACAACAAGAAGAAAAAGTCCACGTAAAACATTTATAAGGTAAAATTAAATAGAAAGTTCCCGAATTATTAAAGGAACTTTTTTTAACGACTAAATTCCCAGTCCGAAATTTAATTTATTCCAATTTCCTTTTGACAAATAGGACTACCTTGTATTAATTATAG